>CAZQHD010000018.1:0-25116 GCA_964593295.1 uncultured Thermotogae bacterium | reverse complement strand
GTGGAGGGGGCCGATGTAAGCGTTCTCTCCCTCGATCCAGCGCGCACCGGGGGGGAGCGGATCATGGAGGGAAACCATGCTGCCGCGAAGGGGATGTTGGATCTGGGCGGTGACCCGGAGGTCGATCGTGACCTCCTCCCCTTCTGAGGTGCGCAACCGACTGGGCGTTCGTTGGGCTTCGACCGAGGGGAACACGCCCCCGTGCAGAGCAGCGGATGTCAAGAGAGAGAGCAGAAGCGGTGGCACGGACAGGGCGACGATGCCCCCGTCGACTCGCAGCAGGCCCACGAAGAGGAGGAGCAGGCCGATCAGGAGGGGCAGGAACGTTCGCCTGGGCATCGAGCTTAGGAGACCTTCGGGACAGGCGTGCTCGTGAGCAGACTGCGCACGACATCCGCCTCCGTGACTCGTCTCGACCACAGCTCCGGGTTGAGGATGAGGCGATGGGCGAGGGCGGGTACGGCGAACGTCTTGATATCGTCGGGGATCACGAACTCTCGGCCTTCGAGGGCTGCTTGGGCGCGGGCGAGCTTCACCAGGGCGAGGGATCCGCGGGGGCTGGCGCCTACGTAGGTGCTCTGATGACTTCGCGTGCCCGCAACCAGGGAGACGATGTACTTCTCCAGATCAGGGTGGACGCGAACGGCCTCCACCGCCGCGCGCATGGCGAGGAGCTCCTCGGCTGAGGACAAGGCGATCAGCCGGACCTCATCGTCTCGCCGGTCAAGGCGACGCTGAAGGATCTCGATCTCCTCTGCCTCTGTGGGATATCCCACAGAGAGACGAATCATGAAACGGTCCATCTGGGCTTCGGGGAGTGGAAAGGTCCCCTCATATTCGATCGGATTCTGGGTCGCCATCACAACGAACGGCTGTGGTAACGGGCGTGTGTCTCCAGAGATCGAGACCTGGCCCTCCTGCATCGCTTCCAGCAGTGCGGACTGTGTCTTGGGCGTGGCTCGGTTGATTTCATCCGCCAGGATCACATGGGAGAACACAGGGCCTGGTGACAGCACGAACTCCCCTCGCTCGCGGTGAAAGATGTGCGATCCCGTGATGTCCGTGGGGAGTAGATCCGGGGTGAACTGAATCCGCTTGAACTCGACGCCGAGGACCTGCGCAAAGGATCGCGCGATCAAGGTCTTGGCGAGTCCTGGGTAGTCCTCAAAGAGGATGTGGCCTCCGGCCAGGATGGCGGCCATGACGTGGTTGAGTCGATCGGCTTTCCCGACGACGGCTCGCGAAACCTCGGCGACAATCGTGCTGGATTGCCGACAGACGTACTCCTGATCCACCTACACCTCCTTGTACAGACGTTCGATGATCGTGAGGATGCGTTCCACTTCAGTGCGAAACTGGGCGCCGGAGAGCTTGGCCGTGCCCGTCGCGAATAGAAGCGCGCGTGCCGAGGAATCGAGATCTCCATGCTCCGAGGCCAGTTGCCTTCTTGATTCGCCGATGGATACACGGTGTCGGACCGCGTGGCTGCGAGCCGCCAGATCCTGCAGCCGAGCAGCGACACGCGCTCGTTTGAGCGGGCTGCGGGCCGCCTCTTTCAGGAGGTCGGCCAGCGCTTCGACCGAGGCGCCGTGCCCTGCGTACCGACCCGCAGAAGCGTTCCGGTCAGTACGCTGTTCGGGGAACCACCGCGCGGCCACGGCGAGAGTCCACGCGCCGACCGCGATGAACAGGAGGGCGATGACACCCGTCCACTGGCCTCTCTGGGAGGCCAGTCGAAGCGCTCGACGTGCGGCGTGGAGCCTGTCCGTCCAGGGCTCAAGCGCGACGGCCCGGAGCGCTGGGTGGAAGACCAGCAACAGCGTAAGCCCGACCGTTGCAAGGCCTGCGAGAGCAAACAGGATCCGGGGCAAGCGGCGCATCGTTTCAAGCGATGGCCGAGGCATGGGTCTCCTCGATGGAGGTCAGGCACGCGAGCGCGCGGTCGGAAAACCGGTCATCGATTCTGCTCCCGTATCGCACTGTCTCGAACAGCGAGGTCAGCTCTCGGATCTGCTCTGTGGAGAGGCGGGTGGTCGGAAGACGGCGGACGAACTCTCTGGGGGTGAGGCATGTGGGATTGATGCCTTGCTCCTGGCTCAAGAGACGAAGCATCTCCTGGTAGCAGCGAAGCACGACGCCGTAGACATCGTCGCCGTCCCGAAGCCGATGGGCCGCGGTTGACAGGCTTTGGATCAGCCGTGCGTCCTCGCTGAGCCGAGGGCGACGCGGGCGGAACTTGGAGAGGCTCCACGCCACGATCGCGGCTGTGAGCGCAAGCGTCAGCGTTGCCAGCAAGAACGCCACCAGAAGATCGACGAACCGGGAGCGTTCCGAGGGGGCGTCCACCGGCTGGAGAATGAGCCTGTCTTTGTCCGATGCTGTGGTGGGGGTTCCCGAAGGCTCAGAAAGGGATAGGAGAGGACGATCGAAGGGGGCGACGTCTTGCTTGGAGAAGAGGTTGAGCAGGAACGTGCTGAGGTGTGATGCAGTGAGTGCGATGAACAGGATCCCCAGCAGAAGGATGAACGCCGCTCGCCAGGCCGTCCGTCGCGTCACGCGAGACAGCAAGTAGAGCACACCGACGGCGATGAGGAGGAACAGCCCGAAGAGCAGGGCGTTGATCACCGCGGTCCACGAACTGTCGCCGTGAGACGGGACAGTGGGGGGCGCGGAGAACCTTTGTGCGGGAAGAAACTCGATCTGGTGGATGCTGCCCAAGAGGGGCCACAGGCAGGCGACAAAGAGAAACGAGAGGAGAACCAGAAGCCCTTGTACCGTTCGTTTCGTTCGTGTTGACATCGCGGCCTTCCGCACGATCGGTGCGCACTCCCTTGCGGGTCGGGGAGACTCGGCTACCCGTCCAGCCCCTTGAAGAATCGACGCTCAAGCGTCCTCTCCCAATCGGTGAACTCGCCCTCGGCGAGGTCCGCTTGGATGTGCATGCGAACCATGTTCAATTTCGCGGAGAGGTTGTCGAAGTGGTAGACGGCGATCGCCTCCGGCGTCTTCGGGACCATGGCAGCAGCGTACTCCAATTCGCCGTGATGGGCGATCAGAATGTGCTCCAGCAGGCGCGGCAGCCGATCGTCCGACCAGGAAATCTCCCTGGCCGCGTCACGCACCATATCGCGCCCCAGCAGGAGGTGGCCGATCAGCTGACCTTCGAATCCGTACGTGGCGGCGATCGGGTTCTCCAGCTCAATGATCTTCCCGATGTCGTGGAGGATGGCGCCAGCGGTTGCCAGACCGTGGTGCAGACCGAAACAAGGATTCTGTTGGGTAAACGATGATACCCCGTGGGCGACCTCCAGGGTGTGCTCCAACAGCCCACCCAGGTACGCGTGATGCTTCGACGCCGCAGCGGGATACTCCACGAAGCGGTCTCGATGTCGGTCCAGCAGTGTCCGCACAAGCAGGCACAGCTCTTCGGGCTGGATGGCCTCCACAAGAGATGCGAGCTCAGCCTCCATCTCGGCGATGTCGCGGATGGATGTGGAGACCAGAAGTGACGGATCGAACCCAGGGAGCTGGCCAGCCTCCTTCTCGTGCGTGGGCAACCGGCGGATCGATTCGACGATGATCTGCAGATGCCCACGATAGGTCTCCACGCGACCTTGAACGTACACGAACTCTCCTTCGCTGAACTGGGATGCGTATCGATGCGTTGCCTCGGCCCACGCTCGTCCGGCGATGGTTCCGGTGCGATCGCCCAGGGTGATCTCCAAGTACGGATCCCCTGTTCGTGTGGAGCGCTGAGATTTCGACTTGACGAGAAAACACTGGTTCACAGCCTGCCCGTCGCGCAGATCAGTCACGGGCACATGAAGGAGGGGGTACGGAAGGGGCTCGCCGCGCATTCGGTCGGAGAATCGTTCTGGTACCATGGTATCCTTTCCGGAGCTACGTTGAGCTGAGTGTAGCCGGGGGGCGCGAGGAATCAACTGTTGTGATGGCGACGCAAAGCGACTACCCTGAGCTTGTGGAAAGGAGTGTGGGCACCATGGATGATCTGCTCAAGGCTCTTCAACGGGCCATGCTGTCTGAGCGTGACGGGTATCAGTTCTACAACATGGCCGCTGGGCAGACCGAGGACCCGCAGGCCGCGAAGGTATTCCATCACCTGGCGGCGGAGGAGAAGCGTCACTTCGAGGTGCTGCAGCAGGAGTATCAGTCCGTTCTTGACTCCGGGTCGTGGGACGCGACACAGTCATGGCAAGAGCCATGGCAGCCGCCCGAGACGAACGGCATCTTCTCCGAGCGGTTTCGGAGGAGACTCCAGGGCCGCCATCTCGAGATGGCGGCCTTGTCGATCGGTCTGCTTCTGGAGAAGCAGTCGTTTGAACAGTACACACGAGACGCAGAAGGAGTCCCCGCGGGGGCGATTCGGACATTCTTCCAAGACCTGGCAGCGTGGGAGGAGGGACACTATCGCCTCCTGCTACGGGAGGACGAGAGGATGAGAGACGACTACTGGCAGCAGAACCGGTTTTCGCCTCTGCTCTGAGCGAGGGCGCCATTTCCGCCATGCTGGCGCGTAGGGAACCGACCGTCGGTCACCCTCCGCAGGTTGCCGGGGGCTCCTCCGGAACCCAAGGATGCCTGCACAGCGGATACCGATCATGGTTCCCTTCGCCTTCGATCGCGAAGGCGGCGTCCCAGATGCCGTCGCCGTCCGCATCGATGGCTCGGAAGCCGCACCAGTAGTTGCCGCGCTGTTCCTCGTCCCAGTGGTTGACGGCATCGGCATAGGCATGACGGATGTTGTCCACGAAAGCATTCCCTGCCAGGACGTTCTCTGTTGATCCGAGTGTGAGGTAGACGCCCGTGTACCCGCCCTTGAGGATGTTTCTCATGACCGTGTTGGCATTGGACGCGTCGAACCAAAGCGCGGTGTCGTTTTGTGAGAACTCATTCTCCAACACCTGGTTCCGGGACGAGAAATACAGCCGGAGCCCTTCGCCGTTGCTGGCGAGCGTGTTTCCTGAGATACGGTTCAGCGAGGAGAAGCTCAGGGTGATCCCCGTCCAGTTCCCCTTGAGGATCGAATCGATGATTGTCCCGTGCTTGACATAGGAGAAGTAGATAGCGGACTTTGCGGCGCCGCTGATCTCGACGTTTCGGATCACGAATGCCCGGGTCGTTCCGCGAATCAGGATCCCATAGTCGTGGCCGCCGGCGTCGATGATCCAGTTCTCGATGATGTAAGGGTCGTCTGTGGCGCCGCTTCCTGAGCAGACACCGTTCTGCGGCGTGAACTCATAGTCACTGGTGATGGCAATGGGGCCATGGGGCATGCGATCCCCCGCAATGGCAGTGGCGGCAACAAGCAAGAGCATGAGTGCAGTCGATAGAAAGAGGACACCCTGTCTCATGAATCATCACTCCTTTGGCGGTTGTTCTGGAACCTTCGTCATCTTACCCGCTCCGTCCTGCATTGTGAAGCCTGATGGCGGGGTGGAAGGGGACAACGGGCCGCACTACCGATAGGAACCATGTCGCCTCCAAAGCATGCTCCAGAGCGTGAGAGGGAACTGGCGGTGACGGAACGGGGTGACCAAGAACAGACCGGCGACGAAGCCGCCGATGTGCGCAAAGAACGCGACGCCCCCCGAGCTGCCCGTGGCGGCGGCACTTGCGATCAGCTGGTAGACGAACCAGAAGCCGAGCAGGAAGGAAGCGGGGACCACAACCAACCGGAGGAAGAAGAACAGCGGGACCAACGTCATGACACGCGCGTGGGGGTAGAGCACGAGATAGGCGCCGAGGACCCCGGCGATGGCTCCGGAGGCGCCGACCATGGGGATCGAGCTTGCCGGATCGGCGAGGATCTGCGCGAAGGCGGCGACCAGGCCGCAGAGAAGATAGAAGATGAGGTAGCGGATCGGCCCCATCGCATCTTCGACATTGTCCCCAAAGATCCATAGGTAGAGCATGTTGCCCAGAACGTGGAGGAGCCCGGCATGGAGGAACATGGAGGTGAGTAGGGTCCACCCGATCGATACGTGAGTGGTCGGGGGTAGATCCTCTCCGGCGAGCAGCTCGCTGGGCACGAGTCCGTACTGGGTGCGAAGCCAGTCGTCGCGGAGAATGCCGTAAAGATCGTGCCGTCCTGACTGCAGGGTGTGTTGACCCGTCAGCAGTGGGTACCGAGGATCGAGGATGGGCGGCGGCTGGAGGCCCTCTTCATGCCAGGCTGCGCGGGAGTCGCTCCAGTCCTGTCGCAGAGGAGGCTGCGACCCCAAGTACCCCTGAACGGCGAAGACCAGAAGGTTGATCACGATGAGAGCGTACGTGACGACCGGAAGTCGCCGGCTGGGAAGCAGATCACGAAGAGGGATCATACTGCAGTGTACCCAGGTGGAATGCGAGGGATCAAGCGTTCGGCACGCCGTTCCAGAAGATGGAAATTGCAGACGGGGGCGTAGGGGCTACACTATGGGCTACAGGCCAAGAGCGCTGAGGAGGCAGAATGGAACTGTTGCGAAAGCTGAGTGAAGCTCCTGGGATTCCTGGCTACGAGGCGTCCGTACGTGCGATTGTGGCGGAAGCCCTGGAGGGACACGTCGACACCATGGAGGTCGATGCCCTGGGCAATCTCATCGCGCACAAGTGCGGCGAGGGTCCGGTTGTCGTGATCGCCGGACACATGGATGAAATCGGTTTCCTGGTACGTCATGTCGATGAAAACTCTGGGTTTCTGCGGATCGAGCCGATGGGCGGATTCGATCCGGTTACGTTGGTCTCCCAGCGTGTGCGGGTACACACGAAGGACGGAGATCTCATCGGCTGTATCGGCCGGAAGGCGACACACATCCTCACGGAAGAGGAACGAAAGAAGCCCTTGGAGATCAAGGATCTGTCCGTTGACCTTGGACTTGCTCCCGAGCAGGTGAAGACGCGAGTTGCGGTGGGAGACACGGTCACGCTTCTGCAAGAATTCCTGCAGTATGGCGACATTGTGTCCGGAAAGGCGCTCGACGATCGACTGGGGGTCTACGTGGGGATCGAAGCGCTGAAGCGCGCGACCAACCCGACGTGTGACATCTTCCTGGTGGGAACCACGCAGGAAGAAGTGGGGCTCCGCGGAGCCCGCGTGGCGGGACAGGCACTGGATCCTGATATCGGTATTGCGTTGGACGTCACCGTGGCCGCGGACACACCGGGTGTCCCGGAGCAGGATCAGATCACGCAGCTGGGGCGAGGGGCCGCGATCAAGGTCAAGGACTCCGCCTCGATCTCACACCCCGGGTTGGTGCGTGCGATGAAGCGGCTGGCCGAGGAACGCAGTATTCCCTATCAGATGGAGATTCTTCCCCGAGGCGGGACCGACGCCGGTGGGTTGCAGCTGGCCAACGACGGCGCGGCCGTGATCACGATCTCCATTCCCACCCGGTATGTGCACTCCGTCATTGAGACGGCACACAAGACGGACATCGAAGCGTGCATTCAGCTTCTGGCCGCGTTTCTTGAGGCAGCGGGCAGCCTCGATCTGTCCGCATGACCCGCCGTATTCTGTTCCGAAACTTCGATGTTGTGGCCACGATGGACTCGGCGGGTCGTGAGATCCGCCGAGGCTTCGTTCTCGTCGAGGACAATCGCATTGTACGCGTCGGCTCGGACGCAGAGAACCTCGTTGCCGATGAGGTCGTGGAGGGTGAGGGCAAGCTCCTATTGCCCGGTTTCGTGAACACGCACCATCATCTCTATCAATCGTTGTTCCGGAACGTGCCGGGGGCCTCCGATGCTGAGCTGTTTCCGTGGTTGGTCTTCCTATACGAGCGGTGGAAACATCTCGACGCGGAGGCGATGCGCACGGCATCGACGGTTGCGTGTTCCGAACTCCTCCTTTCCGGGGCCACGACAACGACCGATCACTGCTACCTCTATCCGCAAGGGGCAGGAAACATGCTGGAGGCGGATATTGAGGGGGCGCGAGAAGCCGGGATTCGATTTCATCCGACGCGGGGCTCGATGTCTCTCTCGAAGAAGGACGGTGGGCTGCCTCCCGACTCCGTGGTGCAAAGTGAAGAGGAGATCCTTCGAGACTGTCAGAGGATGATTGAGCGCCACCATGACGCTGAGCCGTTCGGCATGGTGCGCATCGCTCTGGCACCGTGTTCTCCGTTCTCCGTGACTCTGGATCTCATGCGGGAGTCGGTCACGCTGGCGGAGGAGTACGATGTGCTCCTTCATACGCATCTTGCGGAGACGCGGGATGAGGAAGCGTACTGCCTCCGTCGGTTCGGTCGTCGACCGGTGGACCTGATGGAGGATCTCGGATGGCTGCGGGACGACGTGTGGTTCGCTCATCTAGTGGTGCTATCAGACCAGGACATCGAGAAGCTGGCCGCGGCCAGGGTGGGCATGGCGCACTGCCCCAGCTCGAACATGACGCTGGGCTCAGGGATCGCCCGCGTCGTGGAGATGAAGGGGAAGGGGATCCGGATCGGGCTGGCGGTGGACGGATCGGCCTCCAATGACACATCGAACATGATTCGAGAGGTACGACAAGCGTTGTTGCTCCAACGGGTTCAGTACGGCGCGGATGCACTGAGCGCCCGGGAGGCGTTGGAGATGGCCACCCTGGGCGGCGCGCGTGTTCTTTGTCGGGAAGATGAGATCGGATCGATCGAGGAGGGCAAGGCGGCCGATCTGATCGGGTTCGATCTGACGGAGATTGCCTTTGCGGGCGCGCAGGCAGACCCCGTGGCGGCGGTGGTCCATTGCGCGGCGGATCGAGTGGACTTCGCCATGGTCAACGGACGGTGGCGTGTGCGCAACGGACGATTGGTGAATGAGTCTGTCTACGAACAGATTCCTCAGCACAACCGGATCTCAAGGCGATTGATCGGAGAGGAATGAGGATCCATGTAGAGATCGCCTTCTCCTTCAAGCGGGAGATGGAGAGCTCATACCGTCTGATCGTGCTCCCCGAGGCGAGCACGGTTCTGGACGCGCTGCGTGCGCTGGCCGATCAATACGCCACGTTTCGGCTGCATGTGTTCGACGACAGGGAGCGAGTTCATCGCCACATCCAGGCGTTGGTGAACGGCGTCCATGTGCAGGCGCAAGAGGGATTTCGTACCCGACTTCGCCGCGGTGACCGCCTCACGATTCTTCCGCCTGTCGGCGGAGGGTAACGCAATGCCAGGGGGCGTAACGCTGCCGGTTACGTCAAGCTGGGGAGGATTCTTGGATCCTCCCCAGCTTGTATGGTGGCTATCCGCAAGGAGGTTTAGCGGAAGAGCGGCGTTTCTGGTACCAGCATGTGCCTGAATTGTGAGCTTCCTGTGAAGAGCAGGTGAGGTTCCCATGTGAGACGTCGCAGGCGCGAGCGACTCGCAGGTTACCCCGAGTCCTGCCGAGCGTCCGTTGGCGTCTCGGTTGGACGCTTGCGTTCGACGCCGGCGGCGAATCGATCGGTGTCGACGACGAACCGAGTGTGCGTTCCATGACCGATCGGCTCGTGATCGTCTCGACACACGACCTGGAACGTGTACTTACGTCGCTCGATTTGGGTGATCGAGGCCTCAATCGTCACGGTCATCCCCGCGGGCGTGGCCGCGGTATGCTCGAACTGGATGGACGTCCCCACCGTCTGCTGTGAGGCACCCAAGAACGGATCGACCAGGCTGCGACAAGCCTCTTCGCAGAAGCCGATCAGCACCGGAGTGGCCAATACATCTGCCAAGCCGGATCCGAAGCTGCTGGCCAAATGCTGTGGAGAGACGACCCACGTCTTCTCTGATCTCTCGCCTATGTTCGGCATGTGACTCCTCCTTATGCAGAATCGTGGTGATACGGTTTTCACGACCCGTTCACGTACATCTCGGGACGACGGTCTCCCAGCTTGTCGTTGTGTGGGGTGATCTGCTTGTCTCGCGCGGCCGACAAATCGATCTCGATCACGGCAGCATCGATGACCTCTGGGGATAGCCGTATCAGGACGCTGCCGTCCGGGGAGACGATCTGCGACTGCCCGGTGAATTGTAGGGGCTCGCCTCCGCGAGACTCCATGCCGACCCGGTTGGCGGTGGCGGTATAGACGCCGTTCTCCAGCGCACGAACCGACATCGTGCGCTGAGCCAGATCCGGGAGCACGAGGTTGGCGGGGTGTGCGATGATCTCTGCGCCGAGCAGGGCCAAAGAACGGGCCGATTCCGGGAAGAGATGGTCGAAACAGATCATCATCGCCAGTTGGAGGGGGCCCACGGAGTGCACGGCGAACCGGTGATTCCCGGGGGAGAAATGTTCCTTCTCCTTGTAGAACAAGTGGATCTTTCGGTAGACGACAGCTGCTCCGGTTGGCGTGATCAGGACTGCGGCGTTGTATGTCTTCGATCCGTCGCTCTCGGCGAGACCGGCAACCACCGCGCACTGTCGATCGACGGCATGACGCGCCAGGGCTTGTGTCGTCGGCCCGTCAGGAATCGGTTCGGCGAGCTCGCGTGCTTCGCGTGCGGAGAGGAACTGATATCCGGTGGAGAACAGCTCGGGCAATACCCAGACGTCTGCATGCTCCCGAGAGATCAGGTCGATCGCGTCCGCGAGGTTCTGCTCCACGCGCCCAAAGGCCGGCGATGTCTGAGCGATTCCGATGTGCATGAGGGGATCATAGGGGCTCCGAGGAAGGATTCCCAGGCCCGGAGGATGGTTGGATCTCAAGTTACAACTTGAGCGAGACCGGAACAGGATTCAGTCAAAGGCGCGCGCTGCCTGTCCACCGATCCAGAGCGTCCGTTCAAGGACCGGTGGACGCGGAGTGGGCGGGAGTCATCCCGGGATCTGTCGGTCTACCCGCAGGATCCGCCGCCACACTGGCCGGTGAAGATCGTGAGAACGAGGATGATACCGATCAGTACGTAGACGATGGCAGAGAGGTCGGGGCTGGTCATGATGCCTCCTTCGGAGTCGGTGTGAAGGGATTATACCCTGTCTAGATTCCCACTTGTACCTGGGATGCCTGCGGTGCATAGCGGAACACGGCTTGGGGAAAGGCAAGAATCGATCCGTAGATCCATGTTGCACCCCCGTTTCGTTCCAGGCCGATGCGTAGACAGCCGGCGATGTCCTTGAAGATGCCTGCCTTCTCGAGACTGATCGGCGACGCGTTCGAGGACGGATAGGCGACCGTCGCGGTGCCCCCCCACCCGGACGGGGTGCTCAAAGAGAAGTCTGTCGTCAATGACTGTAGGCGACCGTCGCGGATCGAGCCTGAGAACTCCAGGCGAGAGAGATCGGTCTCTGTCGACAGCGTAAACGGGATTGGGTTCCATCGTTTGTGGAGCGCATCATAGGAGAGGGTGAGATGTGCGCGGCTGCGAGGACCCTCCCATTCGCTGCGTATCGAGAGTTCGAGGGGGCTGGATATCAGAAGATCGTACGTGAAGGTGGCGCGAACCGAGAGCGAGTCACCCCATCGGATACGGATCACCCACGGATCGGGTTGGGAGAGGATCAGGTCGAACCCGCCTTCGAGGGCGACATCGAGCGATCCGGTGGTTCGTACTTCCCACGCGATGTGGGAGCGAGACTCCACCTGGTCGAACTGGAACGGGGACTCACCGGAGAGAAACGTTCCTTGATACTGGAAGAACAGAGGATCGGATCGAACGGGCAGGTCAACGGAAAGCGAGGTTCTCAGACGATGCTCGGAGCCGGCGTAGTAGATCGAGGTCAGGGAGGCAGAGGAGCTGAGCTCGGCTCCGAAGACTCGGAACTCCTTCGTGTTCGCACGGATCCTGCCCATCCAACGGGGAGCTTCGGAGGAGAGCTGGCCTGCCGTCCACTCACGGACGATGCCGACCTGAAAGGTGGGGCGGAGGGTGATGAGAGAGAGGGTAAGGGGCGGACCCGTCAGAGAGAGGTCTGGAAGCTGCTGGGTGACCCGGTCGTCCTGCTCGCTCCAAGTGCGGACTGCGCCGGCCGAGAGCGACCAGTCTCCGAGAGGGCCCTCCGTCCTCCCGGAGTATGTGAAAGAAGATGTGTCTCCGGACCGTGAGTAGTCCACCGAGACGCGGCCGGTCCATCCTTCGGAGAGTGAACGTTGATGATCCAGAGAGAGGCGGTAGATCGGATCTCCTACCACCGCGGGAAACGCATACAGATCCAGGCTGCTCTGTTGACGATCGGTGGCGTGCTCCACGAGCAATCCGGCGCCCAGTTCGTGATGACGGGAGTAGTAGTCGAACAGGACGGCACCGTAGAGCGATTCATCTACGTAGAACGGAAGATTCCACTTGAGGAACCAGCCGCGCAGTGTGCTCTTACCGAACGCGGGGAACAACGGGCTGGCCAGCGTGTCTTCCAGGGGCTGGACATAGACCGGCAGCCAGAGGGCAGGCAGACCGGCCAGACGACCGGTGAGCCCGAAGGCGACGATCAGTCGATCAGGGTAGATCAGGATGCGCGATGCGCGAACGGTGTACGGCTGTCTCGCCAAGACGCCATCACAGCAGTTGCAGGTTGTCACCTCGCCATGGAGAACATCGATCGACTCCACGTGACCCGCCTCACCGAACGCCATGCGCCCGGACGCCCCGTGGAAGAACAACGTATGCTCCTCTTGCAAGGAGTTCTGAAAGGCGGACTGCCCGCGAAACCCCTCCGCTTCCAACGCAGTCGTGTGGGCCGTCTGACCCGTGGCGAGGACGGTGGCGAACACGCGATCTGTCCACAGAGCGAACTCGCCGACCTGCAGGAAGACATCTCCCTGTGCCTCGAGCCTCCACGAAAGCTCCGCGGTCTGTGACATGCGGAGCGATGAAGCGCTCAGCGAGGCGCCCTCCCACGTGACGGAAACCTCGCCCTCGGCATGGAGTTTGGAGCGGTCGGAGGAGACATGAAGCGTATCACACTCGAGATGCAGCGATGTGGGCTGTGCGACGACCGAGCCTCCAAACAGCACCGTCACTGCGATGAGGGTCAAGAACGGAAGTCGGTTTCGAACGCGATTCCACATGTCGCGAGAGGCGAGACGATCGAGACGGATGAACAGCCATGTGCCGAGCAGTCCAAACAGGAGGTTGGGGATCCACGCCGCAAGCGCCGGAGGGAGCGCGCCCCGACGCCCGTACGCCTGCATCCAGAAGTAGGTTCCCTGGTAGAGGCCGATGAGGAGAAGGCCCACGATGATCCCGGTGGAGCGGTTTCTAGAGCCGAACATCAGGCTGACCGTTCCTCCCACCAGAACAAAGAGGAGCGCTGACAAAGGAAGGGCAAAGCGTTGATGAAGCTCGACCAGCGACTCGTTGGTCGAGATCCCCTGCGCGCGTGCCTGACGGATCCTAGCGAGCAGCTCCGGGATTCCCATCTCTGAGGGCGACTTGGACTGCATCCACATCTGATCGGCGGTCGATCCGACCGGGAGAGTGAGTTCTTCGAACGTGGACGCATAGCCGAGGACGCCTTCCCGGTTGAACCCGTAAGCTCGTCCGGAGAGTAGCGTCCAGCTTTCGTCATGCCATCGTCCTGTCTCGGCAGTGAGAAGGGTGATCTGGGACTGTGCCTGAGGGAAGAGTTGCCCGGTGACATCATAGATGAGGACGTCCCGAACCGATCCGTCGTCCGCGTCGTACTGACGCACGTAGTAGTACTGGTCCCGAGCTCCGGTGAAGAACGTGTTGATGGAGATGCGTGGCATGGATTGGGAGAACAGGATCTCCCGGTACGTTCGTTGGGCGGCCATCTTCGAAGCGGGCATGGCGAAGTTGTAGACAGCGAACGTGAGCAGACTGAGGATCATGGCGCCGCAGAGCAAGGGAATCAACAGCCTCCGCAGCGAGACGCCGATCGACTCGAACGCCATGATCTCTCGATCGTGCTCCATGCGTCCGAGTCCGAGGAACACAGCAAACAGCGCGGCCATCGGAATGGCCCACGCAATCAGTTCAGGCATCCACAGGGCGAGGAGCCTTACCAGCTGAGCGGCCTGGATCCCTCGATCCACCATGAGCTCCGAAAGGCGAAGGATCAGATTCAAGAGGATGAACAGCGCCAGGCCGGCGAGTGCGAGAAGAAAAGGCCCAATCGTCTGATGGAGCAAGTAGCGGTCGCAGCGGCGCAGCATCATGCCGCCAGTGTACCCGAAGGCCAAGGACAGGAGGTAGGGGGCAACGTACCGGTACGGGCTTGAATCGGATGGATGGTGTCTGGGCGATCCAGTATAGTGATCGCCGATGATGCAGATGCGCGCGTACGTTGAGACCTGGGGTTGTCAGTTGAACCACCGTCAGTCGGAGGGAATATCCGGCATTCTTGCGAATGCCGGATATCAGATCGTCACCTGCCTTGATCATGCGGATGTTGTTGTCTTCAACGGGTGCATGGTTCGTCAGAAGGCGGAGGAGAAGGTCTTCGGTCGGCTGGGCGCGGTAGCGGAGCAGAAGAGGAGACGGCCGGTTCTCCTCGGCATTGGGGGGTGCATGGGGCAGGTACACGGAGAACGCCTGCTCCAGCGGTCGGAGATCGTGGACTTCGTGTTCGGGACCGGCGAACACATGTCTCTCCCCCGATGGATCGACCAAGCCCGGTCCAAACGGTTGGCGGTTCGATCGGAGCCGGTGTTCGGCGAGAACGAGCCGTGCCTCCGAACCGGGCGCGTGTCAGCCAGGGTGATCCTGACCGAGGGATGCTCGAACCGCTGCGCCTATTGCATCGTGCCTCATGCCCGAGGGCCGCTTCGCTGTCGACCGCCCGAGCAGATCCTGTCGGAGGTCGAGGGACTGCAACGATCCGGGTACAAGGAGATCCTGCTCCTAGGACAGAATGTGAACGCCTACCGATCCTCACATCTCGGGGTTCATGACTTCGCCGGACTCCTCTCTGCGCTGGCAAGGACCGGGATCGCGCGGATCCGGTTCACGACGTCTCATCCCAAGGACCTTTCCGAGGACACTCTGCAGGTGATGGCGCAAGAGAAGAGCGTCTGCCCACACCTGCATCTGGCGTGTCAGTCTGGATCCGATCGTGTCTTGCATGCGATGGGGCGCGGATACGATCGCAGGCGTTATTTGGATCTCGTGACACGAGCTCGGCAGTTGATCCCCGCCCTCAACGTGACCACCGACGTGATCGTTGGGTTCCCCGGTGAGACGGATGAGGAGTTTGCCGAAACGCTGGCCTTGGTGGAAGAAGTGCGTTTTGGGTCAGTCTTCGCGGCGAAGTACTCCCCCCGTCCGCACACCCGTGCAATGTCACTTCCCGATGGCGTGTCGCCGGCGGTCAAGGCAGAGCGACTGGATCGATTGCTCGTGCTGCAGCGCGCTGTGGCCTCTCAGGAGAACGCGCGCTGGGTGGGAAGCGAGGTCGATGTGGTGGTGGAGGGTCAGGTCCGAGAGGGATGCATCTACGGACGAGCTCCCGATCATCGAACGGTCGTGGCGGAGGGTCGCGCTACGCCGGGCGAGACAGTGACTGTTCGCATCAGTGCGTCTTCCGCATCGTCCCTGTCAGGGAGTATACTTTGCGTGGCGAAGAGATCAGGAGGCGCGAGATGATCGTCACAGTAACCATGAACCCGGCGGTGGACAAGGTGTACTGGGTGGAGTCGTTGCGAATCTGTGATGTGAGCCAGGAGGAGTTCCTGACGCGTGCTGTGCGCAGCGCAACGTCCGCCGGCGGGAAAGGAATCAACGTATCGGTGCTGCTGGCTCGTCTGGGCATGGATTCTGTGGCCATGGGTTTCGTGGGCGGTCACATGGGACATGTGGTGGTGCGCGACCTTCAGGATGAGGGCGTGACGACCAACTTCGTATGGATTCACGGAGAGACGAGGATCAACGTGACCCTCCTTCAACAGGGACAGGAGCACAGCCCGAATCTCATCGACGAAGCGGGCCCCACAATCCTTCGCGAGGAAGTCGCTCGGTTGATGCGCAAGTACAAGCGTATGCTCACGCGGGCGACCTGGGTGGTCCTTGGTGGAAGTCTCCCGCCGGGAGTCGATCCCGGCCTCTACGGAGAGATGGTGCGAATGGCCAGGGAGGCAGGGGCTCGGGTGATCCTGAGCGCGCGTGGAGATGCGCTCTCACTGGCAATGGATGAGGCGCCGCAGATCGTCAAACCGGACACGCGTGAGCAGATGGTCCTGGGGGGCAAGCCGCTCGCCTCGGTGGAGGCGATCATCGAGGCCGGTCAGGATCTGATCGGCCGAGGGGTGGAGCTTGTGATCGTCTCCCACGACGTGACGGGCGACATTGCCGTCACACGTGATGACGTATGGGATCTTCAAACCACGACACCCACATCGCACTTCAAGAATCTGGTGGGCGCTGACGACGCGTTCCTCGGAGGGATCGTGTACCAACTGAACCAGCAGGCGGACGTCTCGGACGCCCTGAAGTTCGGTCTGGCGGCAGGGTTGGCCAGCGCGAAGTCGGAGGAGAAGATCTGCGGATGCTTGGCCGAGATCGAAGATGAGCTGCGAGGCATCCGTCTGGTCAAGCTTTGAGGAGGCGATGATGAAGGTTCGCGAGATCATGACGAAGGACCTGACGGCCGTGGAGAAAGACATTCCCGTTCGTGAGTTGATCTTCATCCTGAACAACGCCGATATGCCCAATGTTCCGGTGGTGGACGACGAGGGGCGGCTCACAGGGTTCATCTCCGAGAAAGACCTGATTCGCGCCGCGTTGCCCGGATACTTCGAGATGCTGCACTCCGCGTCGTTCATCCCCGACATGAACCAGCTTGCCCGGAAGCTTGCCCAGATTGCGGACGAGCCGATCGAACGGTTCGTTCGCTCCCATGCGATGGCGGTCACCGAGGATGATGACGACCTGCAGGCTGCGGATCTGATCATCCGGAAAGGTGTGAAGAACGTGCCGGTTGTGGACGCCGATGGGCGCTTGGTGGGGCGCGTACGAAGGATCGATCTCTTACGGCACTTCATCTAGCGACGATGGCTGTCCCTTGGAGCGAGCTGGGGCTCAGGTGGATTCAGCTGCATCTTGCGGACACCGCTCCGATGGTGGATTTGCAGACGGGGCGGGTGGACGAGCTCCCGGCGGATCGCGCACCGGATCTTCAGATCGCTCTCCGGATGAACGGACGGCTTCCTGAGGGTGCCCTTGATCTGGGTCTTCTGGCACGAGTTCTCTACCCGAGCGCTACCGAGCTTCCAACCGACGTGATCGGTGCTGCGTACGGCAGCTCCGGGACCCAGGCGGTCCTGTGGGCCACGATCGGGGCCCTGGGGGGGTTGCTGCACGAAGCGATGACGTTGGATCGTGAGGTGCTATCGGTCCTAACCCAGCTCCTTCCTTCTCCGGCACCGGAGATACTTCGCCGGCTGATGACACTGCCGATGCGCCAAGCCGGGGAGGTTGGGAGTCCAGAAGCCGGCCGTCCACAAGAGACTGTCGCGGGTGCGGCATCGAGCCGGGAGGCGTTGCTCGCGGGGGGCGTCGTTGCGACTGGTGTGGCACGGTTCGAGGATCGTCCCGGACAGGTGGAGATGGCCGAACTGATCGAGGACTGCTTCGAGAGGGGCGGGGCCGCCCTGGTCGATGCGCCGCCGGGACTCGGGAAGACCTTTGCCTATCTGGTGCCGGCTCTTCTGTGCTTGAAGCATCATACAGCGGTCCGTGTGGTGATCTCGACACGAACGCGTCAACTTCAGGAGCAGCTCTACCGGAGGGACCTTCCGTATCTGACCGGCGCGCTCATCCCGAGTCTGCGGGTCGCCATGCTCAAGGGACGAGAGAACTACCTCTGTCTTCGCCGGTGGCGGGGGCTTCTCCGCGAGACGTGTTCAGGGCTGCCCGGCGGCTCGCAGCGCGCGCTGGCGCTGTTGGTTCGATGGATCGCGGACACTCAGACGGGCGACATTGAGGAAAACCATGCGTTCTTGGCCGATCCAGAAGCGAGGGCGCTATGGCAGCATCTCTGCGACTCTCCGTATGCATGCACGGGAAGGTTCTGTCCGTTTGCCGAGGATTGCTTCTCGGTGCTCGCGCGGCGTCGAGCCCGAAAGGCACGGCTGGTTGTCGTCAACCACCCTCTGCTTCTCGGAGATCTCTCAGTCGATGGCGTCGTCCTGGGAAAGTACACGCATCTGATCGTGGATGAAGCCCATGCGCTGGAGTCCGTGGCACGAGCCGCATTCTCTCGGCAACTGACCGAGCGGCTGTTCCACAGGTTCGTCGACGATCTGATGTCCGCGCGCAGATCACGGCAGGGATGGTTCCGGCGAACCGATCTGCCGGGGGAAGAAAGGACAGTGCGGCAGATCGAGTCGCTGCTGCGTCGGCTGAAAAAGCACAGTCGGGAGGCGTTTCGGGAGATCGACGGACGGCTACCGTCCGAGAGGAGATCGGCCTTCCGGGGTCTCGATGATCTGTCGAGCAGCATGGGGCAGATCCAGGGACACTTGTCGCAGATCCGAGAGCTTCTCCATACGTTGTCGGATCGTGTGGCCTGCGACGAGGCGCGGCAGGAGCTGGAAGGGACCGTTCGGTTGGCCGTGCGCCTAGAAGATGACGTCGACTGCTTGTCTGTGCCCCCGGATGAGAATTGGGTTCACTGGGCGGACCAAGCCGAGCATGGGACAACGCTGCATGCGACCCCGGTGGACGTGGCCCCGTTGCTTGAAGAACGCCTGTACCCGAGCCTGCAGGCGATCGTCATGACGTCGGCCACGATGTCGTTGGCGGGATCGTTTGAGTATCTGCGGCGGACGCTGGGACTACGAGGGGACCGGCTTCCCGTGAGGATGCTGGTGGCCGATAGCTCCTTCTCACATCGAAGATGCATGCGGATCTTGGTTCCGCGGTATGCCCCGCCAGCGGACGGGGAGGTCGGAGAGTACGCAGAGTATCTGGCCTCGCTACTGGGTTCCTTGTCCGATCGGATTGGCCGAAAGGGACTGGTGTTGTTTACGTCGTACGCGCTGCTGGGCGAGGTGAGGCAGCGATTGGCGACCGGCGTTCGTTTCATCGCACAGGGCGATGCCTCCCGTACGGCTGTGCTGCGACGGTTTCGACAGATGAAGGGGCCGGTCTGGCTGTTGGGTACGGAAAGCTTCTGGGAGGGCGTCGACTTGCCGGGAGACGAACTGGAGGTTCTCGTCATCACCCGGCTGCCGTTTCCTGTGCCCTCGGACCCCGTGTTCGCTGCGCAGTGTGATCGGATCCTGCGTGACGGGGGAGATCCATTTCTTGATCTGGCCGTTCCGCTGGCCACGACCAAGCTTCGTCAAGGAATCGGGCGCTTGCTTCGTACCGAGCGGGATCGCGGGGTGGTGTTGCTCACAGACTGCCGCATTCTGACCCGGGCATACGGGGAGATCATCCAACGCGCGTTGCCGGTGGAGATCGAGGCGATCGACGACGCGAAGACCCTGCTGGGCGAGACGGAGCGATGGTTTGAACACGCCTCTGAGGCGTCATGAGCAGAGGGGTGCTCTCATCCTGTTCAGGATTGACTTCGATGCTCTCCGAGGCTACAATGTCGGTACTAACCGGGGAGGGGACATCACGAACCGTTCAGCGGCTTTCATCTGCTCAGATGGGCATTTCTGTAGTGGTACCTGCGTACAACGAAGCTGAGAGGATCGGCGCGGTGCTGGCTCCTGTGATTGCCAGTCGCTGGGTCGATGAGGTCATCGTTGTGGATGATGGATCAGAGGACGGGACGGCGGACGAGGCGAGGAACTACCCGGTTCGAGTCAGCACGCTCCCCGTCAACCGAGGCAAGGCGGCCGCGTTGGACCATGGAGTCAACTTGGCGCGAAACGAAACGTTCCTATTCTTGGACGCTGATCTGGTGGGGCTGACGACGGCTCACGTGGACAAGCTCATCTGCTGTCATCGGGAGAAGGGCCTGGATATGGCGATCGGTGTGTTCTCCAACGGGCGGAAGAACACGGACATCGCGCAGAGGATCAACCCCTACGCCTCCGGGCAGCGGGTGCTGAGCCGGAAGCAATGGCTGCGGGCTAAGCAGTGTGTCGAAGAAGTGGAAGATGTGGAGTTCGGCATCGAGATCGCCCTCTCGCGCTTGGCGGCCAAGGAGGACTGGGCCAAGGAGTACGTGAAGCTCGACGGCGTGACCCATGTGCTCAAGGAGAAGAAGAGGGGATTCCGACAGGGGATGATTGACCGATTGAAGATGTACGGCCACATGGTCAAGTGGCTCTTCAAGAAGCTGAGGGTGTAGTCGAACGACCCTGACGGGGGTCGCCGCAAGGGTCGCCGTGAGCGATTTGTCCGGGTCGATCGCGGCGCATCGAACGATCTGAATACATTCAACGATCGGGAGTTTCATGATACAACATTGGCTGATCTTCACTGCATGTTCGGTGGCGATCGTCTTAGCGGGGATCCGTCTGGCACCCTACGGAGAGGCGATGGGGCGACACACAGGCATCGGGCAAGGATGGATTGGGTTACTCTTCCTGGCTACGCTGACGTCCATCCCGGAGATGACGACCACCATCACGGGAGCACGGATCGGCGCGCCGAATATCGCTTTGGGGAACGCGTTCGGCAGTAATCTGTTCAACGTCGCCATTGTTCTGGTCATGGACATTATGCTCCTTGGGCGAGGCCCATTTCTGCGGAATGTGCGGACTTACCATGTGATCAGCGGCGGAATTGCCGTCCTGCTCACATCGCTTGCGGTGGTCGGTATCGTGATCGAGTTCTCCTGGACATGTCTGGGGATCAGCCCGGTTTCGTGGATGATTCTGCTGGGGTACGTGGCAGGCGTCTTCCTCCTGTTTCACGTAGAGAGGAACGAGGGAGCGGCTCAGGAGAACGGGGCAGGAATGAGCCTGCTGCGTGCGGTGGTGGGGTTTGCTGTGTGTGCGATCATCGTCGTGGTCTCTGGAATCGTTTTGATCCGGACCAGCCAACAGATCTCGTTGAGCACGGGCCTGTCATCCCCTCTGATGGGCGCGGTGTTGGTGGCCGTGATTACATCGCTTCCGGAACTTGCGGCATCCGTCGGGGCACTGCGCATCGGCGCATTTGATATGATCGTCGGGAACCTGTTCGGGTCGAATATGTTCAACATCCTGACCGTCTTCTTTGCCGATGCGGCGTTTCGATCTGGATCGATCCTGAATCGCCTGGGAGAGGGTGCCGGCGATCAGATCGTGGTTGCCGTATGCGGTGTGATGCTGACGGCGATGGCGATCGTCGCCATCACCGTACGGTCGAAACGGACGGTTCTGGGGGTCGGTTTGGACGCTGCGCTGCTGGGGGCTGTGTACGTGATGGCCACTGCCCTCATTGTCAGTCGCGGAGTGTAACTTTTGCATTGGGGTGATCAGAAGATGGAAGTACGAGAACTGCAAGGGAAGACCATCGAGGAGCTGAGCGCGCTTGCTGAACAGCTCGAGCTGAAGAACAACAGACATGCGGATCGTGATGATCTCCTGAGATCAATCATGTCGCACGTGGCCAAGAAGAACGAACTCACCTTCTCCGAAGGCGTTCTGGAGCTTCATCCGGACGGGTATGGGTTCTTGCGCGGGAAGACAAGCCTGCCCAGTCGCACGGATGTGTACGTCTCTCCGGCGCAGATCAAGCGGCTTTCGCTGCGATCCGGAGATCTAGTCACCGGGGCGATCCGCTCCCCGAAGAGCGACGAGCGGTACTTCGCGTTACATCGAGCCCAGACCGTCAACGGTGTAGATCCTGATACCGCCCGTCGACGCGCGCAGTTCCGGGATCTGACCCCACTGCATCCGGACCAGCACCTTCGACTGGAGCACGATCCGGGCGAGATCGCAACGCGGATCATCGACTTGTTCTGCCCCATTGGGAAGGGACAGCGCGGACTGATCGTCTCCCCGCCCATGGCCGGAAAGACCACGCTGCTCAAACAGATCGCCAATGGGCTCAACGCCAACCATCCCGACATCAAGCTGTTCGTACTTCTTGTCGACGAGCGTCCGGAGGAGGTCACGGACTTCAGCCGCTCGATTCACTCCGGTGAGGTCGTCGCGGCTACGTTTGATATGGAGCCGAAGCACCACACGCGGATCGCGGAGTTGGTCACGGACCGTGCCAAGCGACTCGTCGAACTGGGAGAGGACGTTGTGATTCTGATGGACTCCATTACGCGGCTGGCGCGCGCTTACAATCTCTCCATTCCGGCCTCCGGGAAGCTGCTCTCCGGGGGAATGGATCCGTCGGCGCTGTACAAGCCCAAGGAGTTCTTCGGCGCGGCACGGAACGTCGAGAACGGTGGAAGTCTGACGATCATCGCAACGGCACTGGTCGACACAGGAAGCAAACTGGATCAAGTGGTGTTCGAGGAGTTCAAAGGAACCGGGAACATGCAGCTGGTGCTCGATCGAAATCTATCGAACAAGCGGGTGTTCCCCGCCATCGATATCGAGCAGTCGGCGACCCGTAAAGAAGAGCTGCTGCTCGGGGAGAAGGAATTGAATCGGGTTTGGATTCTCCGTAGAATGATGGGCAATCTGAACGATCCTCAGGCCGCGATGGAGTTCGTGAAGGGGAAGATGGAGGCAACAAAGGACAACGATCAGTTCCTTGAGTTGATGAAAGGTGACTAACTCGCCGAGGTACGGAAGTCGAGGTCAGAAACCGATTCGCCCGGATCGTGTGGCGATCGCCTTGCTCGTGCTTCTGGCGCTGGTGGTGATCCCTCTGGCGATCCGATCAGGGCGAACGCGTACGGCGGACGAGCCGCTGGAGGTCCTTGAGAACGGAGATCATGTTTCCATCGAGAGCGACACTGAGGAGTCCACATCGTCTCCTTCGGAGACCGATCCGGATGACGCGGCACTGACGTCGACGCAGCGGTTTCGTGAGCATACCGTACAGGATGGCGAGACGATCGCACAGATTGCATCGACGCTTGGGGTGTCAACGGGGCATGTGATGGCGAGCAATCGTCTGCTGAGCACCTCCCAACTCCGACCGGGGCAGGTCGTGTACGCCTCCACCGAGGGGATTGTGCACATCATTCAGCCCGGGCAGACGCTCTCGGACATCGCCCGATCGTATGCCGTTCCGCTCGCGAGCCTTCTCGAGGCGAACGCGATTCGCGCGGATAGCACGATCTTCGCGGGGGACAGGGTCCTCGTTCCCGGGGTCAGTTCATCATTCTGGGCGAACGCGGTGGTGCTCTCAAGGGGACAGGCTGTTCGGTTCATCTGGCCGCTGGAAGGGGACGTCGTCTCTGAGTTTGGATGGAGAAACCACCCGGTGTACGGCGAGTGGCACCATCACGACGGGATCGACATCGATGTTGCGCAGGGAACCACGGTCCATGCGGCGGCCAGCGGAAAGGTCTTCTACTACGGAGAGCAGCCTGGGTACGGTACCCTTCTCATCTTGGAGCATGCCGACGGATTCTACTCGGTCTATGGTCACCTCCTTCGATCCTCCGTGGCGGTCGGGCAGTTTGTGGAAATGGGGCAGCCCGTAGCCCAGTCAGGCAACACGGGCATCTCGACCGGACCTCACCTGCATTTCGAGATCCGAAACCGGGACTATCCGGTGAATCCCCGCAATTACCTGCCCAGTGCGTAAGGTATGACTCGACTGCACATCGAAGGCGGGATACCGCTTCGTGGAACTATCCGCGTTCGAGGCGCTAAGAACGCCGCTCTCCCTGCCTGTATTGCCGCCTTGCTCACAGAAGAGCCGGTGGTCCTTCGATCGGTGCCACAGCTACTGGATGTGAGCACGATCCTTTACACGCTTTCGTCCCTGGGCAAGCGCGTGGTTCGAAACGAGGAGATCGTGTCGATCGCGTCTGACGGCCCACTCCTCTGTGAGGCGAACCCCTATTCCGTACGGCAGATGCGGGCTTCGTTTCTGGTGTTGGGTCCGTTGGTGGCACGGCTGGGAAGGGCTGTGGTCCCGCTCCCCGGCGGGTGTGCCATTGGAACAAGGCCCGTCGATCTTCATCTGATGGGTCTGCGCGCTTTGGGTGCCCACATTGAACAGCAGGACGGGGTTGTGGAGGTCACCGCAGACAGACTGACAGGGGGGCGGGTCCAATTGCCGTTCCCGTCGGTCGGCGCAACCGAGCAGGTGCTCATGGCGGCATGTCTGGCCGATGGCCAAACCGTCATCGAGCGCGCGTCGATCGAGCCGGAGGTGCTTGACTTGGTGGGTCTGCTTCGAGCGATGGGGGCTCAGATCTCCCTCCAGGAAAGAACCCTTGTCGTCGATGGTGTGCGAAGGCTGTACGGTGCGGAGCACACGCTGATCCCCGATCGTATCGAAGCGGGAACGTTTCTTCTTGCGGGGCTTATCACACGAGGTCAGGTGACGGTCCATCCCGCGCGTGCGGAGCAGATGGTGGCCTTCTTGGAGGTGTTGGGGCACGTCGGTGCCCGGGTGGAGATGAACGGGGAGGCTATCACGGCGGCCTGGGCGTCGCGTCTTTGTCCGGTGGATGTGGAAACGTCTCCCCATCCGGGGTTCCCCACCGATCTTCATCCACAGACCGTGGCGTGTCTGACGATCGCAGGCGGGGACAGCTCGGTGCGCGAGACCGTGTTTGAGCGTAGGTTCGCATATGCCGAGCATCTGCGGGCGATGGGCGGACAGCTTCTGGAGAGCGGGAGGACCCTCTGCATCGAGGGGGTCGATCAGCTCATCGGAGCACGCGTGGTAGCGCCGGACATCCGCGGTGGGGCAGCGTTGGTTCTTGCTGGACTCGCGGCTCGAGGAGAGACGGTGGTCAGCGGAGTGGAGCACATCGATCGAGGTCACGAGAGGTTGGTCGAGAAGCTGCAAGGAGTGGGAGCACATATTGAACGAAGAGAGGACGACACGGAATAGCCAGCATCCGCTGATCGAAGACCGTTTGGGTGTTCGCGCACGCGTCTTCGGGACCGAGCGGGCTGTGCTGGTCGGGATTGAGGACGGCGAGTACGCGGAGGTGTCCTTTGGGGAGCTGGAGTCCCTTGCGGACACGGCGGGAGTTGAGGTGTTGGGAACGGTGGTGCAGCGCCGTTCCCGTCCCCATCCGGCAACGTACATCGGCCGAGGCAAAGTGGACGAATTGAACTCCGCGGTATCGGAGCTCGACGCCGATGTCGTGATCTTCAACGAAGAGCTGACGCCTGCGCAGGCAAGGAACCTCGAATCGGTCCTGCACAAGAAAGTCGTGGACCGCACGCAG
>CAZQHD010000017.1:9289-25666 GCA_964593295.1 uncultured Thermotogae bacterium | reverse complement strand
CGCGGGCAGGAGTTGGGCCTGAGCGACGATGAGGTGGCGTTCTATGACGCCCTTGCCGACAACGAGAGCGCCAAGGAGGTTATGGGCGATGAGCAATTGCGATTCCTCGCGCGTGAGCTGGTCGAACGGGTGAAGCAGAATGTGACCATCGATTGGCAGGTCAGGGAGAATGCCCGCGCCCAGATCCGAGTCTTGGTGAAACGAGTGCTGAGAAAGTTTGGTTATCCACCTGACATGCAGCAGCGGGCGACGGAGCTCGTGCTCGAACAGGCCGAGGTGCTGTGTCGAGAATGGTCTGAGTAGACCTGGCGGGCAGCGAGTTCGCTTCGCCGTCTGTGCCACCGCAGGCATCTCGATACCCTGTGCAAGACCAGAGCCCAGCCTCAACCTGCCACTCCACATTCTCTTGGCATGGACTGCGTGCAGTGATACGCTGGTGCGCTGGACCTGGGACGAGGTCCGGCGCCCACCAGGAGGTGGTTTTGATGAACGAGAGCCGTGGCATGGAGAGGCGCGGCGTTTGGGGTGTCTTGGTGGTGGTGTTGCTGTTGGCGGTTCCGCTGGCAGCGGCGGGGAGCACCCAGGTGACGGTGGCGGTGGCCAACACCACCTGCGCTCAGCTGACGATTACACAGATCATCTTCCTGCAGGTGATCCTTCCTGTGCATTTCCAGATCGGGTCGATCCAGGTACCGATCGGCGAGACGAAGATCCTGGAGTATGACTTTGAGCAGACGCCGACGGTGCTCCAGCTCGGAGGAACACGTGATGGATCGTCGTTCCAGGAGACGGTGTCGGTGCCGGGATCGGCAACGTTCGGGTGCGGAACGATCACGGTAACGGTGGGAAGTGCCCCCACCCCACCCACGGGAGACGGCAGTACGGCGGAGCTCACGCGTTGGACGATCCCCACTGCGAACGCTCGCCCCAGCGGGATCGGGGTCGGCCCGGAGGGAAGGATCTACTTCGCGGAGCACGGCGCGGATAGGATCGGTCAACTGGATCCCGGAACCCACCAAGTGCGGGAGCGGACCGCCACCGGCGGACCGTTCGGGCTGTACGTGACCTCGGGGGGCACGCTCTACTACACGCTGGCCACGGCGAACGCGCTGGAGGTAATGCTCTTCGACGGTGGGACGCACCGCTGGAGCCTACCTACGACCAACGCATTCCCGGGGGATCTTGTGCCCGCGGCGTCGGGTCCGGGGCAGGTCAACCTCTGGCTGCCCGAGCGCAACACGGGCAGAGTGGCACGGTTCTCCCCGAATATGGTTCAGATCCCGATGATCCTGATCACGACACCGCCGACGAGCGTGTCGCCGACCGCGTCGACGATCAGCGGCAGCGTGACCTCGGTCTCCCCAGAGGTACATCCCGGGAACCCGATGCTGCCGCCGCCGATCGCCATGCTCTCACCGATGAGCACCACGCCGTTCACCGACTGGCAAAGCCCGGGACCCGTGATGCGGGTCGCCACGGCGCCGGACGGAAGGATCTGGTTCACCGACACCGGTTCGACCCTGTCTGTGCTCGATCCCGCGTCGAACACCGCCTACTACTACAGCTTGCCTTCAGGCACCCAAGCGTTGGCGGTCACAGTCGGGCCGAACGGATGGGTCTGGTTCACTGATCTGGGTCGGCCTGCGATCGGCGTGCTCGATCCGGCGAGTGCGGACGTTCGCCTATGGCCGGTCCCCGGCGGTGGACAGCCGTTCGATCTGGTACGGGACGGCGATGGGGGTCTCTGGTTCACCGATCGGACGAGCAACGCCCTCGGGCGGTTGAACCCTTTCCTGAACGAGATGACCGTCTACTCTCTTCCGGGCAGTCCGCAGCCTCTGTTCCTCGCGTTGGACGAAGAGGAGCGGGTATGGTTCACCGCCGACCAGGGCAACTACGTCGGACGGCTGTCCGTGGCCCCCGTTCTCGGACCGCCACTGCTCCCACCGACCACGGGCGCGTTTCCCGTGACCAATCTTCACGTGAACCTCTCGGGCCCGGTCTTCGGCCAGTGGAAGACCGGACAGCTTACGGTCAGCTACTCCTATGACGGCAATGCCGGTCTCCCCGTCTGGGTTCGCGTCGAGATGCTCTCCGGCGGATCGGTGGTCTCGGGGTTTACGGTGACGCCGGTCCAGGTGCCCTCCACGGGGACAGGGGCGGTGGTTGTTGCGGTCTCTTACGATGGAGCCTCTGCGGCTACGACAGATGGAATACGGATTATCGCCTCCCAGACAGCGTGGGGGCCTGCGTTCTCGCAGGTGGTGTACCCGGCAGGACCGATCAGCTGGACACCATAGGGGGATAAGGCTTGGAGAAGGAGCACAGTCCGGCCGGAAAGACAGGTCTCTCTGCCGCTATGCGGCGTCATCGGTCTGGGATGCTTGCGACCAGGCGCCTTCGGAGAATGTGAACCCTTCTCTGAACAGGGTGATGCACGCATCCACGGCGGCGGTGTCGTAGAGGACGCCGCGCTGGGATCGGATCTCGTCCAGCGCCGCATCGACACCCAGCGCGGCACGGTACGGACGATGGGAAGCCATCGCCTCCACCACATCGGCGACCGCCAGAATACGCGCTTCGACCAGGATCTCGTCGGCCGCCCGTGCTGACGGATACCCGGATCCATCCAGACGTTCATGGTGCTGCCACACGACGTTCGCTACCGGAAGCTCGAACGGGATCTCCCGCAGCACCTCGTACCCTGTCTTGGGGTGTTCCTTGATGATGCTGAACTCCAGCTCGCTGAGCCGGCTCGGCCGGTTGAGGATCTCAGTGGGCACAGCTGCCTTGCCGATATCGTGCAGCAGGGCGGCGATGCGGACGGTCTCCCGGCTTGTCTCCGAGAGTCCAAGCCGATCGGCGATGGCCACCGCCAGTTCGGTGACCCGTTGCTGATGACCGGCAGTGTACGGGTCGCGCAGCTCCGTCATCGTCGTCAGCGAGAGCGCCAGCCCTTCGGCCAGCTCCCGGTAGCGCGACTCGCTCTTCTGCAGCGCATCGGCGGAGCGTCGCTTCTCGGTGATGTCCTGAAATGCTCCTTGCACCGCGACGATCCGCGATCTGCTGTCTCGCACCGGCTCCCCGATGGCACGGACCCAGATGCGCCGGCCTGTCCGGGTAACGATCTGCAGCTCCTCGTTGTAGGGAGTACCCTGCTCGGCGCAAGCGGAGAAAGCCTCCCGGATCCGCGCCCGATGCTCCGGGACGTAGAACGCAATGCCTTCTTCAAGGGTGGGGGAGAACCCGGGTTCCATCTCGTGGATGGCCGCCACCTCGTCGGACCAGACCACGCGGTTCTCATTGAGATCGGCCGACCATCCCCCGAGGCGGGCGATCTCTCCGGCCATCGTCATCAGCCGCAGATGCCCTTTCTCACGGGCCTTCGCGGTGACTAGCTCCGTGACGTCCTCTACCGTGCCGTCGTAGTACAGCACGCGGCCCGCAGGACCGCAAACGGCGCGGGCGCTCTCGCGCACGAACAGCGTGGATCCGTCTTTTCGTGTCCACGCGGAGTCGAGGTCTCGAACCGAGCCGTCCCGCTCGACTCTCTCCTGGAAGCTCTTTCGATCGTACGCCGGCTCATACCCGGCCTGAGACAGATTGCGCTCTGCCAACTCCTCGAACGTACTGTATCCGAGCATCTGAACGAGTGCGGGGTTGGCCATCAGGATGATGCCTTCCGGCGTTGTCCGGTACAGGCCCAGGGCGGTGTTCTCGTACAAGCTCCGAAAGCGCTCCTCGCTCTCGCGAAGTGTTTCCTCTGTGTGCCGACGTTCGGTGACATCTGTGGATACTCCACAGATTGCGGTACGGTTGCCGTGTTCATCCAGGACGACCTTCGTACGGCAATCGACGATTCGCTCGTTTCCCCCCTTCGTCCGGTTTATGACCTCCCCCCGCCACGCTCCTGACTGCAGCGTCTTGGCTAGGATCTCCTGCTGCGTGGGTCCTCGCTCAGCGTCCTCTCCGAAGATCTCTGTGCGTGCTCCGATCAGCTCCTCGCGGGAGAAGCCCAATGCCTGCATCTCTGCATCGTTCACATAGGTGATGACACCGGAGAGATCGGTGACGGTCACCCGGTCCTGAATCTGGTCGAGAACATGGGACTGCAGCTTGAGTCTCTCCACGAGAGCGCGGTGTTTCTCCTGTTCGGCATGAAGCGTCTCCTCCGACTGGATGGCGGCCAGGGCGTAGGCGAGATCTTGGGCAACCTCGCGTAGTAGACGCTCGGACTCCGGATTGTCCGTGTATGCGGCCGGTGCTCCCACGGTGAGGACACCGAAGACAGCGCCCTTGTGGGCCAGCCGGATGGAGGCGCTGACGGACGGGCCGTAATGAAGAGCCATGGGGCAGTTCGGACAGGTGGACTGGACGCTCTCGATGAACGCCGGGGCGTCGCGTGTCAGAGCCCGTACAGCGCAGAGGGGGAGCGTACCTTGTCTCCACGAAGAGACCAGAGTTTCTACGGCGTCTCGATCGCCTGTCCCCGCCCAATGCTTCGGCTGTCCACGATCGTCGATCAGCACAACCCACGAGCAGACGAATCCGCGTGCTTCCACGAGCAGCTCACATGCCTGTTGGATCAGCGCCCGCCGATCGGTCTCTCGGACAATGAGTTGATTCACGTTGCTGATGGCGCGCAGCACGGAGTTGATGTGCCGGAGTTGGTCCAGATCGTTTCTCGCGGTCAGGGCGTGCGAGAGATGATCGGCGATCGCGCGCAAGAGCGTGCGTTCTTCGGGAAGGAACGGATCCTCGTTCGGGGAGGAGTCGGGGTGCGCGACCCTGATCCGCCCTACGGCCTGTCCGTCCACGCAGATCGGCTCTTCGAGTTGAGGCGCGCTCTCCTCGAATCCGGGGGTGGCGTACGACAGCCCTCGGTGTTCGATGCGAACGTGCAGCCGATCCGGCGAACACCATCCGCTACGGATCGGTTCCAGCAGTGCTTCGAGCATCTCGGGGAGAGGTCTCTCGTTCCTGGAGGTCAGCTCGCGTACCCGTCGCAGGCACTCCAGCTCCTTGACCCGCTCTGTCAAAGCCTCTGTGTGTTCTCTGAGGGACTCGGCCAGACGCTCCGATGTCTCCAGGTTCGTGATCCACCGTGACAGCGTCGAGTCATCGCTCCGTCCGGACAGCATCTCGCCCGGGGGGATGTAGAAGGGGTTCTCATAGGTGGATGTGTCTAGAATGACGACGGGATGAGTACGCAGAACGTCGAGCAGCACGCTGGAGGGGAATCGGCGCATGTCGTACTGGCATAGCCCGATGCAGGTTGACTGGGGGAGAAACCGATTGAGGAGGCTCTCGTACTCGATGAGCCGCTCCGATCCGGGAGTCGCTCGCAGCGCCCAGCTCATCTCCCCGGCAACGCGGAGTCCCGTGAACCCCGCAGCGAGTGCCTGCTGGGTCTGTTCGCGTAGCCGATCAATCATCGTCTGAGGATTGAAGACGCCATCGTTCAGGTACCCATCGCTCGAGGAGACGAATTGAAGCCGGCCGTCATTCTCTGCGGCTTGCGCATCGACGTTCGTGGACGTGATCGACGTAAGCAGATCGTCTCTGGAGCCGTTCTCGGTGATACAAAGCACGCGCTCCCCGGCGGCCAGCCCTCGTTGGATGAACTCGGTGAGCAGGAGATCGCGGGCTTCGTCTGTCCGGTAAAGGGTGCACAGATGCTGACTCGTTCGAAGAGAGGAGATGGTACACAGGGCCGAGCGGCGGGGTCTCAGCTTCATCGCGGGGTATTCGTGGACAGTCATCTGGCCTCCTCATCCCCTCGATCTCGGTCCGAGAGGCCTGAGCCTACGCAGATCTCCCCGCTCTTTTCAAACCGAACGTCGAACACAGCATACCCGATTCCTCTCGGGTTGTGTACCTTCGCGGTGGGATCGACGATGCGAGTGTAGAGGATCTCCGCGTTCGAAGGGAGCGTCGTCTCAGGGAAGGGGGTGCAGAAACTTCTGGAACTCAACCTTGCGTCCCTCGGGATCGACGGCGAAGAAGTTGTAGATGCGGTAGCTTGGGTTCTCCTTCGGGGCCGCGGCGGCTACGTCGCGAAGACGAGCGTACATTGCGTCGACGGCCTCGCGTGTGTCGTAGAAGAAGGTCAGCAACGCGTCGACATCGGCAACCGGCTGGCGATGGAAGCCGACCAGCAAGTTATCGTGACGTAGGATGGTGATGTCGGGTTGCTCGAGCCAGAGGGTCATCTCCACCTGGGTGCGGTAAAAGTCGAGCACGCGGTCGAACTGTGCAGTTCGAAGAAAGACGATGCCAGCCATGAAGGAAGTGTACACGCCGGGACGCGCTCGACAACCCACGGGGCCGATGTCCGTTCGTCGCAGTTGATGAGGTCGGATATCCTCCGACGCACCAGGAAGGAGATGATCGGCATGAAGTTAACCGTGTTCAACGGAAGCCCGCGAGGTCGGGAGAGCAACAGCCATCGCATCGTGGAACCGTTACTGGAAGGAGCCCGTCACGCAGGGGCGCAGACGCAACAGGTGTACTTGGTGGAGAAGAACGTCGAACACTGCCGCGGCTGCTTCAGTTGCTGGGGCGCGACACCGGGCGTCTGCATCCTTCAGGATGACATGGCGGCGCTGATCGATCTCTACTTGGACTCTGACGTCGTAGGGCTGGCGACCCCAGTCTACGGCATGCTGATGACCGGGCTGCTCAAGAACTTCACCGATCGTCTGCTGCCGCTTGCCACGCCGCAGATTCATCGTAACGATGACGGCAGCTTCTTCCACGAGGGGCGTGTCAAGACCTTCCCACGGCAGGTCTTCATCGCCAACTCCGGCTTCCCGGGCGGGCATAGCTTCGACTTGCTGAAGGCGCTGGCAAAGCACATGAAGCCGGTGCTAGAGATCTACCGCAACAGTGGGGAGGTGTTGTCGATGGAAGAAGGACTGGATCCGGAGGTTCTGGCGAGCATTGATGCATTCCACAATGCACTGCGTTCGGCGGGTGAGGAGCTGGTCACTCGCGGCAAGGTGTCTGAGGCGACGGTGGGAAGACTGCATGCTGAACTGATCAGCGATGAGGCATACATGGCCGGGGCCAACGACTACTGGGATGCGGAGATCGGCAAGGCAGATCAAGACGCGTAGCGTTCCCTGACTTGGCGTGGCGAGACGCAGCGCTGATGGTGCTTGGCGCGAGATTCGCCACAGCGTACACCTGGAGGCCGAGACCCGGAACGCGGTGTGCGACGTTGGGATGGCATGGCGCCGATCGGATACCCTCTCGTCGATGGACTGCCACTATGTGCCCCTTGCTCATGAGCCCCCGGGGACTCTTGCCAAGCTGCTTCGGGCGAGCTATGCGTCCTGGATCACGCAGGGTCTCTGCGATGCAGACGAGATTGCGGGTTGGATTGCGTACGATCAGGAAGCATTCGCCCAACCGGATACGGTGGGGGCGTGCCTGTTCTTCACCCGGAGAGGGGGACAGCTGGTGGGTTTTGCGTCTTGGGATCCTCGACAGGCTCCTGAAGTTGGCATCGTGGGACACAACTGCATTCTGCCGGCGTTCCGGGGTCAAGGCCTGGGATCAGGCCAACTCCGCGAGGTTCTTCGCCGGTTCTCCGAGCGGAAGATTCACGTTGCCCGGGTCTCCACGCTGGACCATCCGTTCTTCGTGCCGGCGCAACGCATGTACTTGGCGTGCGGCTTTCGGGACGTGGAACGCTCTCCGTGGCCACGCAACCCAGCGATCGGCCAAATCGTCTACGAGCGCCCGGTAACCGCAACGCATGCCCGATCCGACTTGGCAACGGCCGGATGACGGCGCGCCGTGTCTCTTGTCCTGTACTTGGCAAAGCGAGTGAATCTCGCTATGGTGAATAGCAGATCCAGGCTGGTTCTGTCGCGTTCTCGCGGGACGAAGCAGTGGTTGCACAGGCCGCCTATCGAGCTGGCCCCACGGGGCACGTGCAGAACGCGAAGGACGTTGCCCAGCGCACCCAACGGGGGTCGCAGGGGCGGCAACGAGAGGGTCTTGCCTCGCCCAACGGGGACTTTCGTCGTCGAGGAGGGCACATGGGGAGATGTGAGCAGGCACACCGATTCCCGACGCAACCCGGGGATCCCTCTGGGCGGGATGGTGGTTTCGGTGACCGATCGGCCTGAACGCGACGGCTCTGAGGAAGGCGATCGGGAACAGGATCTGGCCGGTCCCTCCGGCGATCGTTACCGGGAGATCTTCATCGGGAGCCGGGATGGCTTCGTGATGGTGGACCCCGCGGGGCACATCGTCGACGCCAACGAGGCATTCTGCACCATGGTCGGGTACAGCCTCGACGAACTGCGTGCCCTGCCTGATTTCTACGCGATCACCCCGCCCCGATGGCACGCGTGGGAGCGCGCGTCGATCTGGAATGAGCAGCTCATGATGTGCGGTCACTCCGGCCTGTACGAGAAGGAGTACCTTCGCAAGGACGGCACGGTCTTCCCGGCAGAGCTTCAGGCGCATGCGGTGTGTACGGCCAAGGGGAAGATCAGCTATCTCTGGGCCACCGTTCGGGACATTACCGAGCGCAAGCAGATCATGGACTCCCTAGAAGCGAGTGAGAATCGCTTCCGGGATCTGCTCCAGCACGTGCCGTCCGTGGCCGTACAGGGCTACGGACCAGAGGGGACGACGCTGTACTGGAACGATGCCTCGGAACGCTTCTACGGCTACCGCGCGGACGAAGCGATCGGCAAGAACTTGGTCGATCTGATCATCCCGCCGGAGATGAAGGACGATGTCCAGCGTGCCATCGACGCCATGGTGTCCACAGGACAGCCGATCCCCCCGGCCGAGCTGGGTCTTCTGAACAAGAACGGGGTTCGAGTGCCCGTCTACTCCAGTCACGCGGTGGTTCAGGTGGACGGCAGGGATCCTGAGCTGTTCTGCATTGACATCAACTTGGGTGACATGAAGCGGATGGAAGCGGCGGCCGAGGAGAGCCTGCATCGATTTCGGAACCTCTTCCGGGGGAGCGTCTTCTCTCTCGCCAAGCTCTCTGAGCTTCGGGATCCGTACACGGCAGGGCATCAGAAGGGGGTCGCGGAGCTGGCAACGGCGATTGCGGTGCGCCTGAATCTCCCCGAGGCACGGGTGGAGGCCGTTCGGATTGCTGGGCTGTTGCACGATATCGGCAAGGTAGCGGTTCCGGCCGAGATCCTGAGTAAGCCCACGTCGCTCAGCCTGCCGGAGTACCAGATCATCCAAGCTCACCCGCAGATGAGTCATGATGTCTTGGCAGGAATTCCCTTTGATCTGCCGATCGCCGAGATCGTGCTCCAGCACCATGAGCGAATGGACGGCTCGGGGTATCCGTCCGGTTTGGTGGGCGAACAGATCCTGCTGGAAGCACGGATCCTGGCGGTGGCGGATGTGGTTGAGGCCATGGAGTCTCATCGCCCCTACCGTCCGGCGCCGGGTCTGGCGGCAGCGTTGGAGTTGATCGGGACGGGACAAGGAACGCTCTTCGATGTGGACGTTGTGGCGGCCTGTCAGAGGGTCATCGAGGACGGGTTCGAGTTCTCTCGTACGGAACTGGCCATCGCGGATGCGCCGCAGGCCGCCGTTGACGCGTTGTTCGTTATCGATGAGGAGATCCAACACCCGTCATCAAGGCGCGATCCCACCGCGCAGGCCCCCGGGGAAAGGCCCGGGTGAGGGGCTCTCTGCCTTGGCTGAATTTCCACCACGGGGGATGCAACGATCAACGAGGAAGCTCGGCGTGCTACTTCCCCCGCGGCATCTGCGGGGACTCCCGGCAACCCATCATCTGACCCTCTCTTTGTGGTCTGGGCAGGAGACCGGCGCGGGGTGTTGTCCCTTGGCTGGGCCGTGCATACCCTAGGCTGGCGGTGCGTTGTCTCCCTGCTTGCGAGGGAAGGCAGTGCGCTGGATGGGACACGGGAGGACACCGAGAGATGGGAGATCAGGCATACGCTACGCCCGCAGCGTTCTGGGGATGCTTCTTCGGGGATCGCTCGGCGGAGATCGACGGTTGGGCACGGCTGGCGAGTGGGTACGGCCAGCGCGTCTTGGCGCCGATGGCGGCCACCGGCGAAGTGGCCCACGCGTTGAGTCGGCGAGGATTCACGGTGGTCGCCGTGGATCTGTCCGAGGAGATGGTCGCCGTGGGACGTCGTCTCCACCCGGAAAGCAGGCAGCTGAGGTGGGTTCGGGCGGATGTCACACGCTTGGCCCTCCGGGAGTCAGCGTTCGACTTCTGCATCCTGGGCAACGGGGACTTCCACCACTTCCTTGATCGAGAAGCCCAAACGGCGGCACTGAACTGTCTTCGTGCCCATCTACGTCCGGGAGGTGCGATCGGACTGGAGCTGTTCCTGCCGCGACCTGTGTCGTGGGCGTCTCCTCGACGTCGGTTCCCTCCGTTACGGCCGCCGGAGGACGCACGAGTTCACGTCTGGAAAGAGGGATCAACCCGCTTCGAGGTCGGAACGGGGCGACTGGAGATCCTTCAGACGCTGGTGGTTGCTCGGAAGGGGCGGGAGGAACGCATCCCGCATCATGTGACGTTGCAGCTGCACGATCGGACCGGGGTTCAGGAACTCCTGACGCACGCAGGTTTGCAGTCGGTATCGGAGTTCGGGTCGTACGGATTGGATCCGTGGACACCAGACGCCGAGATATGGCTGCTGGTGGCGGAACGTGGGTGATCACATAGACGGCGTGGCTCGGAGCGTGTAAGGGAGACGAGATGACAGGCGGGACATGGGTGGTGTTCGGTGTCTTGATGACAGCACTCTTCCTGTTCGTGTGGAACCGTTGGCGGTACGACCTGGTGGCGCTGCTCGCGCTGCTCTCGCTCTCGCTGGCGGGGTACGTGACAGCCGAACAGGTGTTCACGGGATTCGGGCATGCCGCCGTCATCACGGTGGCGGGGGTGATGGTGATGGGCCACGGCCTGTCCAGTTCAGGAGCCGTGGATGCCCTGGCTCGGCTTCTGACCCGGGTGGGCGATCGTCCCTGGATGCAAGTGACGGCACTGACTGCGTTGGTGACTGTTGCGTCTGCATTCATGAACAACATCGGGGCGCTGGCCCTGCTGATGCCCGTCGCGGTCTGGATGGCTCGAAGGTCGGACCTGTCTCCGTCCGTGCTGCTCATGCCGCTGGCGTTCGGGTCTCTCCTCGGAGGGCTGATGACCATGATTGGGACCCCGACGAACATCATCATCAGCCAGATCCGCGGACTGGAAACCGGAGCCCCGTTTCGCATGTTCGACTTCCTGGCGGTCGGCGGCGGGGTCGCGGTGCTGGGTGTCCTGTTCATCGCGGTGGGGGGCTGGCGGCTTACACCGCACCGTGCGAAGAAATCTGCGCCCGGCGACCTGTTCCAGATCGGCGCCTATCTCTCCGAGCTTCTTCTCCCGGAGGGGAATCGGTTTGACGGCAAGATCCTCAGTGATCTTTTGGAGAGCGTAGAGGAGGAGGCCGACGTCATCGTGCTTGCCCTGATCCGTGACCGCGCGAGGATTGCCTGGCCATCAGTGCACGCAGTGCTGCGGGGAGGCGACATTCTGTTGGTGGAAGCGGCCTCGGAGAGCCTGATGCGGTTGCTGGAGATCACCGGTTTCAGGTTGGCCGAAGATGTGGGAAAGGGCGTTCCCCACGGACGAGAGGAGGCGAAGGAGCTCGGCGCATCCTCACTGGCCGAGGCGATCGTCACCCCCTCTTCGATGCTGGTAGGGACGACTGTGAGCCATCTCGATCTACGTGAGCGATATCGCCTGAACGTACTGGCGGTGGCTCGCCAAGGCCAGCGGTTACGAGGACGTCTGAGCCGGATCCGCTTCGCTCCGGGGGACATTCTTCTCGTGCAGGGAGAGGACGACCAGCTTCAGTCGTCGCTTGGCGTGCTCGGATGTCTTCCGTTGGCCTCGCGCGGGCTGCGCATCGGCAAACCGCGCAGAGGAGTTCTGGCCGCACTGATCTTCGGGGCCACGCTGGCGCTGATCGCCTTCGGGGTGGTTCCAGCCGCCACGGGGATGGTGGGTGGTGCCCTTGCCATGGTGCTGGGGGGGTTGGTCCCTCCGGGAGAGGTGTACCGAAGCATAGATCTTCCAGTGCTGGTGCTGCTGGCAGCGATGCTTCCGATCGGTCAGGCGCTGGAGACCACAGGCGGGGCGCAGGCCATCGCGGATGCGCTCCTCAGCGTCAGCCAATCGGCTCCCCCCTGGGCTACGCTGGCGATCCTGATGGTCGCTGTCATGCTCCTCTCCAACGCGATGAACAACGCGGCGGCAGCGGTGTTGGCTGCGCCGGTGGCGATCCGGCTGGCCCAGAGTATGGGTGCATCAGTGGATCCGTTCTTGATGGCGGTCGCCGTAGGGGCCTGTTGTGTCTTTCTCACTCCCATCGGGCACCAGTCCAACACGCTGATCATGGTGCCGGGAGGCTACCGCTTCAGCGACTACTGGCGCTTGGGCCTTCCGCTGTCGGTGTTGATCGTGCTCGTGTCCGTTCCGCTGATCCTGTGGCGTTGGCCATTGGGGTAGCGCGCCCCGCCGGTGTCGGAGCTCGGCAGGGCGGTTCTGTCATTCGTAGCGAAGGGCGTCGACGACCTGCAGCTTCGACGCGCGCCAGGCGGGCCAAATCCCCGCCAGCGCGCCGAGCCCGAACGAGCCGCTCAACGTCCACGCGATCAGGCCGGGATTGACCACGATGGCCAGCGGAAAGTCGAACACGCGCTCCAACACCCGCGAGGCCAGCACATTGAGACCGAGGCCCAAGATCGTGCCGACCAAGCCGCCGACGAATCCCATCAATCCGGACTCGATTAGGAAAATGGTCAAGATGTGGCCGTTCTTCGCGCCCACGGCCTTCATCACCCCGATCTCCTTCGTTCGCTCCAAGACGGACGTGAACATCGTGTTCATCACGCCGACGCCGCCGACGAGCAAGCTGATGCCAGCAATCCCGGCGAGGAACGCACTGATCGTCGTCATGAAGTCCTCGATGAATGCGCTGATGTCGGTCGCCGTGATCGTCGAGATCTCGGAGCCGCGCTCGTTCAATGCCTCCTCCGCTCGATCGGCCACGTCGTCCACATCATAACCCTCCTGCGTGCGTACGAGGGTGACGAGGACGTCGGCCTCTTCGTCCCAAAGCAGATCCATGGTGCCGAACGGTACGTAGATCGTGTCGCCGTCCGATCCTGAACTGAACCGCATCCCGAACCCGCTATCGGCTTCGTCGTCGGACGTCTCTTCCTCTGGCGCTATGATGCCGACCACTTCGAGATCCAGCCCGTCACCGTCTCCCGCGACGTAGACGAGATCGCCGACGCCGACACCGAGCCGTTCAGCAATCTCCTGATCGAGCATCATCACGTTCGACTCGTCCGGATCGAACAGGCGCCCTCCCGGCAACGCCCTAAGCTCGCCGGTGAACGCCTCGAAATCCGTCAGCAGTTCAGACGACAGCCCGATGACCGGCATAAACGCGCCCGGCGGGGTCACGCCATTCTCGTCCGGGGGCGCTTGAATGAAGCCATTTCGCTCGCGCAGTGCAGCGACAGTTTTGACGCCGTCGATCGAACGGAGGAGGCCGATGTCGAGGGCATACTCTTCGGGTTCGCTGTGTGGGCCGCCGCCGAACATGCTACCGCCCGCCACGACAAATGTGTCGAAGCCGAACACGCCGGTGACCTGATCCGTGACGGTACGTTCCAGTCCGAAGCCGATGGACAGCAAAGCCACGACTGCAGTGATCCCGATGAAGACGCCGATGACAGTCAACCAACTGCGCATCTTGCGATGAAGGATGGACTGACCGGCGAGTTGGAAGAAGTCCCAAAGCCTACGCATCGGCATCCCCTCCCTTCTGTGCCTGCCGGCACTCGTCGGACACGCAACCGTCACGCAAGCGGATCGTGCGATCGGCAATGGCCGCCGCCTCCGGATCGTGGGTGACGAGGATGACGGTCTTTCCATCGTTGACGCTGAGATCTTTCAGCAGATCGAGGATCGACTGGCCGCTCTCGGTGTCCAGATTCCCGGTTGGCTCGTCGGCCAGGATGATCTCCGGATCGTTGGCCAACGCCCGCGCGACCGCGACACGCTGCCGTTCCCCGCCGGACAGCTCGTTGGGCTTGTGATGAATGCGGTCGGCGAGACCGACACGGGTGAGTAGGCTCTGTGCCCGTCGTGTCCTCTCCCGCTTGGTGATCCCCTGAAAGACCATCGGCAGCTCCACATTGCGTTGCGCGGTGAGCGTTTGAATCAGGTTGAACGTCTGAAAGACGAACCCGATTCGTTGCCCACGTAACGTCACCAGCTGCTGTTCTTTGAGCGACTGGAGGTTCCTTCCGTCGATCCATGCCTCCCCGCCCGTGGGAACGTCCAATGCGCCGAGAATGTGCATCAACGTGGATTTCCCCGAGCCTGATGGGCCCATGATCGCGACGATGTCCCCGGACTCGATCTTGAGATCGAGCCCGCGGAGCGCCCAAACGGTGGTCTTCCCGAGCTGGTACTCCTTGGTGATGTCCTTCAGGTGCAAGAGAGGCACGGCTAGCCCTCGCCTTCGACAAACGCATACTCGAGCATCTCCAAGCGGAAAACCTCGACCCACGTTCCGTCGCGAGACTCCTCCGCGACGATGAGTGGCGAGATGTAGACCGGATGCGAGAGAGCGAACGCGATGGTCATGCGCTCGTCTTCATTGTCTTGATTCAGGAGTGTTCCTTGCAGGCACCAGACACCGGCGATCGTCACGCCTACGATGTCCTCGAATGAACCGCCGCCAGGAAGCAGGTAGTCCTGGCCTTCCTGTAGACGATTGCGCTGATCCATCAGGGCATTCAGCGACGAGAAGTCCGCACCGTGACCGCCGCCGGACGAGATCTGGGCAGCTCCAAAGATGAAGCCGAATCCCGTGCCGAGTTCATCTTCGGTGCCCGTCTGTTCGGTCAGCATGCGGAGCATATAACGATCATCGCCGTACACCGTCACGGTGAGTTCGAGGCTCTGGGGCTCGCTCATGTCTTCGGCGGTCATGTTGTAGAGCATCGACGTCGTCCCCACGGGGAAGATGTCGAGGTCTGTCTGTGCGTACCCGACGATGACCATGCCGGCCAGGAGTAGTCCTGTCAGAATGCCAAAGGTTCGTTTCATGATTTCTCCTTCTGTCTTCTACAATCAGGACCCATCGTAGATGGGGGAGGTGAGGATCCTATGGAGAATGGCTGATTCCTGGGGTCTTCGCGCTGCATGGGTCCGACGAAGGTCGGCGGTTGCAGGCTCGTATCATGCGGCGTCTCCTCTTGGCCACGAAACTGGCTCTCGTGAAGGCGAGCGTACACTCCGTTGAGCGCCAGAAGTTGCTCGTGATCTCCTTGTTCGACGATCCGTCCGGCTTCGATCACCACGATCATGTCGGCATGTCGGATCGTGGACAATCGATGTGCGATGACGAAGCTGGTTCTGCCGTCCATGAGTGAAAGCAGCGCCTGCTGGATCTGCACCTCGGTACGTGTATCCACTGAGCTGGTCGCCTCGTCCAAGATGAGAATCCTCGGATCGGCCAACACCGCACGGGCGATGGCCAGGAGTTGCCGCTGTCCTTCCGAGAGGTTTGCCCCGCGCTCGGACAGTTCGGTGTCATATCCCTTCGGAAGACGGTGGATGAATTCGTCTGCGTTGGCGAGCCGAGCGGCTCGGATCACTTCCTCGTCGGTGGCGTCCAGGCGACCGTAGCGGATGTTGTCCATCACGGACTCGGCAAAAAGGAAGGAGTGCTGCAGTACGATCCCCAGCTGGCGGCGCAGGGAGTCTTTGCGCACCGATCGAATGTCTCTGCCGTCGATCGAGATCCTCCCGGCATCGATGTCGTAGAACCTCGTCAACAGGTTGACGATTGTTGTCTTCCCCGCGCCGGTGGGGCCCACCAAGGCGATTGTCTGGCCGGGAGCTGCCTGCAGATGGACGTCTTTGAGCACCGGCACGCCGGGAACGTACTGGAAATCCACGGCATCGAAACGGACCTCACCCCGGATCTGCTCAAGATCGACTGCATCGTCCGCGTCGGCCAGATCCGTCGCGGTATCGAGGATGCTGAAGATGCGTTCCGCCCCTGCCAGCGCGGCTTGCACTTGATTGTACAGATCGCCGAGCTGACGCAGAGGCTGAGCGAACCGTCGCGAGTATGTGATGAACGTGGCGATCATCCCGATACTGGCCATGCCGCGAAGCGTGAGCCATCCGCCCAGTCCGGCAACCATCGCAACATTGGCGTTCGACAGCACGCCCATCATCGGCATCACCAGCAGGGCATAGCTCATCGCCTGAATTCCTACGGTACGGACCGAGGCATTGGCGGCGTCAAACTTGGACAGCACACGATC
>CAZQHD010000017.1:0-9279 GCA_964593295.1 uncultured Thermotogae bacterium | reverse complement strand
CTGGCCGCTGTAGGTCTCCTCCAGCGTGCCGTTGAGGATGCCGAGGTTCTTCTGGTAGCTTCGGAAGGCGCCGCGGGTCTTCTTTCCCACGAGGGCGACCATGCCCATCATGAGAGGGAGAAAGACCATGGACGCCAGAGCCAACCACACGTTGAGCAGAAACATGACGACGAGGATGCCGATCAAAGTGAGCATCCCGGAGAACAGTTCCGTGATGTTCTGGCTGAGCACGCGGCTGATGGCATCCATGTCGTTCGTCAGACGGCTCATGAGCTCGCCGGAGGGCCGGCCGTCGTGAAACGCGAGCGACAGCCGCTGTAGATGAGAGAACAACTGGCCGCGCATTCCGCGCATGGCTCGTTGGGCGACAGTTGCGATCAGGACCCCTTGTCCGACTCCGGCGCCCCAGGCGACAAGATAGGAGCCGAGCATCAGCCCGATGATGCGCACGAACGTCGACATCGCGTCGCGCGCCACCAGCTTGTCGATGGCCAGGCCCATCAAGAACGGGCCAAGCAGCGACACGGCGGTGGCGAACGTGGCCAAGATCAGTACCAGCACGAGATTGAAGCGGTATGGACGGAGATAGCCGAGCAGTCGACGGGCTGCCCCCTTGACATTCTTGGCCTTCTCAAACCTGAAGCCATGCCGGCCTCCGGGACGCATCATGTTCTTGGGACGCGGGGTCGAGGAAGGACGGTCATGACTGCGCGTGTTAGCCATGTGACGTTACCTCCCCGAGGGAGCGTACGCCCGGAGGTAGGGATCCTAGCTGTGACTGGTAGATCTCCTGGTAGATCGGGCTGGTTCGGATCAACTCAGTGTGAGGACCAAGCGCGGCGGATCGTCCGCGGTCGAGAACGAGGATCTTGTCCGCAAGGAGAACCGTGCTGATCCGCTGTGCGACGATGAAGCGCGTGGTCGAGTGAGCGGACTGTGCGATGAGTCTGTCAAGGGCATCCTGTAGCCTGACCTCGGTTTCGATATCCACAGCGCTTGTCGAGTCATCGAGGAGGAGGACCTTGGGGCGCACCAACAACGCTCGCGCAATCGCCACCCGCTGACGCTGTCCACCGGAGAGCGTCACCCCGCGCTGTCCGACTACGGTATCGAGACCTTCGGGGAACGCCTCGATGAACTCCAAAGCCTGGGCCGCCTGTGCGGCCTCACGAATCTCCGCTTCCTCGGCATCCGGCCGCCCGTAGGTGATGTTCTCCCGGAGGGTGCCCCCGAACAGCACCGCCTCTTGAAGTGCGACTCCGATCGCCGACCGCAAGGAGAGGATCTGGAGTTCCCGAAGATCGGTTCCGTCGAACGTGATCCGCCCGTGGGTGACATCGTAGAACCGAGGAATGAGATGGATGAGCGACGACTTGCCCGAGCCAGTGGCTCCCAGAATCGCCAGTGTCTCGCCGGGGTCCACCACGAAGGAGAGATCGCACAGGACTGGCTCCTCTCCTCCGGCACCGTACGCGAAAGAGACATCCTGAAACTCGATTCGCCCCCGAGGATCGGCCAACGGACGTGCTCTGGGTCTCTCCTTGACCTGAGGCTCTGCATCCAACACCTCTAGGATACGGCTTGCCGAGGCATCGGCGGCGGCGATCGGTGCTAGCATGCCGGCGAGCATCATCAGGGGGAACAGGGCGAACGTGAGGTAGTTGATGGAGGCCACGATCTTCCCGACCGTCATCTCCCCGGCGAGCGTCGCTCCGCCTCCGTACCACAGGATGCCGACGACGCCGAGGTTGAGGATGAGCGTCATGGTCGGGAAGAGAACGGCGACCGTGCGCATAACGCGGATGCTCTGGTTCATGAGCGCTTCGTTGGCGTCCTCGAACCGTTCGATCTCGCGCGGCTCCCTTACAAACGCCTTGACCACACGTATGCCGGCTAGGTTCTCCTGCAGGACAGTGTTCATCCGATCGAGACGGCGCTGCACCCACAGGAACATGGGGCGGACCTTCCGTGAGAACCAGACGATGAATAGTGCGATCAGGGGGATGAAGGCGGCCATGATCAGGGCCAGACGAGGATTGGTCATCACCAACAGGACCGAGGACCCGATGGCCCAGATGGGCGCCCGCGTCAGGATCCGCAGGAACATCATGACGAGCGTCTGTGTCATCTGTACGTCGGAGGTTGATCGTGTGATGAGGTTTCCCGTCTTCAGCTGATCAAGGTTCCCGAAGGAGAACGTCTGGGATGTTCGAAGCAGCGCCGAACGAACATCGTGTGCGAAGCTCTGCGCGACCCGGACGGACAGGTAGTTGTTGCCGATCGCAAGCAGGGCTGAAAGGAGGGCGGCGCCGAGCATGATCATGGCGGTGGAGAGGATGACTCCGAGGTCGTTCTGTGCGATTCCTTGGTCGATGATCCGTTGCGACAGGCGAGGAATGAGCAGGTCGGCGGCCACCATGCCCAGAAGCAACACAAGAGCGACCAGGGCTGACTTGCGGTAGGGCTTCACGAACCGGGACAACCGGAAGATCGACTTCATGCCTTGGCCTCCGAGTCCGTCTCGTACGGTTGACCGCAGCGAAGAGATCCTTCGTCGGCGTAGTGCGTGTGCAGCCGAAGCAACAGGTTCTTGAGCGTGCGCTGTTCCTCCTCCGTGTAGAACGAGTGGATCTCGGCTTCGATCTCTCGGAAGATGCGATGCGCATCCGACTGCAGTGCACGGCCTTTCTCTGAGACGGATACACGAACGACACGCTGATCCTTCCGGTCACGCACACGCTTGATCCACCCGTCGCGCTCCATACGCTGTAGCATCGTGGTCACCGACGCGGGGCTGATCCTCATCGCCCGAGCTAGATCGCATTGGGGGATGCCGTCCTCTTGGAGAAGGTGAAACAGGAGGAACCCCTGGCCGCGGTGAAGCCCGATCGACTCCATTTGAGCGCGGATGCGGTGACCCGACATGCGGCACACCCGCGCCAACAGCTGAGCCATGCTCATCTCGTCCGCTCGTAGGTTCTTGATCGTCATTCGCGGCCCCTGAATAGGCGACTAATTATTAGAAGGCTAACTATATCCAGACCCAGGATCCCTGTCAACCCGTAACGGTCAAAGCGTCAGGAGACAAGCGTAACGAGGAAGACGCCGGCCGCGACGAACCCGACGCCGACGAATGACCTTGCCGTCGGACGTTCCCGGAGGAACAGCACGCTGTAGACCAAGGCGAACAGCAGCGTAGAGCCGCGGATGGGGGACAGGACGCTGGCCGGGGCGAGATCCAGCGCGTACAACCACAACAGCCATCCCAGGAACGCACCGGCCACGGCGGAGAGGGCTACGAACAGGTACCCTCGCGGCGAGACGCGCCGAGGGATTCGTTTTCGCAGCAATGGGGCGAGCAGGAGCATCCCCAGCCCCCCCGATGTGGAGAAGAGAAGCAGGAGCATCTCCGCGGATAGCCCCTGTTGGAGCGCGAGTTTCGTGGGCACGGTCTCTGCGAATCCCCAGAGCAGACCAGTGATCAGCGCGAAGGCGGCGCCTGCCCAGGAACGAGGACCGGAGCGGTGCCGTGGTTCGGTGAGGAAGGCGGCGCCGACGACGACCAACGCGGCCGCCCCCAGGGTCCTCCACAGAAACGGTTCCCCGAGAAGGAGGACCGAACCGACCACGCCCCACAGCGGTGCGGTGCTGGAGAGGATGATGACGCGGTGGGCGGCGGCCCGCTCCATAGCCATTAGATAGAAGAACCCGCCGAATGTACAGTCCAGAACTCCGGCTCCGATCGCGAGGAGGGCGGCCGACGTGCCGGGAACGCCCCAACGGCCGGTCCCCCACACGTAGGCCAGCGCCAAGACGGAAACCAGCGCCCAACGAAGCATTGTGTAGGTCACAAGATCCATGGCTCGAACGCCAGGTTTGGCGGTGGTCATTCCGATCGCCCAGGCAGCAGCGGCGGTTACGGCAAGAAGAACGGCCAGCATGGGTTGAGATCCTCTCAAGACTAGGAATGAGGGCAGAGCGTACGCTGTGGTCTCTCCGCGGGCAAGTCTGTCTCTCGCGGTCGAAGGCGTTAGGCGGATGGATCGTCGAGGGAGGGAATTCTGTGATTCACCGACCATCCCGAGGACAAAGGTCCGCCAAGCGCTGCGTCCTGTGAGCAGTCAAGCTCCCCGCCGTGATCGGTCATGAGGAAGTCGAGGGTCGGGGTCTCCTCGGGAAACGAGTTGGCTTCCGAGGGCCAGATGTCGCCCGCACCGTTTCCTTCGCCGTAGTTCTGCCGTCCGCGGACAGCCCCGGAGAAGGGGTCTGGAGGATGGTATCCTCCCTTCGGGGTGTGTGGGAGCATGATGCCATAGTCATGATTGCCCAGCAGCCGGTTCCCCTCCAGGACAAACTCGCTCTCGTTGTGGATCAGGACACCGCTGAATCTGCTCCCCGAGATCATGGAGTTCTTCACCACGCACAAGGCAGACCCCATTCCGATGATGCCCCAATCGTTCTCTGCCACCGTGCAGTCGATGATCGTTGCCGCCGCGTTCTCCCGAACGTCTATGCCGTGTCCATGGGCCCCGCTGGGGAGCGTCCCGTGTTCCGACAGCGTGCAATCGCGAACCAGAGCTGTGGCCGACCGGAACAGACGCATACCCCACCAGTTCCTGCGGAGGGTACAGTTCTCGACCTCTACGGAAGAGAGGTCAGTGACCATGATCCCACTGCCCGGATGGTCGCGCACTTCCAGATCCACCATCCGTGCATGTGCCCGTCCAGCGATCTGAATACCGTGGACGTATTCCCCGCGAGCCTCACTAACGGTGAGGCCTTCGATCTGGACTTCGATCGTGCCTGTACCCATCACAGACACTACAGGGAATCCCTCGGCCCGCCCGGTCAGCATTGTCTGTTCAGGGCCCGCACCGACCAGGCTGAGCGACTTCCTGATGGTGATATTCTCCTCCCAGACGCCAGCGCTTAGACGTACGAGCGCTCCTTCTGGAGCTCTATTCAGTGCTGTCTGGATCGACTCGCCCGGCAACACGGTGATCTCTGCTGGGTGTGCGTGGACTCTCGCATCAGCCAGAGACGGCGACAGCCCAGCCGTGTTGATCTCGGAGCTCGAACCAAGAATCAGCGATCCCAGCACGACGAGGGTCAGGCAGGCGGTGGAGAGCCTCGGGACAGAGCGGCGGAGCATCCATCGGTGCTGCAGACGGCGGAGCCGTCGCAACGTCTCTCGCGACAGCGGAACGGCCACCGCGGTTCTGCCTCGTTCGCCCGGCACCATGCCCTGACAGACAGCGACCAGTTGGCGGTTGCAGAATACGCCGCTTCCGCTGTCTCCCGGCTGAACAGGGACGTCGGTGACCAGCGTGGCTCCTCGGGTACGGTTCTTGACAGAAACGATACGACCTTCGTGCGGACGCGCGTCTGCCGTTGCGCAACAGTCCACCTGGACCGAGTGTCCCGGTGCCAGATGCGGCGCTCTCCGGGGGACGATCGCTCGGATGGAGGCGCGGACATCACTGTCGGCCGTCTGAACGACGGCCACGTGATCCTGTTCGAACGCCTCGCACGAGACGAGTCGGACTCGACGACAGAGGGTACCTTCCACCTGTACACGTGCGCCGGCGTCCTCTTCCAACGCAGCCACCACATGCTGGGCCACCAGAAGCAAAAGGGGCTTTCGATGGAGAATGACTCCGGTACCGCGATCCTCTCCGTGCTCGGTGAGGATGGAGAGGCTGACGACGGCTCGACGACGGCGTCTTCGGAAGATGCACAGACGCCTCACCCTCGATCCTCCCTCGGAGATTGGCGCTTGGGGAGCCCCTCCATCAGGTCCGCACGGAGACGCGAGTCAGCACAGGCGTGGCGGCGGTATTCCGCGTGCAGTTCATCGACCAGCTGCTCTCGACATCTCAGCACCCAATGCCTCCTTGTCCCCGTGGGAAGGAGAGCCTACGTCACGATCTCCGGATCAGGCAAATCGATGGTCGGAGTGGCTCTTGACGTCCTATACGAACGCTTCGATTCTCCGACGCCTGCTCAAGTACCAGGGAGGCCCTTCGCTGGAGAGAGACCCTGTTCCCAATGAGTGTAATCGACAATCCTGACCTGACAGGCTATTCTCCTTCAGGACGCGCGGCGAGCGCGAGAGAGGAGGCGCCATGCCGCTGAATGTTGGGTTCGATGAGGATCTCGGGTATCTTCTGGCTGGCCCTTACCTGGTGTTGGACACCGAGACCACGGGGCTGGTCGATCCGGAGATGGTGAGCGTGGCCGTCATCGACGCGACCGGGAAGACCTTGTTCGACGAGATCGTCCGCCCAGGAAGGCCAATTGAGCCCGGAGCCAGCGAGATCACGGGGTTGACCGATGCCTACGTTGCTGGTCGGCCGGGATTTCCGGCAATCGAGCCTGCCTTGTCGCGCATCCTAGAGGGACAGACGGTCGTCATCTACAACGCCGAGTACGATGTACGCGTGTTGGCAAATACGTACGCGCGCTACCGCTTGCCGTTGCCATCGTTCACACCGTGGTGCGCGATGAAGTGGTATGCGCGGCGGTACGGCGCGTGGGATTCACGTCGAGGATCGTATCGATGGCAGTCGTTGGCCAAAGCAGCTGCTGCTTGTGGCTTGAAGCAGTCTACACCACATACGGCACTGGCGGACTGCCTCACGACTTGGCAGATCCTGCAGACGCTATCCTGTCGTTTGGGAAGCGGCTAGCCGGAGTCCTCCATTCCTTGCCATCCGTTCCATAGAAGGACATCGTCGAGCGGTCGCCGCACGCGAGGAGAGACCTCTTCGGCACGATGTTTCTCAGACAGGGTGTCGGAGGTCTCGTCGGGGTGCCCGAGAATGATCAGCGTGATCACGGTGTGATCCTCGGGAATGCCGAGGGCCTCCCGGACGGGGCCAGACCTGTACCCGGCGATTGGGTGTGCGATCAGCCCAAGCTCGGTGGCCTGGAGCATGAGGTTCATGGCGGCCAGACCACAGCCAAACAGGAAGTAGTCTCGTCCGTCGGGAACTCTACAGTCAAGGTCCTCCTGAGAGGCAACCACGACGATGGCGGGGCTGCGCTTGGCCCAGTAGTTTCCGCCGGACAGCGCGTCCTTAACTGCCTGTAAGATCGGCGGTTGGTCGACGACAACGAGCCGCCACGGCTGACGGTTGGCGCAGGAGGGGGCCCAGTGGGCGGCCTGCACCAAGGTCTGCAGAACGTCCCGACCGATGGGGCGCTCAGAGAGGGCTCGGTAGGCGCGTCGCCGTTCAATGGCAGGCAAGAGGGGGTGTGGCATACTCGTCCTCCAGAGGATCCTTGAAGGTTGTGGAGCGGAGGTGCAGGGCTCCGCTCCACCCTCTAGAGAGGACTACTTGACGTGCATCGGGACGTCGCAGCACACCAGCGTGCCCACGCCTGACACCTTAACTTCGACTTCTTGTCCGCAAAGATCACACACATACGTCTTTCCAACCTCTGCCATGGCTTCCTCCTTTGGTCTTCGATTGTGGTTTCGTGAAGAGCACCGCCTAGATCGAGATCGATGACTCCCACAAACCGTGGATGTTGCAGTACTCAATGGCGATCAGCTCGGTCAGGTTGTCCAGCTTGGCGTGCGTAACCACCGTGGGTACAGCATACGTCGGGCCCAGGTCGAAGGTGGCGATGTGCACGGCCACCCCGTCCTTGACGCCGAATAGGGCGATCCACTTGATGTGGTGCTCGATCGTGTTGGGATGCGGGGTCTCCTTGCCCACGGTCACCTTGATTACGCGCTCGCCACACTCCGGGCAGCTTACCCTCTCGATGACGGGGACGTGCTTTTCCTTTCCTTCTTGACCGGCTCCTCTGATGAGGGATCCGAGGGTTGTCATGAGGTCCTCCTTCTTGTGTTGATCCTTCTACCGAGCCATCGCTCGGAGTTCGTCCATCACTTCTTCCAGGTCCGGGGCCTCTCCCAGCGGGTAGACCTTGACCCAGCGCACAACGCCTTCCTTGTCGATCAGCACGTTGGCGCGCTCAGAGAACCCGTCGTCTTCGCGGAACAGGCCCATCGCCGATGCCAGCCCCCCGTGTGGCCAGAAGTCGGACAACAGCGGTGTCCTCTTCACGTTCATCGACTCGGCCCACGCCTTCTTGGATGGACTCGCGTCGACACTGACACCGAATGCAGCGACACCCATCTCTTCCAGGCGGTCCGCGTTCATCTCCAGTGCCTCCATCTGCCGTTGGCAGACGCCGGTCCACGCCAATGGATGGAACGACAGAAGCACGAGCTTCCCTCGGAGCGGCTCCAAACGGTGCATCGCTGCGTGTTGGTCTTTCAGCAGAAACTCGGGAGCCCGGGCCCCCGCAGTGATCGGGTTCAATGCTCTCCTTTCCTCGACCGCTACGTCGCGGCCTGAACGCGAAATCGCGCGACTCTTTCGCTGATGATCTTTGGGTCCACGTGCGGACGCTGGAACATCGGAGTTCGGCCATGGCGCGAGAAGTACGACGCTCCAAATGGCTCGCGCGGCTCCACTTCGTACAGAACTCCTACGGGGAACCTCTCCGGAGCCTCCAGCGCCAGCGCCACCGAACGATCTCGATCGGTAGGATCATGGTCATCGGGAACGGGGACGACCCGTTCACGGTACCAGCTCACCGGATGCGTCCCCCAGGTGATGCAGGGCTGCAGGACATCCACCAGAGAGAATCCGTTGTGACGGAGGGCTCGTTGAAGGAGCCCAGCCAATCCCGGAATGTCTCCAGCGAATCCACGAGCCACGAACGTGCAGCCGTGTACGATGGCGGTGGCCAGCATCTGGGCGGGTTCGGACGTGACGCCGTCAACCTGCAGCCGTGTCTTTTCACCTTGCGGGGTCGTGGGCGACGCTTGCCCCTTGGTGAGCGCGTAGATCCGGTTGTTGTGGACGATCACGGTGATGTTAGGGTTTCGTCGATACGCGTGCAGAAGATGATTTCCGCCCTCTCCGTAGAGGCAGCCATCGCCGGAGGTCACGATTGTCTTCAGTTCCGGGTGCGCGATACTGATGCCGGTGGCTGCGGGGACCGCGCGTCCATGCAAGCCGTTGAACACATGGGCTGCGATGTAGTGTGGGGTCTTGGCAGCTTGTCCAATGCCGGAGACTAAGCACACCTGATGGGGCTCCAGTTCGAGCTTCCCCAGTGCTTGCTTCAGCGCAGTCAACAGGCCGAAATTGGGGCAGCCTGGACACCACTGGTTCTCTGCTTCGCTCCGGTACCGCTCGGTGGGGATCATGAGGTCGCCTCCTTCCCTGCATTCTCGATCTCGGCTATCAGGCTGAC
>CAZQHD010000016.1:0-27873 GCA_964593295.1 uncultured Thermotogae bacterium | reverse complement strand
GGACTATGGGCCTCTTTGGCGGTCGCTTCACGGCTCACGGTGAGGTGATGACATGCGGTTTGGAGCGATTCCTCGCGTTGCTCTTGGGGAGTACCCCACTCCGATCCAGGAGTTGGAGAATCTGGGCAAACGGTTGGGTGGCCCGCGCGTCTTCCTGAAGCGGGATGACCTGACGGGGTTAGGACTGGGGGGCAACAAACTGCGCAAACTGGAGTATGCACTGGCCGATGCGCTCGCGCAGAACGCCACCACCGTTCTCACGGTAGGAGGAGTTCAGTCGAACCACGTTCGGCTGACCACAGCTGCCTGCAATCGCTTGGGGCTCAAGACGGTGTTGATCCTTCGGGGAGACGAACCGGAGCGCGCGACCGGGAACCTGCTGATCGATCACCTTCTGGGGCCAACGGAAGTGCACTTCATCGGCGCGGACGGGTTTCCCTCCAAGGAAGAGCGAGATCGGGCCGCGCAAGCTGTCGTGGATCGAATCTCCGAACGGCTGCGTGCTGACGGGGAAGTGCCGTACTACATTCCCAATGGCTGTCGCGCCGTTCACGGTGCGCTGGGGTATGCGGGCTGTGTGCTGGAACTGCTGCAGCAGCTTAGGCATCTTCAACTGGCGCCGTCGGCCGTGTACACCGCGGTGGGGACGTCCAGTACGTACACGGGGCTGCTCTTCGGCTCCGAATGGTTCACACAGGGAGAGATGAACGCCATCGGTATCAGCGTTGCCGGGCCTGCGGACGCAGTGATCGCGCGCGTTCGACAGCAGATCGTTGCGGTCTCAGGAGAGCTCGGTGTCGACGCGCGGATCCCGGAGAGCGCCATCCAGATCGACGATCGCTACCTGGGTGACGGCTATGGTCTGCCCACTGACGCCATGCGCGACGCAGTTCTCGAGACAGCCAGGCGCGAGGGGATCCTCCTCGATCCCGTCTACACGGGGAAAGCCATGTCCGGGCTCATCGCACGCATCCGGCAGGGCTATCATGAAGCGGGCGATGTTGTCGTTCTGGTTCACACCGGAGGGACGCCTGCGTTGTTCGCGGAGGGCCAAACCGCTGCGCTTCTTGGGGGGGATGACGAAGACGGCTTTCCGTCCGGTGCGCGTCAGTTCTGCTGATCGACGCTGAACTCACCCTCCAACGTTGGGACATGGCGTCCCTGTGAACGACGCAGACGCGCTTGCTTGTTCGCCCCTCTCAGAGAAGGATGAGAGGAGTGGCCGAAGCCACCCCTCTCTCCGCGCACCGGGTGGTGCTAGCTGTCTGTAAGATGATCATGACACATGTCTAATTACCGACGTAGGTCACCGGGGCCAACTCCTGCGGACGGCGAGGCCCTGCGGTCGGGACAGCGGGCAATGAATCCCTGTGATGTCGATTACCCTCAGGCGCTGCTGTGATTGAGGAAGCGCTCCTGAGACCTTCCTTCTGGACGTTACGTGATGTCTTGCTTCGTCAGAGATCGGTGGATTGCCTGCGCTGCCTTCTTCCCGGCGCCCATGGCTTCGATCACGGTGGCAGCCCCGGTGACGATGTCCCCACCGGCGTAGACGCCACGAAGGCTGGTGGCGCCTGTTTCGGAGTCGGTGATGATGCAGCCCCATCGATTCAGTTCGAGTCCCGGTGTCGTCTGCGGGATCAACGGGTGGGGCCCGTTCCCCACCGCGATGATCGCGGTGGAGGCTTCGATCTCGAACTCTGATCCTTCGATCGGAACCGGGCGGCGTCGACCCGATTCGTCCGGTTCTCCGAGCTGCATCCGAACGCAGCGGATGGCTTCAAGCTGTCCGCCCTCGCCCAAGAAGGCGGTGGGATTCGTGAGTAGCTGGAACTCGACTCCCTCCTCGCGCGCGTGGTGGACCTCCTCGATGCGTGCCGGAAGCTCCTCTTCTGAGCGTCGGTAGACGATGATCGACTCCTCTGCCCCGAGACGAAGGGCCGTCCTCGAGGCGTCCATGGCCACGTTCCCTCCGCCTACAGTCACCACACGTGCACCGACTCTGATCGGGGTGTCGTATTCCGGGAACCGATAGGCCTTCATGAGATTGGTCCGGGTCAAGAACTCATTGGCCGAGAACACCCCGTTGAGGCTCTCCCCTGGGACGCCAAGGAAGCGGGGAAGCCCTGCGCCCGTGCCGATGAAGACGGCATCGAATTCGTTCTCCAGAAACTCCTGTACGGTGTGCGTGCGCCCGATGACCTGGTTGACACGGATCTCCACACCCATCGTTTCCAACGCTCGGATCTCGCGTTGAACGATCGCTTTGGGCAGACGGAACTCGGGGATGCCGTACATCAGAACCCCCCCCGCGGTGTGAAGCAGTTCGAAGATCGTGACCGAGTGTCCTCGCCGTCGCAGTTCACCGGCCACGGTCAGTCCGGCCGGCCCGGCACCGATCACGGCGATGCGGTGTCCCGTCTCGGCGTCGATCTCAACACAGCACGTTTCGTGGGCGGCCTCCCAGTCGGCGCAGAATCGCTCCAGCCGGCCGATCGCCACCGGCTCGAACCGTCCGGACAACGTACACACCCCTTGACACTGCGTTTCCTGGGGACAGACACGGCCACAGACAGCCGGAAGGGTGTTCTCTCGCTTGAGGATGGACGCGGCCTCCCCAAACGCCCGTCGCTTGATCTGCTCGATGAAACCGGGAATGTCGATTCCCACGGGACAGCCCTGAACGCAGGGAGCGTGGGCGCACTGCAGGCAGCGTGTCGCCTCTTGGACGGCTTCGTCCACGGTGTAGCCCAGCGGGACTTCTCCGAAACCTCGAATGCGCTCCGCGGCGGACTGCTCCCGCATGGGTGTCTGCTTGGGCTGTATCACGCAGCATCCCCTTCTGCCGACCGTTTGAGATACTCCTGCATCGCACAGGACTCCTGATCATGGTAGTACCTCTGTCGTGACATGAGCAGGTCGAAGTCGACCCGGTGTCCGTCGAACTCCGGGCCGTCCACACAAGCGAACCTCGCGACGCCGCCGACCTCGACCCGGCATCCACCACACATCCCAGTTCCGTCGATCATGATCGAGTTCAGACTGACGAGAGTGGGGATGGCCTCGGGCCTCGTGACCTCGGCACATGCTTTCATCATGATCGCCGGTCCGATCGCCCAGACGCGGGCGATCTCCTCGCGGCGAATGGCAAGAAGGTCCTTCAACGCATCGGTGACGAACCCCTTACGCCCGTAGGATCCATCATCGGTCATGATCCAGAGCTCGTTGCAGACCGCACGCATTCGGTCCTCATAGAACAGCAGCTCTCGCGTCCGTGCGCCCACGATTCCCAGGACCTCGTTGCCGGCTGCCATCAGGTCACGGGCGATGGGGTACAGCGGTGCGATCCCCAATCCGCCGCCGATACAGACCACGGTTCCATAGCGTTCGATCTCCGTGGGCTTGCCCAGGGGACCGACGAAGTCCAGGACAGTATCTCCGGCATCGAACTGATCGCCCATCTCCTGTGTGCTCTTGCCCAACTCCTGAACCACCAAGGTCACCGATCCCTCTTCGGGATTGCACTCCACGATGGTGAGAGGAATCCGTTCGCCCCGCTCGTGCAGTCTAAGGACGATGAACTGGCCTGCCCTGGCGACGCGGGCCACATCAGGTGCTTCGATCACGTACTCGCGAACGGCCGGGCCCAGGGTTGTCTTATCCAGAATCTTGTACACGCAGAGACGCCTCCTCCAGAGGATCAACCCCGATTGTCACGGACGGATGCCGGTCGCTCAACTGCGGCTGAGCCCGAGATTGGCGTACAATACTCGCCATGACAGAGCGTATCTACTTGGAGTCCGATGGACGCATCTTCCTCGTAGCTCGTGGAGGAACCCTTGATCTGCCCAGAGCGCAAGAGATCCCGTTTCCCTACGAAAGAGTCGGCCCGCTTGCGTGTGACGATGATGTCGCCTTCTGCGTTCCATCACTGGAAGCCCATCCTTCGGAGTGGTTGAGTAAGGACGCCGTGCCCGGAGACAATCGGGTCACGACGCGTGTACGGGAGGCGGTGCACGCGACCATGCCTCGTATGGTCGCCGAGGCCATCATCCGACGCGACGACGGGCGCGTCCTTCTGGCCAAGGGAAGCCGAGGGCTGACCGAGGGCCGCTGGACGCTGCCTGGCGGGTTCGTGCGTTTTGGTGAGGATCCGGCGCAGGGGTTGATGCGGGAGATCCGGGAGGAGCTGGGGGTCCAGGTCCAACGTCTTGAGCTGCTGTCCGTTCGCTCCAAGCTGGGTGCCCACACGCGGCTCCATTGGACGATGTTCTTCTATCGGGCGGAGATCTCCGGAACGATCGCCCCCGATCCGGATGAGATCGCGGAGACTGCCTTCTTCTCACCGCAGGTTGCCGCTCAGAAACTGATGGATCCTGTGATGCGCGAGGTGCTCACGGCATCCTTCCGATCCTCCTGGGAATCCGCTTAGAGAAGGCTCGTCTGGATCGCGAATCGGAGATCGATGCTCCAATGGAGATAGTGTGGTTTCGACTCCATGACCAGACCCGCGGTGATGCTGGTCGCCTCCAGCGGGGAGAGGACGAAGTCGATGGAGACCCGATGGGTATCCGTGGGCTCGCCCACCCACGACTCTCGAGAGAACACATACGCCGCCTTGGTGGACAGGAGATCGAAGATCAGGTACTCATAGGAGCTGGAAAGGTCGATCCGATGCATCTGCGCGACATCCAGTGCGCCGGAGAAGATGCCTGTGATGAGAATCTGCTGACGGGCCGTCGCGGCCACGGCGTAGTTGAACGAGCTGGTGAGAAGGATCTCGTTGTCCCCGGGGGCGGGGCTCAGCAGCTCGTATCCAACGCCGGCCTTCAGATCCCACCCGCACCAGCGCGAGATCCTCGTCCCCTGGATGATCTGGCTGATCCTGTACGCGTCCAGGGCATCCAGCCCTTCCAGGCGGACGGCGCCTGATCGCTCCAGCGTCTTCAGAAGCTCCGAGATCAGAGCGGCCTCCGGCTTGCCGGCTGCGCTCTCGATCTCCTCCGCGAGGACCTGAAGATCCAGCAGATGCAGGTCCCTTACTAGCGATCCGCGATGGAGAAGGACCTCGTTGATCCGAAGGGCCTTGGCCATGGGTGTGACGTCGGTGAACCGCCCGCTGCCCAACCCGAGACTGAGCGAGAGCCCGATCCTCTGGTTGGACGATGTGCTTCGAAGCTGAGCTCCGGCGAACGCGAACGTTTCGCCTTGCGCCTCGAAGTACCGCTTGTAGTTTCCGTCCGCGCGCAGGACGTACTCGGAATCTCCACCCACGACGATGTCCATCTGGTTGAAGAACGAGACATCATATCCGTACTGGGGTTCATCGAACAGCCGTGTGTAGTCGACGCGAAATTGTCCCTGGTTGATGTCCCGGCTCACGAAGCCGTACGGATCCCGATAGTATCGATAGGAGAATCCAAGGGCCAGGTCCGTCAGGCTGGTCCTGGGAGACTGGTACTCACAGAGCGGAGCAGCCACGGCCAGGGCGCAAAGAAGACCAGCCAGGAGACAAGTTGCCAGCATGCGGCGTCGCATCTGAATCACCTCGCATGGAGAAGATACCTGCGTTCTTACCGAAGGTAAAGGGAGCGTTCGCCTTCAGGGACGTGTGCTTTGGCAAGGAACGGACGTGCTCTCAAACAACAGCATCACACGAGACTCGAGAAGAGCGACAGCTGCTGGTCGCAGGAGGGACACACCCCGCCGACGCCGACCCCGAGGAGTCGGATTCCCAAATCGGTCAGCGGGACACGCTGTTGCAGAAGCTGCAAGGCAAGGGTTGAGATCATCCCAGAGGAGTCTGTGCCGACAGGAATCCGTATCTGGCGGGTGATCGTCCGGAAGTCAGAGTAGCGTACCTTGAGCCGTACCACGCGGCCGGTCAGTCTCTCGTCTCGAAGGTTGGCCGCCACTTGCTCCGAGAGGCGGAGGATCTCCTCTTCCATCACCTGAGAATCCTCCAGATCGAGTTCATAGGTGGTCTCACGGGAGATGGTTCGATGGACTTCGTGGCCACCCATCGGCGTTTCGTCGATTCCTCGAGAGAGTTGATGGAGGCGTCGTCCGCTCTCCCCGAACTCTTGGCACAACCGCTCCACCGGCGTGAGACGAACGTCTCGGATGCGCAGGAGTCCCATGCTCTCCAGTCGTCGTGCCGTCACCACACCGACACCCCAGATTCGCGAGACCGGAAGGGGATCCAGAACCTCGGTGATTTGCTCCGGGTCGATGCTGAGGAATCCGTCGGGCTTCCGCAGCTCAGAGGCCAGCTTGGCAAGGAACCGGTTGGGGCCCAGCCCGACCGAACAGGTCAGCCCGGTTACGGCTTGGATCCTCTGCTTGATGTGGTGTGCGGTGCGTTCGACCATGGACAACCCGACACACGGATCCGTCAGATCGAAGAACGCCTCATCCAGCGAGATCGGCTCGATGTGCAGCGCGAACTGCCTCAACACGATCTGTACATCCTCTGACAGCTCTCGATATCGGGAGAATCTCGGCGAAACGTAGATCCCTCCGGGACACAGCCTTCGAGCCGCTGCCATGGCCATCGCACTGTAGATCCCAAAGCTCCTGGCCTCATAAGATGCAGTAGAGACAACGCCGCGGGGGCCGAGTCCTCCCACGATCACCGGTTTTCCCCTCCATTCTGGGGTGTCCTTCTGCTCCGCCGCGGCGAAAAAGGCGTCCATGTCCACGTGTCCGATCCAGCGATTGGGGAGCGTCGCCATCACAGCAGTTCGAGACGACGAAGGGTCTCGCGGGTCGGGAGGTGCCGAAGATCGTTGACGATTCGGTAGGACGCCGGACCGTAGAGTGGACTGTGATGGGGGACATCGGTTGACGGACGGACTTCAGACAGCTCTTCCAGAGAAAAGGGAATCTCTGCACGACGTGCACTGTGAAGGACGGAGGCCCATGCCCAGGCCATCGCCTCCGAACTCCCGGCGCGCATCGGTTGCGTGAGCAGAAACCGTTCGACATCCTGTCGAGCGATGCCGCGGGCGTGGCAACTCCCAAGGTGCAGACGTGCGACCCGACCCGCAGGATGAATGATCTGTAGGGGAGAGGAGTCACTTTCGCCCTCTCCATCCTTCCGTCGGTCCCACTCGCGAGCCAGGCCTTCGCGGAAGGCCGCCGCGTTGTGTAGCAGGTGGTCGCCGCCCAGACATGCCTGTGCAACCAGCTTGTGAAGATCCTGAGCGGTCATGCGAGGATGCCGTCGATGTTCCTCGGCGATGATCTCCGACCAGCGTTGTTGGATCACGGGTCTCCCTTCTTCCCACGGCGATAGGATAGAATCGTTGTACATGGGGATCAAGGGACGAGTTGCGATTACCGGACGACCGGGCGTGGGCAAGACGACACTGATTGAGCGTGTGCTTCCCTCTCTGCCGTTGTCCAGAGGCGGCTTCATCGTACGTGAGCAACTTGTGTGCGGCCACCGGGTGGGGTTCGTTCTGACGGACGTGAGCACAGGCCGGTCAGGTGTTCTGGCACACATCCATCAGCGTGCGGGGCCCAGGATCGGACGATACACGGTCAACCCGGAGACGATGAACGAGATCGGCGTTCCCGCCATCGAAGCCGCCCTACAATCCAGACAGTTGATCATCATCGACGAGGTCGCCCCGATGGAGATGACCTGCCCGAGGTTCGTTCCAGCGGTCGAGGCGGCTCTGGGGTCCGACAAGCGACTGATCGTGACGACTCATGCCACACTCGATCATCCGTTGGTTCACCGACTTCGCCGGCAGATGCATCTGCTGCGAGTGAAAACAAGCTCCCGCGACCGCCTTGTGGACGAGCTGCGATCCTTGGTTCTTGAGGAGTAACGTAGATCTACGCCAAATCGCGCAGCCATCCGCGCAGAAGACGCCGGACAAGGGAGAGAAGACACACTGCGCCGAGGGTGAAGGTGACGTGTCCCCAAGTTACGGAAGAGATGGTGAACGCAAGCGCGTTGCCGGCGGCGGGCGGGTGCTCCATGTCGAACACAACCATGGCGAACAGAGAGAGACTGACGGCCAATGCTCCGAGCAAGCCAACGCTCCGAGCAAGCCAACGCTCACGCCGGAGGTAACCCACCCCATCCGTAACGGCAGGGAGCAGAGCAGTCCGAGCGACATGCATACCGCATGCCCCCCGATGAGACTCCGTGGCCGCGCCGTGTCCCGGGTGGGCATCGCGAAGACGATGAATGTACTGGCCCCCAAAGCCGCAATGATCACCCCATGTGTCAGCACGCCCAGCACGGTGACCAGGAGGGCCACTACCAGGAACGCCATGAACGTCTGAAGGATGTAATGTCCTGGAGACTTCTGGAATCCCTCGTCAATCCATCGCATCTCGTACCTCGCATCTCCTCTGTGCTCAGGTCGTGCCCTGTCAGCGCCCGACGTTGTGGAGCGCGTGCTTCGCTGCGGCGACCACGGCGTCTACATCCAGGCCATAGTGGCGCAGCAGCTCTTCGGCGGATCCCGACTGTCCAAATCGGTCGTCAACGCCCACCCGAACGACCACGGTGGGGAGCTCCTCGGACAGAAGCTCACAGACCGCACTCCCCAGTCCGCCGATGATCTGATGGTCCTCGATCGTCACCACACAACGTGTTTTCCGGATGGAGTGAAGGAGCGTCTCGCGATCTAGTGGCTTCACGGTGGAGACGTTGATCACCTCGGCGCTGATCTCCTCCGAGGAGAGCACGTCGCGTGCGGCCAACGCCACCGAGACCATCTGTCCGTAGGCGGCCAGCGTGATGTCGTTGCCCTCCGCTCGAACGTCTGCGGTCCCGAAGGCGAACCGATGTCCCGCCTTGTGGACTTCGGGGAGCGCGTCCTTAGAGAGGCGGACATACACGGGCCCCTCGTCGTAGGCTGCCAGAAAGCGGAGCATCTCCGCGGTCTCGTTCGCATCGGCCGGAATCAGAATGCTCATGTTGGGCAGTGCCCTCATCATCGCGATGTCCTCGAGCATCTGATGGCTGGCTCCATCCTCTCCGACCGTCAGCCCGGCCGCAGTGGACACCATGCGTACGGGCGCTCTGGGGCAGGCGACATGCTGACGGATCGACGCCCACGCGTTGCCGGCCAACGGGACTGCCGCCGCAGAGGCGAACGGACGGAGCCCGGAGAGGGCGAGTCCTGCTGCGGCTGCGAGCATGTGGCCCACGGCGCCACCCATCGGGAAGAACCGATTCGGAACCTCGGCAGCAAACGGGTGCATTCGCGCGGAGATGACAGGTTCGGAGGTCAGGATCACAATCCGAGCGTCCTCTCGAGCCAACTCAATCAGCGCCTCCTCGTAGACGTCAAGGGGGGCTCGTCTTGCGTCCATCATCATCGGACCGCTCCTTTCGTCCTGCCGTGTCGGTCGGCGCGCTTCATCATCCAGAAACGGAGGGGCTGTGTAAAGAACCCCCGCGCCTCCGAGTGTTGCGCCGGGAGAGACCGGCGGCTACCGTATGTCCATGGATATCCATTTGGGCATCATCGGAGCCGGGCCGGGAGGGTATGTCTGCGCCATCCGCGCAGCCCAGCTCGGGCTCAACGTGGCACTGATCGAGGACGCGGCGCTGGGGGGAACCTGTCTGAATTGGGGCTGCATTCCCACCAAGGCGTTGTACTCGGCCACCAAACTGCTCGCGCAAGCGGAGGACGCCTCCCGGATCGGTCTTACGTTCGCCCGTCCACAGATCGATCTGGAGCGACTGGAGGCATGGAAAAGGGAGATCATCTCCACGCTGGGGCAGGGAATTGAGACCGTCCTTGAGAGGAATGGGATTCATCTGCACCGTGCGCGCGGACGACTGGCCGGTTCCGGTCTCATCTCGCTCTCCACGGGCGAGGAGATCGTCGCCGATCAGATCGTCTTGGCGACCGGTTCGTTGTCGATCGAACTGCCTTCGTTCCCCTGGTCTCATCCCGCCATCTGGTCATCGGACGACGCGCTCGAGCTTGCGGAGATCCCCGATCGACTGGCCATTCTCGGCGGAGGGGTGATCGGGCTGGAGCTGGCCACCATCTACCGCCGGCTGGGTTCCGAGGTCCTGGTTCTGGAACTGCTCCCTGAGATCCTCTCCGCGCTGGATCTGGACCGCCGCACCGTTGCCGTCCTCAAACGAGCGCTCTCCGATCAGGGGATCAACCTCCTGACTGGAACGGCCGCCGAGCGGTTCGAAGAGTCCGAGGACGGGGTCGTCCTGTACACCCAGGACGGGGACACCCACACCGTAGACCGCATCCTCGTGGCCGTCGGACGACGGCCACGCACGAGCGATCTCGGTCTAGAGGCATGCAGCGTGGCGCTGGACGAGCGAGGGACGGTTCGTGTGGATGAGCATCTTCAGACCACAGTGCCTGGAGTGTACGCGATCGGCGATCTGGTAAGAGGACCCATGCTCGCTCACAAGGCGTCGATGGAAGGAATCCGGGTGGCGGAGTGGGCCTCGGGGAGATCTGAGGATACATCCGGTGGCCCTGATCTCGACGGGATCCCCCAAGCCATCTTCACCGATCCCGAGATCGCGTCGGTCGGGATCTCGGAGGCAAAGGCACGGTCCGCCGGGGAGGAGACTCTGGTGGGGCGTTTCCCGTTTGCCGCGCTGGGCAAAGCGCTCGGCATGCGAGAGAAGGAGGGGTTCTTCCAGGTCGTCGCCCGCGCCCGCGATCATCGCATTCTCGGAGTTCAGATCATCGGTGCTGACGCATCCGACCTCATCTCCGAGGCTGCGATCGCGGTGCAGAACGACCTGACGCTCGAGTCGATCGCAGATGCCATCCATCCCCACCCTACGCTTCCGGAAGGACTCAAGGAGGCGGCCGAGAACGCCCTGGGCAGATCAATTCATGCCGTCAATCGGTAGGCCGTTCGCGGCGTGAGGAGAGATCGTCCCGCCCGTGTCAGGCGCATGACCGGAGAGGTGGTTTGTCCCCGGTCATGCAGCGGGAAGGCAGGATCAGGTTCGCTCTTGTGTCTCGACCTCGGAGTCTTCATGGACCTTGAGCGACTCCGAGTACTCCACGCGTCCGATCTTGCAGCTGGGCCCAATCCGAACCTGTTTGCCTCGCACGACTTCAGCGCGCGTGTTCTCCAGGTAGACCTCATCGCCCTCGATGAGCTTGGCGCTGAGCTCTCCGCCCCACGAGCTGCTGAGCGCGCGCAACAGGGAGTCGAGAAGCCCGGCATGATCCTTCGATCCGTAGCGGCGAACGTCGATGATACCGCCCCCGATCTCCTCGGCGCGACAACGACCTCCGGGACGAATCTCGACGCGATCCGCCGACAGCAGACCTTCGATGTCGAATCCTCCGCTGGCGCGGAAGATCTCCGACTCGACCTTTCCGCCGACGTGGAGTTGACCGCTGACCTTCACGTACTCGGCGGAGATGGTCTTGGAGACACGGAACGTGCCCGAGCACTTGAGTTCCTTGACCTTGACCGTCCCTTCCACTTTGGCAACGCCGCTGACCCTCATCTCATCGGCAACGACCGCTCCCTCGAACCGCCCGGTGCCGGAGACAGAGAGCTGAACGACCTCACACCGACCGATCACCCGGCCGGCCCCCGACATTCGAAGCTCTTCCGCATACAGGTCGCCGTCGATCTTGCCTGCACCGGAGATGGAGACACGGGCATAGGACCCGCCGGCGATGCTGCCGGCGCCTGACACACTGACGGATTTCTTCTCATCACTCATGCTCTTGCCTCCTTTAGGTCGATTCGTCCGAAGACGGGGTTTCAGTTTCGGGGTCACAGCATCGGGTCAGATCAAGCTTGACCTGTTGGAACGTGGACGACAAGTCGACCGCGTCGATTCTCTGCATCTCAGGATCGAGGATGATCGGATCCTGTGCAATGATCACCACGCTAATCTCCGCCGAGATGCCGGCACTCGCCAGCCGCTTTCGCAGAAGATAGAGGGTCTTTCCCTCCAAGGAAGCAGGATCCGCAGCGCGGCCGGAGAGCTCACTGGACAGGGTTCGGTCGGCCAACGCGATCTCCTCTTCGCGGGCAGATCGACGTAATCTCCGAAGGACCGCCCATCGAAGGGCGTCTGACAGAGATACCCCTCCGCCCGTTTCTGCCGAGATCCCCTCCTCCTTGGCGTACTCTTCGTCGAACCACTCCAGACGGCGCAGTCCGTCCAGCGTCACGTTCAGCTTGGCGTGAACCGCCTCAGAGATCACCTCCGCAAGGTCATCGAGCGCATGATCTCCCTTCATGTCCTTGATCTGGTGGATGCGTTCCACGATCTTCTCCTTGGGGAAGAACGTCTCCTGTCCGGTGAACGTAGAACGTCGGATGAACCACGCCTCAGGAATCAGCCCCTTGCGCTTCCATCGGTACAGTTGGCCGTAGGAGATCCCTGTTTCTTCAAGAACATCCTTCTTCGAGATCAGCTGCTCCTCTTGCACGACTGCCTCCTTCCGTCTGCGATGGCCTTCAGACTCTTGCGTCTCGTCTTGCTCACGGCGCACCGAGGTGGGAAGCGCCGTGAACCATATAGGACCGAGGCAGTCAGTATAACATCACACTGTTACATAATCAAGAGCACCATCGGCTTAGTCACGCTTGTCGCCCTGATGAGTGGGTGGGTTCTGTGATCTGGGGTTTGCGTTGGTTGCCGTTTTCATTATACTGCGGAGGAGAACCGTGGAAAGGATGGAGATGATGGCAAGCTTTGGCCGACGAATCCGTGAGCTGAGAACCGCGCTTCATCTTACGCAGTGGGATGTGGCGCACCAGACCGGGGTGTCCAACACGTACATCTCCGCGCTGGAGAGTGGGCGCAAGCCCGCACCTCCTCATGCGGTCGTCTTTGCCCTTGCAGCGTGTTTACAAACCGATCCCGAGGATCTGTGGCTCGTGGCGCGGAAGGAGCGGGAGGAACGCCTTCTGAACCGTATTCAGGGTGTCCCCACCTCCATGAGGCGTCGAACGGCGCCTATCGCGACCGGGGACAAGGATGGGGCGGAGGCAGGCGACGAGCTGAATGAAGTGCTTCAGTCGCTCACCGAGGCGGCGCAGACACCGGCGCAGCGCAGAGCCCTTGCCGGCGCCTTGAAGACCTTGGCCCAGCGACTCGACGCCTGAGCACAAGAGAGGAGGCATGGGCGAGAAAGAGCGTGGGGGTCTGGGGCCCAATCGCGTCGTACGAATCACCGTCGGGGGTGAGAACGGTGAGGATCGTGGGGTGGGCATTGTCGTCTCGCGATCTCCTTTTCGTCTGCTTGTTCCCACACATGTAGTTGAGCTTCTCGACGAAGACCCCACAGTGACCGTGTTCGTGGACGATGTTCCGTGCGACGGGGTACGCAACCTCCCGACCCCAGCGCTTCAGCGAGACCACCTTTCTGTGATCGAGCTGTCGGGTGTCCGAACGCCAGGCTGGAGGCGGTGCCCGTTTTCCCGTGCGTTGCGCGCCCTGCAACGTGGCCAGACGATTGCCTTGCAGCGGCCCGGCTCTGTACCGCCTGCTTTCGGGTCGATCGAAACCCTCCGGACGTCCAATGATGGCAGCACCCTGGTGGCGGACATCCCGATCGACTGGGGTGAGAGTGGCTGTCCGTTGCTGGTCGATGGGCGGGTGGTGGCGATTTGCCAGGGGATGGTTCGTCAGGAGCGTGGCGATCGCTGTGTTGCCACCCCGATCTCGCCTGACGGGCTGGCCGAGCTGCGCAAGCTGTCCTGCCGACGCGGACTGCGCGTCGCGGCGGGGGCTGCGATGACGATGCTGTGTGCTGGGCTCGCCTTCTGGGGGTTCTCCTTCTACTCAGCCTCGAGCTTCGCGCTCGGTGAGTTCCACGTCTCGGAGGATGGGCTGTTCCTTGAAGCCCGTAACGCACGATGGCTCACTCTGCATCGCAGTTGGACCCGAAGCTTCCCCTGCGGTGTCTTTCGCACCCAGGGCTTCTCCTCCAGGGAAGATGGGGTGATCGATCGGATCGGTGTCGGGACCCGGTGCCCCGAGGGGACGAACGGAGCGTTCTACCTGCTCGATGCTGCCGGACGAACGTTATGGGCATACCAGGTTCCACAGGGTGATTGTGTCTACTCGTTTGAGAAGGCAGCGTTCGATCACTTCTTGGTGGAGATCATCCACATTGCCGATCTCGATGGAGACGGAGTCCCCGAGATCCTGCTTGCCTTCCTGCACCGCAACTTCTACCCGAGCAAGCTGGTCGCGCTCGACCAGGACGGCACGGTGCTCGGAGAGTACTGGCATCCGGGATACCTTCGGACCCTCGCTGCGGGACCGGTTGGGCCGGACCAGGAGATCCTGGTGATCGCCAGCGCCAGCAACAACGCGATCCGGACCTCTTGGTGGAATCCACAGGTGCTGTTCGCCTTTCGCGGGACCGAGATCTACGGTCTGGCTCCTCCCTACGAGCATCATGGCGCCGTCGATCACCCCCACTATCCGCGAGGGGCGGAGCTTTGGTACAAGGTTCTGCTACCGGTCGACGACCGGGTGGACGAGCACCGCATGCGGGGCGCCATCTATGACATCAACATCGGAGACGTTCTCCACGGAAACGGTGTTAACGTGATCCAGACCCGAGCCCAGGAGAGCCGCTTCTACTACCTCAATGAGCACGGAGAGACACTGCAAACAAGCCGTGGTAATGCCTACTTCGAGATGTTCCCGGGGATCCCGGTCCCGCCGCTCGTGGACATCTGGGAGTACATTGCGAGCTACGTGGAGGCGCCTGACGCCGAGGATCCCTCGGATGGATCCTAGGCTAACGTAGATCGAAGAGCATCTTCGCATTGCGGGTCGTCTGCTCGGCCACCGTCTCCACCGACACCTCTTTGATCCGAGCGACTTCTTCGGCTACGTAGGTGACATAGGTCGGCTCGTTGCGGCGTCCTCGGTACGGGACGGGCGTCAGATAGGGGCAGTCCGTCTCCAGCAGGATGCGATCGAGGGGGATCGTTCGGACCGTCTCACGCAACGCGTGGTTCTTGGGAAACGTGAGGGGGCCGCCCAGGCCCAAGAAGAGGCCCATCTCCAAAAAGGCATGCGCCCGCGCCGCGTCGCCCAAGAACGAGTGCAGAACACCCCGAGGGCGGGTGCCGGTCTCTCGAAGGATCGTCAGCAGGTCCTCGGCGGCGTCTCGATTGTGTAAACAGACAGGGAGCCCCACCTCCCCGGCCAGATCCAGCTGGGCTCGAAACGCCGATCGCTGTTGAGGGCGTGGTGACAGATCGCGGTAGTAGTCCAGTCCGATCTCGCCGAGGGCCACCACATGCTCATCTGCGGCCAGAATGCGGAGCTCCTCCAGTGCGTGCCTGTCCAGGGTTCGGGCATCGTGCGGGTGCACGCCCACTGTGGACCAGACGTTGCGGGTTCGTCGAGCCAGCCGCACGGCAGCGTGACTGGAGGGGAGCGACGTCCCGACGGTGATCAGTCCCAGTTCGATCTCGGCGCAACGGGTGAGCACGGCGGCACGATCGGCGTCGAACGCACGGTCGTCGAGATGGGCATGGCTGTCGATCCAGTTCATGGGATCATCTCCCGGAGTACCTCACGGAGCACGAACGGGATCTGGTCCAGGAGGTCCGAGGGGGTCATCGATCGTTCCGCCCTGGATCGGCTCCAACGGTCGGCGGCCAGCCCGTGCAGGTAGGGTGCCGCCCGCGCAGCATCCTCCAGACGACTCCCCGCGGCGATCAATCCGGCCAAGAATCCCGTGAGGACATCTCCGGAGCCCCCGGTGGCCAGCCCTGTATTCCCGGTGGGATTGACGTACACAGGTCCTCCCGCGAGGGCGATCACGGTGGGACGACCCTTCAGAATCAGGATCGGCCCACCACGCAGCGAGAACTGCGCTGCCGCTTCCAGCCGGTGGCCGTCCACCGATTCGGCGCTGCCTCCGACCAGGGAGGCCATCTCCCCGGGGTGTGGTGTGAGCACCGCCCGATCGGAGAGAGAGGCGAGAAGCTGCGGGTGTTCGACCAGGGCGTGCACGGCGTCGGCGTCGATGACCGAGGGGCTCGCTGAGGAGGCCAGGAGGCGCCTGACGAGCGCGAGCGTTCGCGGGTCCCGTCCCAACCCAGGGCCGATGGCAAGGACATCGGATGCTTGGAGGAACGGCGCAAGGGTCCTCGCAAGACACTCGTCCACCAGCTGCCCGTTCTCGTCCGGCAGGGACACCGTAAGCGCTTCAGGAACAGCGGCTTGGACGATCGGTACCAGCGAGCGCGGCAGGGCGAGAGTCACCAGCCCCGCGCCGGCGCGAAGGGCGCCGCGAGCGCAGAGAATTGCCGCGCCCGTCATCCCGCGGGAACCGGCCACCACGAGGACCCGGCCAAACGTTCCTTTGTGTCCTGTGGCGGGACGCTCCGGCAGAAAGGTTCGGATCTCATCTCGATCGCAGATCCGGGCGATCGGCTCAGTGCGGGCGAGCAGTTCCTGAGGATACGGGAGGAGAAGCCGGTGGACGGCTCCGGAGTGCGCGGCGGCCGGGTAGAACCAGTGACACAGCTTATAGAAGCCCATGGCGAGCGTGGCGTCAGCGCGGACGGCCGGGCCGAGCGGTCGCTCGGTGTCCGACGCAACCCCGGAGGGGACGTCCAGGCTCACCGTGAACCGACGGGCGGCGTGGATGGCATCGATCAGTTCTGTGTCCCGTCCTTCGATCGGACGAGAGAGCCCGCTGCCCAGCAACCCATCGACCACCACATCCGATTGAATGAGCGCGTCCGCACAGACTTCCAGGTCGGACTCTAAGCTCTGCATTGGGACCGCCGCCTCCGCAAGTCGGCTTGCCATCCGTTGGGTCAGTGGCGCACACGCGGCCGGTCTCTTCCAGAGGAAGACCTGGACAGTAATCCCGACGGCATGAAGGCTTCGAGCCGCCACAAGGGCGTCTCCCCCGTTCCCTCCCGGCCCGGCCAGTATCGTTACCGTCGCTGGGCGCCGGGACGACGCAATCCACTCGGCGGCCTGCGTTCCCGCCGACTCCATGAGCGCCGCTTCGCTGTACCCCACCTGCACGATGGCTTCATCGAGGGTGCGCTGCTGGGCCGCGGTCAGGATCCACTGGCTCGTGTCGATCACAGGGGCGCTCCGTGAGGATCGGCGGGTAGAGAGAGTCGTTCGCGGATCTCGCCGGTCACCGCACGCGTCGATCGGCCGCTGACGCTGATCCACTGAACGTTCTGATCGCGACGGAACCAGGCCAGCTGCCGTTTGGCCAGCTGCCACGTGCGATGTGCGACCCGTTCGCAGAACGCATCGATGCTCAACTCCCCGCGAAGGACCTGAACTGCCTCCGGAATCCCAATCGTTCGATACGCTTGCATGTGATCCGCGAGCCCTGACGCCAGAAGTGTGCGCACTTCTTCGATCACGCCGCGCTGCACCATGCGCCGCACACGCTGCTCGATGAGGGCTCGATGCTCGGTTCGCTCGCGCAGAAGCCCTACCACATGCATCCTCTCCGACAAGGGTCTGGCCTGGGTCTGCCAGCGCGAGATCGGCACGCCGGTGAGCTGATACACTTCGAGAGCACGCAGGAGGCGAAGTCGATCGTGGGGATGGATTCGCTCCGCGGCGGCGGGATCTACGGATCGCAGTTCTCGGATCAATGCATCCGCCGGCTGTTCTGTCAGCCGGCGGCGGACGGCAAGGTCCTTGGACGGGCCCTCGAACACGCCGCGCAGGATCGAACCCAGGTAGAGTGTTCCACCGCCCACGAGGAGGGGATGGCGTCCGCGACCACGGATCTGGGGAAGCAGCCTCACAACGTCGGAGCGAAATGCCATCGCATCGTAGTTTCCGTCAATGGGAACGCAGTCGATCAGATGGTGCGGCACCCCGCGCCGCTGATCGAGGGGGGGTTTGTCGGTGACGATATCCAGCCCCTGAAAGAAGGCGCGCGAGTCCGCGGAGAGGATCTCCCCGCCGATTTGAGTCGCCAGCTCCACGGCCACGGCCGTCTTCCCGGAGGCGGTGGGCCCCAGCACGATGATCAGTGGAGGCGCTGACGATCCGCCCACGCTAGTCCTCTGCGTGGAGGAGTTCGCGAAACCGTTTGAGTTCCGCTCTTCTCGACGGATGCTTGAGCTTCTCAATCGCCTTGATCTCAATTTGCCGCACGCGCTCACGCGTGATGTTGAACTTCAGCGACACGTCCTTGAGCGTTCGCGGGTGCCCGTCTTCAAGCCCATAACGGAGCTTCAGGATCTCCCGCTCGCGTTCGTCCAGCTGATCGAGCGCACGGCACAACTGCTCCTTCAGGAACATGCGGAAGGTCTCCTTGGTCGGAGATGGGGACGAAGGGTCCTCGATGAAATCCCCCAGCGTATCTTCGTCCTCTTCGCCGAACGGTCGCTCCAAGGAGGCCGTGTACTGAGAGACCGACTCCACCTTCTTGATCTTGTCGATCGACATGCCGGTCAGCTGGGAGAGATCCTCCAGCGTGGGGGCCGACCCGTGCGACTGGATGAACTCGCGTTTCACCCGATTCAACTCACGGACCGTCTCGATCATATGCACGGGAACCCGAATCGTGCGGGACTGATCGGCGATGGCTCGCGTGATCGCCTGTCGGATCCACCAGGTAGCGTATGTGGAGAACTTGTACCCCCGCGTGAAGTCGAACTTCTCCACCGCCTTCATCAGACCCATGTTCCCCTCCTGGATGAGGTCCAGGAAGGAAAGCCCTCGGTTCATGTAGCGCTTGGCGATGGAGACCACCAGCCGAAGGTTGGAGATGGTGAGGCGATCCTTCGCTTGGGTGCCGATCTCCATCAGGTGTTCGAGTTCATCACGGTCGTTCGTTCGAGGGAGTTCGTCGCCCAGTTTCTCTTCGAAGGCGGACGAGATCATCAGCTCCGCCGCGGCCTCACCCTTCTCCGCCAGGTCCTCGCACTGTCGCGTCTCGACCTCCGAGAGGGCGCTGTCTCGCGCCAGCTTCGCGGCAGCCTCTCGACCGGTCAGTACGGCCAGTGAGAGCTCCGCGTAGGATCCGATCTCCATGGCCTTGGCCAGTTCAACTTCTCCTTCCTTGGTGAGGAGAGGAACCTTGCCGATCTCGCGGAGGTAGGTCTTGACCGGGTCCTCCCGACGACTGCTCGCCTTTCCGTTGATCCACTCTTGACGCGCGCGGCGGGCCGCCCGCGACTCGACCTTGTCGTCTTCGAACGACTCCTCTTCGGTCTCGTCGTCCTCCAACAAGTCCTCAGGGTCAGTGAGATCGTCGTTGTCGACGTCGTCCAGATCCTCGGGGTTGGGTTCTTCGTTCGCGTCGGTGGAAAGGGGGGACCTCGGTTGCGTGTCTTCTGGGGTCTGCTCTCGGGTGTGCTCGGTCAGGGTCTCTTTCTCAGGCGTCATCGCGCGTGTGATCTTCTTCTTGCTGGTCATGGATCCCCTTCCGCTCCTTCTTCCACGCCACTCGGAGCTCCTCCTTCTCCTTCAGAAGGCTCTCCCAGCGCCTCCAGTCCTGCGTACGACTGCTGGCAAGGATCTCTTGATCCAATGCCGCCAGCTGCTCCTCGATCTTCGGCAGGCGGCCCATCCATCGCTTGGCGTCGGCGAGGGCTCTCTCTACGTCGATCTTCAGTGGAGCCAATGCATAGAAGCTTGCACGACGCGCCCCCTCCTCGTCCAGGTCGTTCAACAGCGCGGAGTCTGTAACGCCTGATGCGATCCCCGCAGCGATCGCACGGTTCTGCGGCGAGAAGTCCTCTACGCTCAGATCCTCGGAGACACGGTCCCAGGAGAGCTGCCCGCGCAGAAGAAGCGCGAGCAGATGCTCTTCCACTCCCCAGTGAGGCTCTTCGGTCCGATCGGTTTCTGCCTCCTGCCTTCGGGCGGGGGACCGGGGAAGCTCCCGACGCACCGATTCCACCGACAGATTGACCAGCTCGGCCACCTTCTGCTCGATCTCATCGCGGAGGACGGCACTCTGGATGCCTGCGTAGAAGGGCCGGGCGTCCTCCAACAACAGCTCCCGCCCTCGCACGGTGGCGACATCGTGCCTTGACGCGAGATGCGCGATGAAGAAGTCGTGAAACGGTTCCGCCGCCTCCAAGACCTCGAGCATCGCTTCGCTCCCATGGCGGCGGACGAAGCCGTCGGGATCCTCGGAGACGGGAAGCCGAGCCACCCGGACGTCCAGTCCGGTCGAACGCAAGACCTGCATGCCACGAAGAGATGCGGCGCCTCCGGCAGCATCTTGATCGAAGGCGATGATCACCTGGTCGACAAACCGACGCATTAACCGGGCCTGTCCCTGGGTGAGAGAGGTGCCCATGCTTCCCACTGTGTGGAGGATGCCTGCCTGATGTAGGGAGAGCACATCGGTATAGCCTTCGACCAAGACGCAGGCGCGCGTCTGTGCCATTCGCTCTTTGGCCCACGAAATGCCGTACAGGAGGCGGCCCTTATCGAACAGCGGTGTCTGCGGGGAGTTAAGGTACTTGGGCTGCCCGTCGAATGCCCGGCCGCCGAACCCGACAGGACGCCCGGCGATATCGAGGATGGGGAACATGACGCGATCGCGGAACCGGTCGTAGGTTCCCTTCTCTCCTCGGACGAGCAGACCGAGCTTCAGCAGGACCTCATCCCCGTGCGTTGAGAAGGCGCGCTTGATGTGATCCCATCCCGGCAGAGCGTACCCGAGACCGTAGGCACGCCAGCACGACTCCGGGTAGCCGCGCTGAAGCAGATACTCGCGGGCCTTGCGCCCGGCACCGGATCGAAGATTCTTGACGTAGGCATTCGCGGCGTCGGCCAGGAGAGCGCGGAACGTGTCCGGGATCTCCGAGGCCTCTGCCTGGAATGAGATCCCCACCTCTTCGGCCAGCCGGCGAACGGCCTCCACGAACGAGAGCCGTTCCATCTTCATGTAGAAGGCGATCGCGTCGCCACCCTCTCCGCAGCCGAAACAGTGCCAGAGCCCCTTCTCGGGGCTGACCGTCATCGAGGGGGTGTCGTCCTTGTGAAACGGACAACGTCCCTTCATCCCTGAACCGGACGGGGACAGTGCGACGTAGCGTGAGATGATGGAGACGATGTCCAGCCGGGACTTGATCTCTTGGATATCGGCTCGCGACCTGGGCATCTCCTACCTCAGCATCTGTAGATATGGATTGGTTCTTCGTTGGATCTCCAGAGTCGTCTTCTCTCCATGTCCTGGGTAGACGTGGTAGTCGCCCGGGAGCCGAACCAATCGCAACAGAGACGCCATCAACGCTTCCGTCGATCCTCTCGGAAGGTCCGTTCGACCGACGGATCCGGCGAACAGGACATCTCCAACGAACAGCGCGTCTTGCCAGACCAACGCCACACTGCCCGGAGAGTGGCCCGGCAGATGAAGAACGTCAATCCCGGGAAGCGTCTGATCTCCTTCCTCGAGATAGCGATGGATCTCCCCTCGGCGGGGGACGGCTTGATCGACGAACGGAAGGTCCGCTTCGTGCATCGCAATGCGAGCGCCGGGAACCGACCATGCACCGCCAACATGGTCGAAGTGTCCGTGCGTGAGAACAACCCAGTCCACCGCATGTCCTGCGATCAATTGGTCCAGCTCGGGACCGGGCTGGGCCGGGTCGATCAGCACGGTCAGGCCATTGTGCTCGATCAGATAGGCGTTGGTCCCCAGGGGACCCAAACAGGCAGACAGAACTTGCATCGATCACTCCCTCCTCATGCGCGGGCCACCGTCAGCGCGGTGACCTGTCTCACCCCGCCGCGTGACAACGCGAGAGCACACGCTTCGATCGTCTCCCCGGTGGTGCAAATGTCGTCGACCAGAAGCACGTGATGCATAGACGTCGTGCGTCGGCCCATCCCGAACGCATGCTGCAGATTGCTCCGTCGCTGGGGTGCGGACAGTCGACTCTGGGGCGGTGTGGCGCGGGTCTTGCTCAACAGCCGGACCATCGGCCTACCGAGGCAGCTTGCCACGCTGCGCGCGAGAAGCGCCGACTGGTTGAAGCCACGGATCCGTTGGTCACGGCGGGTCATCGGTACGCAGGTGACCGCGTCAAGACGATCGATCATCTCCCGGTCCAGGAGAGCGGCCATCCGTCGTGCGAGCCATGGGGCCAAGGCCGTTTCGCCCTCGAACTTGAGCATGCGGACGAGTCTCCCCCACGCGCTATCATAGGGCCCCAACGAGAGAATCTCACTCACAAGAACCTCCCGAGTCCCGCAACGAAGACAGAGATCCAGCCGTGCATCATGCAGCGGCACGCCGCACCGCATACACCGTGATTCGGCGAGCCGAGGCAGGGCGGCCGAGCAAACGGCACAGACAGGGTCCAGATCATGCAACGGCCGATGACACAACGCACAACGCGGTGGAAAGGCGCAGGCCAAAGCGCTTATGACCAGGCACCTTCCTGCCCTGCGCAGGCTAGAGCTGCAGCGCGACCCGGAGCAGCTGATGAGTATACCCCCACTCGTTGTCATAGAAGGCGACGACTTTCAGCAGGCGTTCGTCGACGATGACCGTCTGGGTTGCATCGACGATGCTTGGGTGAGCCTCGCCGATGATATCGGTGGACACCAGAGGTTCCGTGGAGACCCTGAGAATCCCTTCCAGCTCGTTCTGTGCGTACCGGGTCAGTGTCTTGTTAACGTCCTCGGCCGTGACCGACTCCTCCAGCTCCAGCGTGATGTCACTGACCGAACCTGTGGCCACTGGAACGCGGAACGCGATCCCGTTCATCCGCCCGGCCAAGGAGGGGATCACCTTCGCGGTGGCCGATGCGGCCCCGGTCTTGGTGGGAATGATGTTGATCGCCGCGGCACGACTGCGTGTCTTGTCACTGTGCATGCCGTCCACCAGGGACTGATCGGCGGTGTACCCGTGAATCGTGGAGAGAAAGCCGTGCTTGATTCTCAGTTCTCTCTCCAAGACGTACATCACTGGGACCAGCGAGTTGGTCGTGCAGGAGGCCGCTGAGACCACATCGTGCTCCTCTCTGATCTGTCGGTGATTCACTCCATACACGATCTGTGGGATCTTCTCCGCCCCCTCTCCCTTGCTGGGCACCGATTGCAGGACCCGACGAGCGCCGGCCTGCAGATGCCGGCTTGCGCCCTTCTGTCCGTCGTATGCACGGAAGATACCGCTGGCCTCTACGACCAGGTCAACCTCCAGATCGCCCCATGGGAGTTCGTCCGGTGCTTTCAGGGTGAGAAGCTGAACGACCTTGCCGTTGACGCGCAGCCCTTCATCCATGACCTCGACGGATGCATCGTACTTCCCGTAGACGGAGTCATTGAGCAACAGATACCGTGCCATCTCCGGCGTGAACGCCGGGTCGTTGACAGCCACAATCTGGAGCTCCGGATGCCCAAAGGCCACACGGAAAAAGGCGCGTCCGATCCGTCCGAATCCGTTGATCGCTACTCTCTTCATCTCTGAATCCTCCTCTATGACTCTCTCTCGAACGCGTCTTCGACCATGCCCGCGAAGTAGGCGTGTACGCGCAGATCGTCGGTCAGCTCCGGATGAAAGCTGGCTACAAGCACGTGACCCTCCCGGGCCATCACTGCGTGTCCACTGTGCTGGGCCAACAGTCGTACATGGGGGCCATGCCTTGTGATGTACGGGGCACGGATGAACACTGCAGGGACATCCTCTCCAATATCCGTGATTCTAAGGACCGTTTCAAAGCTGTCCACCTGTCGTCCGGTGGCGTTCCGGGAGACGGTGATATCGATCGCACCGATGTGAGGAGTGGAACGCCCTTCCACTTCGGAGGCAAGGAGGATCATGCCGGCGCAGGTCCCGAACAGAGGGATGCCGCGCTCCGCGAAGCTCCTCAGCGAGGCAAGCAGTCCACTGTCTGCCAGCAGCGACATGGTCGTGGACTCTCCTCCGGGAAGGATCAACCCGGAGAGGTCATGGAGCTCTCGTTCGGACTTGACGATATGAGAATCGATCCCCAAACGCTGTAGGCAAAGTACGTGCTCCCGCACGGCGCCCTGCAACGCAAGAACGCCGATGATCATGTGCCGCGTGTCTGCATCAACTCGTGCTCGGCAATGCTCTCCATCGCCATGCCGGGCATGGCGTCACCGAGGCCTTCGGACACGGAGGCGACTCGGCCCGCATCCTGATAGTGCGTTGTTGCTTCCACAATCGCGCGTGCGCGCCGCGCGGGATCGCTGGACTTGAACACGCCGCTGCCCACGAAGATCCCGTCGCATCCTAGCTGCATCATCATGGCGGCATCGGCCGGGGTGGCGATCCCGCCAGCGGCGAAGTTGACCACCGGAAGACGACGTTGCTGTCGAATCGCCAGCAGCATTTCGTACGGTGCGCCCATCGTCTTTGCGAGGCTCATCAGCTCTTCCTCCGGAGCCGAGAGCACCTCACGGATCTGCTGGTTCATCAGACGCATGTGACGCACGGCCTCGATAACGTTTCCCGTTCCAGGCTCTCCCTTTGTCCGGATCATGGCAGCCCCTTCGGCCAAGCGGCGACAGGCTTCGCCGAGGTTTCGCGCGCCGCAGACGAACGGCACGGTGAATGTCCACTTGTTCACATGGAACGAAGGGTCCGCAGGGGTCAGTACTTCCGACTCATCGATGTAGTCAACTCCCAGGAATTGCAGCACTTGGGCCTCGGCGAAGTGGCCGATCCGTACCTTGGCCATGACAGGGATGCTCACGGCAGCCATGATCTCACGGACCTTCTGCGGATCCGCCATACGGGCTACGCCACCGTCTGCTCGGATGTCGGCCGGGACACGTTCGAGCGCCATGACAGCCACGGCCCCTGCCTCTTCCGCGATCTTGGCCTGGTCTGCGGTGGTGACATCCATGATCACCCCGCCCTTGAGCATCTCAGCCAGTCCGCTCTTGACGCGATACGTTCCCTTCTTCTCCATCGCGCTCACCCCACTCCTCTGAACCGTCTTATGCACAAGTATACCGGGTCGGTCCGGGGGGCGAAAGGACATAGAGAGTCGTAGAGTCGGCTGTTTCGTCTACCGATCGATCTCGCGTGGTTTGGCGTCGGCCCAGTTCAGCTTCTCGTGCAGCACACGGAAGAAGGCCGGCGAGTCGGCCCAACGGATCAGGTACGTCGGCAGTTCGGCCCGATGGATCACCACCTCGGTTCCGGGCCCGAGTTCGGCCACAGTGTCCCCATCGGCGATGACGCGTACGTCGGTGCGGGATACCAGTCGGATCCTCTCCTCCGGCGGGAAGACCACGGGACGAAGCCCGAGCTTGTGTGCCGCGTGCGGCGTGGCGAGGATACAGGCGGCGGGCGGGACGATCACCGGTCCGCCGGCTGACAGGCTGTAGGCGGTGGATCCTGTGGCAGTGGCAAGAATGACCCCATCTCCGGGAAGTGTGGAGACCACGCCGTCTCCCCACGACATCTCGATCTCGCAGAACGGAGATCCACCCCGTCCGGTGATCACCAGGTCGTTGAGCACGGTGCCCGAGAGAGGTCCGGCTCTGTACGCGAGTCGCATGCGCTCCTCGACGACATAGCGGTTCTCGATCAAGCTCTCCATCACGTCGGGCAGATCGTCAACGGTCGCTTGGGTGAGGAAGCCGAGGCTTCCCAGGTTGATCCCCAGCACTGGAATGCCTGTCTGAGAGCAGAGCCCGGCAGCGCGAAGAACGGTTCCGTCCCCCCCCAACGCCAGGACGACCGTGTTCTCCTCGTCATGAAGCAGCGCAGAGGAGAGTGGGACAGCTTCGACATCGTGTCGTCCGCACCACTGCTTGAGCTCGACCAGGGCTTGCAGAGTCGATGGCTTGGTCGTGTTGACGACCAAGTAGATGCGCATGAGCTTCATGTACGCATGGTAGCGGGACGGTCGGAGGCCATCAAGAAACCTTGCTGTCTCGCTTCAGCCACCTTCGAACCGTGCGCTCGACGGCGACGATGAAGAGATTGCGTCCCACGTATTTCCATCGGCAGACGAGGCGTTCGATGATCTCGATCAGTACGTAAAAGCAGGAACCGAGCACGGCCATCGCCAGGATGCCGGCGAACGCCGGCGGAGGGCTGTACACCATCGTCTCCTTCACGAACACGCCCAGGCCTCCCCGCGCCGGCCCGGATGTCTCTGCGATGTACAGAAAGGCCATTCCCAGGCCCACGCTCACGCGCAAGCTGGTGAGGATCGAGGGAAGCGTGGCCGGAAGCACGACATGGCGGTAGATCTGTCCACGGGATCCCCCGGCGGACAGAACGCTGATGATGTGCTCTCGGTCGATCAGCTTGGCCGCCCCGCGTGCAGAGACGAGAAGCTGGAAGAACAGGGCGATCGCAACGATGGCGATCTTCACCGGTTCTCCGATGCCGAACACGATGAACAGCAACAGCACGAACGCGACCTGGGGAATCGGGTACACGAGGTAGATCATCGGCGAGATGAGCTGATCCAGCTTGCGCTCGTGGCCGATCAGCAGGCCGAGGGGATACCCGGTCACGAAGGCGAGGACAATGGCGATCAGGAGCCGCCACGCACTGATCCAGAAGTGGGAGAAGAGCATCGGCCCGAGCCGGACGACCTCTGAGACGGCGCGGATCGGGTTCGGCAGATACGCTCGCTCTCTCACATGCTCGATGATCAGGCTGGCGAGGGTCCAGATGAAGATCAGGATCAGCAGACTGAGCGCGTACATCAGCACATTACGCAGGATCGGTCGATGCTGCAGAGATCTCCGTGGCCTGGAGCGCGGCGTCTTGGGATTCATGGGATCAAGGCTCCTCGCAGTTCTGCAACCACCCGCAGAAACGAGTCATCCGAACGATACGTGGCTTCTCCCATCCCAGGATTCTCTACGATGCACTTGACGCGTGCGGGTCGTTCCGTGAGCACAACGATCCGCTGTCCCAGAAACGCAGCCTCCTCGATGTCGTGGGTGACCAACAGCAACGAGAAGGCATGCCGTGTCCAAAGCTCCAGGAACAGCTCCTGAATCCGCTCCCGGGTGAGGGTATCCAATGACGCGAGCGGTTCGTCCATCAGCATGACGGTCGGCGATACGGACAGGGCACGTGCAATTCCCACCCGTCGCTTCATCCCCTCCGAGAGCTCGGAGGGATACCGATGCATGACACCGCCTAGGCCCAGTTCCTCGAGCACGGCATCGGCGGTGCGCTCCGGATACTTTCCGCTCAATCGCAGGCTAAGGTTGGCGTTCTGTGCGACGGTCTTCCACGGGAGCAGTCCCGCATTCTGAAGGATGAGCGCGATGTCGCGCCTGGGTCCCTGCAACGGCTCTCCGTGGACCGTGATGGTTCCTGAGCGGATCGGACTGAGCCCGGCGATGGAGAACAGAAGCGATGTCTTCCCGCAGCCGGACGGCCCGATGAGGGCGAGACTCTCCCCGGCCGCCACATCCAGGGACAGGCGCTCCACGGCTTGTACGGTGGCGCTGCCCGATCCGTACGATACCGTGACGTCGCGCAAAGAAATCATGGCAGGAAGCGTCCGTCGTAGAAACTGCCGTACGCAGGGAGGGTGCCGTACAGGTACTTCTTGCGGCTCATCCACTGGGAGATGGCCTCGTACTGCTCCGGGTCCAGACTCCCGAGGGGACCGAATCGGGGGATCGGGATGGCATCGAGCACATCTTGTCCAATCAGATCCACGTTGGCCGCCTGGAAGAACAGTGACACGGCGACATCGAGCCCCGTATCGATGATCTCCTCTCTGGGACTGCTGTTCAGACGGAGGACAGCCTCGTTGTACGCTTTGTGAAATGCGATCACGGCGTCCGGGTGGGCGGCCACGAATGATGCGCGGAACACCACCACGGTGGGGGGAATCTGGTGATCCTTAAACTCCGCCAACGTCAACAGTCGAACCGGCTCGCGACCGGGTGGGGCATAGGTGTTCAAGTAGGAGATGTACGGCTCGGGCAGCACGGCC
>CAZQHD010000015.1:0-27941 GCA_964593295.1 uncultured Thermotogae bacterium | reverse complement strand
ATGACGACCTTGAACCCCATCGCGTTACCGAGACGCTTCAGGATCGCAGGATCTCCAGAGCGGTTGACCCCGAACCGGAATGAGTCTCCTTCGACGACGACGCGGGCATGGAGCTGTTCCACCAGGACCGACGAGGCAAACTGCCTTGGGTGAAGATCGCGAACCGTGTCGACGGAGACCGACTGGACGGCGTCGGCGTGCTGTTGGAGTAGCTGAAGACGAAGGTCTTGGGGAAGGATTAAATGCCGTTCAGGCGGCGCCTTCTCCGCCCAACGAGGCGGAGAGTCGAATGTGTAGATCTGTCGAGGGAGTCCTTGGGTTCGAGACTGCGTGGCCATCTCTGTCAGGATGGCCACATGGCCAGCGTGGACCCCGTCGAACGTCCCGATACTCACGACGCATCCTGATTCCATAGGCGACCTCCGGGCGATGGTATCACATGGAGCGGGAACGGGCACCTACGGAAACCGGCGGTGGGAACTTGATGAAGACGCATTCCGGCCGATACAATGCATCATGATGAGGACGGAACGAATCGCTGGAGCAGAACCTGAGGACGAGCAGCTGGCGGTGACGTTGCGTCCACCCACCCTCGACGAGTTCATCGGACAGGAGGAGACCAAAGAGAAGCTGCGCATCTACCTTGCCGCGGCCAAGGGGCGGGAGGAGCCGCTGGACCACGTTCTTCTTCAGGGCCCTCCGGGGCTGGGAAAGACCACACTAGCCCAGATCATCTCGCGTGAACTCGGAGTGGATATTCGCATCAGCTCTGGACCCGCGATCGAAAAGGCGGGGGACTTGGCGGCCATTCTCACCAACATGCGGCCGCACGACGTCTTCTTCATCGATGAGATTCATCGGCTGCGAAGAAACGTCGAGGAGATCCTGTATCCTGCCATGGAGGACTACAAGATCGATATCATCCTCGGGGAGGGTCCGAGCGCACAGTCTCTTCGTATCGATCTCCCTCCGTTCACGCTGGTGGGCGCGACGACCCGTGCCGGGCTGATCTCTGCTCCGATGCGCGACCGGTTTGAGGTCTCGTTTCGCCTGGGATTCTACGGGTTGCGGGAGCTCCAGACGATTATCATCCGCACGGGACGTCTTCTGGGCATCGAGGTGAGCGAGGATGGCGCGCAAGAGCTGGCCAAGCGAGCTCGAGGGACGCCCAGGATCGCCAACCGGCTGTTGCGGAGGACACGTGACTACGCCGACGTTCGCGGCGACGGTCGCATTGATCGGGAGATCGCCTGTCGTTCACTGGAGCTTCTTCGCATCGACGAGGCGGGGCTGGATGAGTTGGACTATGCCGTGCTCGACAGCCTGATCAGCAAGTTCGATGGAGGCCCGGTCGGGCTGGAGACACTGGCGGCCTCATTATCCGAAGAACGGGATACCCTGACCGATGTGGTCGAACCGTTCTTGCTTCAGGAGGGGTTCATCCAGCGAACCCCCCAAGGGCGGGTCGCGACGGATCGGGCATATGCACATCTGGGCAAGCGCTCCGGGAACCGGTTGTTCGACTAGGGTTGGCCAAGCTTCCGTGCGTTCTCGATGAACTCGCGCACCACGCCTTTGAACCGTGACCAGTCCAGGATCAGCGCGGAGACAATCCAGAGGAGAAACCACACTGCGGCCCGTGGGGCTTGTTGCGATGCCACGATCAGCGGCAAGGCCACCAACGGTGTGGCAAACGACATGGTGATCATCTTCGACCTGAAGATGAGGATGAACGCAGCAGCGATCGCGACATACCCCAGCGCAAGCCAACCGTTGATGAATCCCGAGATCACGAGGTAGCACAAACCGGCGAACACCATCGCCATGTCGAAGGTGAACTCGCGTTCTCCGATCCATGTGATCGGCTTTTCGTACTTGCGGGCCAATCGACCGTCGAAGATGTCCGTAGTCCATCCGAGGATGGTGAGGAGGATCACGGCTTCAAGTGCACGCCCTCCCGCGAACCCCAACAAGAACACCGTCAACGCAATCACTCCACGCGACAGGGTAAGAAGGTCTGGAAGCTGTCTCATGTCATTCCCCCACAGTAGATTGTAGGGCGACGGTGAGTGGATGCCAAGAGACCCGATGCCGCGTGGTACGGAATCGCCCGTCACCCGTATTCGTGGGGGCTCTCTTTGGGGTTTACACCCGAAGGGACTCGCCGAAACGGGCGATGTGGGGTTCGAGGGAAAGAACCTCTTGGATGCGCTGCGAGAAGGCGGCCAGCGTTTCTTTCTCCCCATGGACCAAGACCAGACGTTCGGGTTGGGCTGTGGCGATCCAGTCCAGAAGGATCGGTTGGTCGGCGTGGGACGAGAAGCCATTGGTGGTCCAAACCTTGGCCCGAACTGCGATCTCTTCCCCGAACACGCGTACGCGATCAGCGCCGTCGACAATGCGCCGTCCCAGAGTGCCTGCGGCCTGGAATCCGACGAACAGGACTCCTGAATCTCCGCGCCACAGGTTATGTCGAAGGTGATGTAGGATACGGCCACCGGTACACATTCCACTTCCAGCGATGATGATGTTGCCGCGGGACGCCACGTTGATCTCCTTCGACTCATCGGTGGTTTGGGTGAACCTCAGTGGGGGGAAGGAAAACGGGTTTGGTTCGGACACGAAGAGCTCGCGTCCCTGCTGATCGAACCAGTCGGCGTGGCGGGCGAAGACGCGAGTGGCGGCAATCGCCAACGGACTGTCCAGGAAGATGCGACAACGCGGGAGTTGATCGTCATGCCAGAGACGGAACAGCTCGTAGAGGACCTCCTGCGATCGTTCCAGCGCAAATGATGGGATCAGCAGATTTCCTTTACGCGGAATCACTGTTTGGATCGCCTGAGAGAACTCGCCGACGGTGTCCTCCATCGAGCGATGTCGGCGATCGCCGTAGGTAGACTCGACGAGGACGAGATCCGCCTGGGGTGGCGGGGTGGGATCCTTGACGATCGGTTGATGGAGATTTCCCAGATCTCCACTGAACAGGAGCCGGCCGTTGGAGGTTCTCAGTTCGATCGCCGCCGAACCGAGGATGTGTCCGGCATCGTGGAAGACGGCCGACACATGGCCATTGAGATCAATGGAGATACCATAGCCGTCCACGGGGCGGAACAACTCCGCGCAGTGGAGAACGTCGGTCATGTCGTACAGCGCAACAGGCTCAGGCTCTCCGCGGCGTCGTGCCTTTCTCCCCCTGTAGGCTGCTTCGTTCATCTGGAGGTTCGCAGAGTCAACCAGCATTAGCTTCGTGATCTCGGCGGTGGGGGATGTGCAGAAGATGCTCCCGGAGAAGCCTCTCTTCACAAGCAGGGGAAGCCGTCCGGAGTGATCGAGATGCGCGTGAGAGAGGAGAACGGCGTCCAGGCTCTTGGGGTCGAACGGGAACGGCTCATGGTTTAGATCCTCGCGCGCAGAGCCCCCTTGGAAGAACCCGCAGTCGAGGAGGATCCGCAGACCGTCCGTCTCTACCAGATGGCACGATCCGGTCACCTTCTCTGCAGCGCCGCAGAACGTGATCTTCATCGTCCTCCTATACAGTGACCCGGGACATCCTACAAGCAGTTCCGTTCGTAAAGCAACAAGCTGGCACGGCTCGCTCGAAGACGCCTGTGAAGACCTGCAGGGTTGCTCGGTCCGACGGGATGGCCTACCATGGGCGCATACACGCACGATACGAGGAGGCACGCGTGAAGCGCCTATGGTTGCGAATGATCCGACGCTCCTGGGATGCGTCGAATGCCTGTTCTCTTGATTGGGTCAGAAGGAACGTTCCGCATCCTCCTCTTCTTCTCGATCCCTTCGGATGACGCCGGACGAGATCGCCAAGACGTGGCGAGGAGAAAGGATGCATTGATGCCAGAAGAACTCACATATCCCCCGTATCGCATCAAGGTGGTAGAGCCGATCAAGAGACGTTCCGCGGAGGCACGCCGGGTCTGCCTGCAACAGGCGGGATACAACGTGTTTCGTCTACGCGCAGAGGATGTGTACGTTGACCTGCTGACCGACTCCGGAACGGGTGGCATGAGTCAAGCTCAATGGTCTGCGATGATGTGCGGCGATGAATCGTATGCCGGGAGCCGAAGCTATGAGCGATTCCGCGAAGCGGTTGACGAGATCTTTGGCTTCTCCTACGTGCTCCCCACGCATCAGGGTCGTGCTGCAGAGAATGTGCTCTTCTCTTCAGTGGTGCAGCCCGGACACGTGATTCCGAACAACACACACTTCGACACCACACGAGCCAATATTCTGGCCAACGGGGGCGAGCCGGTGAACCTGGTGATCGACGAAGCGTTCGATGTCGACCACCCCGGCCCCTTCAAAGGGAACATGGATTCTGCCAAGCTGCAACGTTTGATCGAGGAGGTTGGAGCGGATCGGATCCCCATGATTCTCATGACCATCACGAACAACGGCGCAGGGGGGCAGCCGGTATCCATGGCCAACCTCGAGCAGATCAGCAACATCTCTCGGGAGAACGGCATCCCGTTCTTCTTGGACGCCTGTCGTTTCGCCGAGAACGCCTACTTCATCCGCGAGCGTGAGCCCGGGTTCTCGGAGGTTCCGCCGGCTCAGATCGCGCGGCAGATGTTCGAGTTGGCCGACGGGATGACGATGAGCGCCAAGAAAGACGGACTGGTCAATATTGGAGGAATCCTGGCCATGAACGATCGATCCGTCTACGAGGTCGCGCGGGCCCGCCTGATTCTGATGGAAGGCTTCCCCACGTATGGCGGCTTGGCCGGTCGAGATCTTGACGCAATCGCCGTGGGGCTGCGCGAAGCGGTGGAGCTTTCCTACCTGGTCGATCGGGTTGGGCAGACGCGGTATCTGGGGGAGGGGCTACAGTCGATCGGAGTGCCGATCATCCAACCGATTGGTGGACATGCCGTCTACATCGATGCACGCAGGGTGGCACCACAGATTCCACAAGCACAGTTTCCTGCGCTCTCAGTCACCAACGATCTGTACCTTGCTGAAGGCGTTCGAGGAGTGGAGATTGGAAGCGTGATGTTCGGACATGAGGAGGAGGATGGTTCTGTGCGCTCTCCCGAGATGGAGCTGGTCCGGCTTGCGATTCCAAGGCGGATGTACACACGGGAGCACTTCGATGTGGTGATTGCGGCGGCGCAGTCCGTCCTCGATCACCGGGAGGAGTTGCCCGGATACCGGATGGCTGAAGGAAGCGGTCCGCTTCGGCACTTCGTGGCTCGGCTTACCCCGATCCATCCCGCATAGTCACACTATGGTAGGCTCGCACACAGGAGAAATCGAGAGTAAGGCGGTTCACACGTACTGTGCTCGTGCCTCACATCCAGGGTGTATGCCCATGGCAAGCGAGCACTCTTGTGAATCTCAAGGCGAAGCGGCAGCTGCTAGTGAGTCGAACGAACCACCGTTCAGCGTACCGGGAATCGCAACACGTTTCCGCCAATGGAGCCCATGTGTGCGAGGGTCCTGTCTCTCCGGAGGACGACCGCTAACTCAGTTGGAGTTCGCCGATACTCTATGGAACCCCCGCATTCCGTATCCGTGAGCTGCGATCAGTCTTCCTTCAGGGCAGGGGAAGAGGTAACGGAATCGCAAGGTACGGACGGAAGGTCTCCTGATGGCTCGCAAGGACCAGTCGAGCGGTCAGGCCCTCTCCGCGAGGAAACTTGACCTCATTGTAGGACCCAAGTATACTGCGCTTAGAGTGGAATAGGGGTTCCGTAGAATGAAATAGAGCGGTGTCGGGCGGCAATTGCCCTCGAACTGGAGTGCTGGGCGCAAGGTAGGTGGTCCGTGGTCGCAAAGGGCGTCATTTCGTCGGTTGATCTACTCCTGCGGCCGGGCTCGGTTGCAGTCGTCGGTGCTTCTTCGCGCTCAGGAGCGGGAGTTCAGGTCATGCGGAATCTGCAGCTCCTTGGGTATGAGGGCGCCGTCTACCCCGTCAATCCCCGCCACGCAGAGATCCTCGGTCGCACATGCTATGCATCCCTGAAGGACGCATCAGACGCGGCGGGTCAGCCCATCGATGCAGTGTGTATTCTTCTGGGTCGCGATGCTGTGCTTCCCGTAGTTGAGGAAGCGGCTGCTGTCGGAGCGAAGGCGATTTGGGCGTTTGCCAGTGGATTCGCGGAGTCCGGTGACGAAGGACGTAGGTTACAGCAAGAGCTCGCCCTCCTCTGTCGGAAAGAAGGGATTGCGTTCTGTGGACCAAACTGCGTCGGTGTCGTGGACTTCGTGTCGAAGGCGGCACTCTTCAGCGCCCCGCTACCTGTACACGTCGAGCCAGGCTCGGTCTCTGTTGTCTCTCAGAGCGGGTCCATCTGTCTTACGCTCATCAACGGAGCCCCCGATCTGGGGTTTCGAACGGTGGTCTCCAGCGGGAACGAAGCGGTTCTCGACAGCACGGACTATATCGAGGCCTTCCTTGAGGATCCTGAGACGACGGTTATCGCAGCGTTCATCGAGGAGTTCCGTGATCCACAGCGGTTCCAGGAGGTCGCACAGCGTGCCTGTGCGCTGGGCACGCCCATCGTCGTGTTGAAGGTCGGCCGGTCGAGTATTGCGCAACGTGCCACGGCCGCCCACACGGGTGCGCTGGCCGGAGCAGATGCAGTCTACGATGCAGTGTTTCGCCGGCATGGCGTGGTCCGAGTGGATGACCTGGATGAACTGGTGCAGGCCTGCGAACTGTTCTCCCGACAGGGTCCCCGTCGACCCAGCGGAAACCGCCTCGGCATGCTCACGCTCTCCGGCGGAGCCATTAGCCTTGCCGCCGACATCGCGGAGGAGCTTGGCCTAACCTTTCCGGACTGGAAAGAGGAGACGAAGGCCAAGCTTCGTGAGATTCTGCCGGAGTACGCGCCCGTGTCGAACCCTCTCGACGCGTGGGGCAGCGGCCGGATTGAAGACACGTACGAAGACTGTCTACAGGCCGCCGCCCAGGATGCAATGGATGTGTTGATTGTGGCGCTCGATGCGCCGCCGGGGATCTCAGAGGCACAGCGAGAGCAGTTCCTTGTTGTGGCCGAGGCATCGGCGCGGATCAGGCAGGCTACGAATTGTCCAGTCATCGGTCTGAGTCAGCTGTCGGTCGGCATGGATCCCATGATCCGTGATGCGTTCCATTCGGGCAGCATTCCTGTTGTGCAAGGGACCCGAGAGGGGCTGCGGGCCGTCCGTGCCTTGTTATCTCATCAGATGATCGTACCGGAAGCTGGCGTTCGAGCACCTCAAGACCGCTCTGGACCGTTCTCGGCGCTGCCTGCGGGACTTCTTGACGAGAGCGAGAGCAAGAAGCTGCTGAGGGCTGTTGGGATTCCGTGTGTCGAGGAGCGCGTCTGCACGGCCGAAGATGAGGTTCTCGCAGCCGCTTGCGACCTCTCTTACCCTGTTGTCATCAAGGGGATTTCTGCGCGCGTACCACACAAGGCAGACCACGGACTGGTGGCTCTCAATGTAACAGACGAGAAGAGCGCTCGTCGAGCTTATAGCGCAGTCCATGAAGCAATGGGCAAGCTTTCGATTCCAGATCCTTCGGTTCTGGTTCAGACGATGGTTCAGGGAGCGGTGGCGGAGATCTTCCTGAGCATGAGTCGCGATCCGTCGTTCGGACCGTACGTTGTTCTGGGAGTCGGGGGCAGCGGTGTCGAGCTTCTACGGGAAACATCTTTGCAGCTCCCCCCGCTTCAGCCCCGTGAGATCTCTGAGATGCTCCGCAGCCTACTGGGGGGGCGACTGCTCAGCAGTCCCCGAGGACTACAACGAGGCGATATCGATGCTCTCATTGATGTTGCGCTGGTGATGAGCGACCTGGCGGCATCGGTGCCGCCGAGGATCAAGGCGATTGAGATCAATCCGCTATTGGTGCTTGCGCGAGGCTCCGGTGTGCTGGCCGTGGACGCGCTCATCGATGTTGCGGAGACGCCGATCCATAAGGAGTCTTCTTCATGACGAAGATGTTGCTGTCGGGAAACGAGGCAATTGCTCGTGGTGCCTACGAGGCTGGAGTCCGCGTTGCTACCGGGTATCCCGGTACGCCGAGTTCGGAAATCCTGCGTGAAATCGCGGCGCAGTATGGAGACGAGATCTACGCCGAGTGGTCTACCAACGAGAAGGTGTCCATGGATGCCGCTGCAGGCGCCGCGTATTCGGGACGGCGAGCCCTGGTGACCACGAAGCAGGTCGGGATGAATGTCCTGGCAGATGCCCTTCTGTACACAGTGTATACTGGAATCGAGGCCGGACTCGTCGTGGTCACTGCGGACGACCCGGGCATGTTCAGCTCACAGAATGAGCAAGACAACCGATGGTATGCACGCTTGGCCAAGATCCCGATCCTGGAACCGCAAGACAGTCAGGAGGCGAAGGATTTTGTCGTCGCAGCCATGGAACTGAGCGAGCGGTTCGACACGCCGTTCCTCTTGCGCACGGGGATGCGGGTCTCGCACGCGCGAAGCGTCGTCACGGTCGGAAAGCGAGCTCTCACCCAGGATGAAGTCCCGCCGTTTGTGCGCAATCAGCAGAAGTATGTCTGTACCGCCATGTGGGCCAAGAAGCGCCACCCCATCGTCGAGCAGCGTCTACGGGAGCTTGCTCAGTTCGCGGAGACGTCCCCCCTCAACCGCGTGGAGTGGCGGGATGACGAGCTGGGTATCGTCACGAGCGGGGTCACAGCCACTTACGTCCGCGAGGTATTCCCTGATGCGTCCGTGCTGACCCTGGGCATGACGTTCCCGCTGCCCGAGCAGAAGATCCGAGCGTTCGCTGCCAAGGTTGGTCGTTTGCTCGTCATTGAAGAGTTGGACCCGTTCCTGGAGGAGCAGATCAGAGCGTATGGTATCGACGCGACGGGCAAGGAGCTGTTCCCGGCCTGCGATGAACTACTCCCCGACACGCTGCAGCGGATCGCTCTGAGTGCCGGGTTCCTGAGTCGCGCTCATGCCGTTCATCCCTCGGTTTCACCCGTCTCAGATCTACCCGCGCGAACGCCGGTTCTCTGTGCGGGTTGCCCACACCGATCGACTTACTACTGGCTGGCAAAGATGGGGGTTCCCGTGGCGGGTGACATCGGCTGCTACAACCTTGGCTGTCTTCCCCCGTTCAACGCGCAGCACACGATGGGATGCATGGGGGCAAGCATCGGCGTTCTCCACGGAATGTCGATCGCCGGGATGCCCGAACGGGGAGTGGCTACGATTGGAGACTCCACGTTCTTCCACTCGGGCATTCCCGCGTTGGCGAATATGGTGCACAATCAGAGCCTCGGCGTCACGATCATCATGGATAACGGCACCACGGCCATGACTGGCCATCAGGATCATCCCGGGACGGACTGGTCGTTGCACGCCAAGGAGGCGCCGCGGGTTCCCATTGAGCCACTGGTTCGCGCTCTGGGAGTACGCCAGGTGCGAACTGTGGATGCATTCAACCTGGACAGCGTGAAGGAAGGGCTCGACGAGGCTCTGGCGTTCGAGGCGGGACCGTCGGTCCTCATTACCGAAGGGGCATGTGTTCAGGTGTCCCGTCCTGCCTTGACCCCCTACTGGGTTGATCCCGACGCTTGCATCTCATGTGGGACCTGTTTCCGCTTGGGGTGTCCAGCGATCGTCATCTCTGAAGAGAAGAACGAGAGGACTGGGCGGAACAAGGCCGCCATCGACCCGACACAGTGTGTGGGGTGCGATCTGTGTCAACAGGTGTGTCCAGTCTCCGCGATCCATCATCCCGAGGAGGCTGCACAGTGATCGAGAAGGCGGATATTCTTGTGGCGGGTGTTGGAGGGCAGGGAACGCTGCTGGCCTCTGATATTCTCGCTGAAGTTGGAATGCGTGCAGGGTACGACGTGAAGAAGTCGGATGTTCTTGGGCTGTCGGTACGCGGGGGAAGCGTGCTGAGCCATGTGCGATGGGGAACCTCTGTGGCCTCGCCGGTTGTTCGAACAGGAGACATGGACTACATGCTCGCGTTTGAGCCGCTGGAGGCGCTTCGCGGCTTGCACCTTATGCGTCGGACCGCACGCATCGTGTGCAATACTCGACGTGTGATGCCGATTGCGGTGAGCAGCGGTGGCGATCAGTACCCGGCGCTTAAGGATACTGAGCAACGGCTTCGCGAAACAGTTGAAGCAACGGTCTTTTTCGACGCAACATCGCTTGCGGTCGAGATTGGCACGCCGAAGGTGGCAAACATCTTGATGCTTGGCGCCTTCTCCACCTTCTTTGATGTTCCGACTGAGATGTGGAGTGATGTCGTACTCTCACGAGTCCCGGAACGGTTCGCGGAGTTGAACCGGAAGGCATTTGAGCGTGGGAGAGCGAGAGTGCAGGAGGAGAAGCTGTGAGAATCCTCGTGATCAATCCAAACAGCTCGAAGTCGATGACGGAGTCGATCGCTACGCATCTTGAGAGCATCCGACGACGGGACACGAGGATTGACGTCGTTGCGACTGAGGGGGCGCCGCATGCAATCCAGTCGGCTCGTGACGCCGCGCTCTCTACTCCCGAGGTTCTGAAGAAGGTAGAGCGAGCGAACGGCGAGGGTGTCGATGCGATCGTGATTGCTTGCTTCTCTGACCCAGGATTGGAGGCGGCCAGGGAGGTCTCGAACTGCCTTGTCGTGGGCATTCAGGAGACTTCTCTTCACGTTGCATCCGTACTGGGGCACAAGTTCAGTATTCTTACGCCCATTGCATCGCGGATTCCCAGCAAGGAGCAGGATGTTCGTCGATTCAAGGCGGATCCGGCTTGTGCATCGGTTCGTGCGCTGGGATTATCCGTATCTGAGACGGAGAGCGATCCTGAGCGGACAAAAGCTCGCGTGCTCGAGGTGGCTCGGGTCGCAGTGCGTGAAGATGGTGCTGAGGTGTTGATCCTAGGGTGTGCCGGGATGACTGGCTACGCACAGAGTATTGAGCGCGATCTGGGGATTGTCGTTCTCGATCCGACGTCTGTCACGGTGAAGCTGGCCGAAGCGTTGGTTGATCTTGGGATTCGACACTGCAAGAGGGGATTGTATGCTGCTCCAAGATTGCCGTAGTTCTGATCTGAGAACCCGGAGTTCCTCTCTTCCGATCCGTGGTGAGATGCAAGGACTGAAGGGGGCTTGATGGGAACACAGAAAGTACGAGGCGGACTGGTCGTGACGTCCGCGGGTGTGTGTGCTCAGGACGTGGCGATTGAAGACGGGATGATCGTTGCTGTCGGGAGGGATCTGCCCGGAGAAGCGGACCAGACGATCGACGCGACGGGACTTCTCGTTCTGCCGGGGATCATCGACGTGCACACCCATCCCGTGTATCTGGATGATCTGGAAAGCCTTCCGGTCACGGCAGCCTACGGTGGGACTACGACCGTGATCCACTTCGCGTATGCCAAGCCGGGCGAAGGGCTCTTGGAGACGATCCATCGGTTTCGAGAGGAGTCGGAGGCGCTGTCGGTTCTGGACTTCGCGCTGCACGGGGGATTGTTCGATCCAGAGAACCAGTCGCACGAGATTCGTGAAGCGATCGGACTCGGCGTCAGCTCGCACAAGATGTTCATGACGTATGCGAAGCTGGGATGGATGACGGACGACTATCAGCTGATGCGAACGATGGATCTTCTGGGGCAGTACGGGGGCATGGCGATGGTGCATGCAGAGAACGGACTCGCCACCGACTACCTGGAGGATAAGGCGAATGCTGCGGGAGAGGATCCACAGAAGGTGTTTGTGGCAACGCGTCCGGCCCGGCTTGAGGCCGAGGCGATCCATCGTGCGATCGCCATGGCTCGTGTGGCAGGGTGTCCGCTGTACATTCCGCACATGACGGCGGCGCTGGGCGTGGCGGAGGTTGCGCGCGCGCGGGCGGAGGGAGCGGCGGTGTATGCCGAGACGTGTCCCCAGTACTTGACGCTTACCCAGGCGGCGATGGATGAGCAGGGTCCACTGGTCAAGATTGGGCCACCGCTGCGCGAGGAGGCAGACCGTATGGCGCTCTGGCGAGGGATCGCGGACGGAGTGCTGGATACGATCGCCAGCGACCACGCCGCCAAGGGGAAGTCGCGTGGAGATGAGTTCTTTGCGGCGCCGTACGGGTCGCCGCAGGCTGAGACGATGCTAATGATGGCGTATCACGGCGGGGTGAACGGCGGATGGGTTTCGCCGTCGCGGCTGGTGCAGGTCATGTGTGAGAACCCGGCACGGATCTTCGGGTTGTATCCGAAGAAAGGGACGATCCGGCCGGGAAGCGACGCCGACCTGGTGCTGCTTGACCCGCGCGGGTTGGTGCGGATCGCTGCCGACCGGCTTCACTCGAACGCAGGGTACACGCCGTACGAAGGGATGGAGGTGCTCGGCATGCCTGTGTTGTCGATGCAGCGGGGAGAGGTTCTTATCGATCGGGGCGAGCTACGTGCGAATCGGGGGCGGGGTCGCTTTCTCCCGACGCGTGCGGCCAGACCAAGCATGCTAGAGCTGACTCACCCGCGGATCGGGGTGGGCTGATGGCTGAGCCGATCATCCTCACCCGGGGCGTTCCGGCGGATGAGTCATTTGACATTGACTCCCTGGTGTCCTGTGCGGAGGATGCCTTGCGGCGTCATGGGAAGAAGATTCTGCAGTATCATCCTGCACGTGGTCTTGCGGCGCTGCGCGAGGTGATTGCCGATTGGGAGACAGTTCCTGTGGAGCGCGTTCTGCTCGGGAACGGGTCGCTCCAGCTGTTTGACCTGCTGATCCGCACGACGCTGTCCCCCGGGGACACAGTGCTCGTGGAGAGACCAACCTATGATCGTGTCATCACGGCGCTTCGTCGCGCCGGATGTCAGGTATACGGTGTCCCGGTGGATCGGCAGGGCATGGATATCCACGCGTTGCAGGAGCAGATGGAACGTCACACGCCACGCATGATCTATACGATCCCCGATTTCCAGAACCCGACCGGTGCGACGATGAGTGCTGATCGGCGAGAGCGGATGATGGAACTTGTGACCGGCGCAGAGACGCTCCTGGTGGCAGATCTTCCATACAGGCCTCTTCGGTATTGGGGGCACGATGAACCATCGCTGTCCAGCTACGGGAGCTCCTCGCTGGTGCAGATGTCCTCCTTCTCCAAGCTGATCAGCCCCGGCATGCGCGTTGGTTGGATGACGGCACCGCAAACGGTCATCGACAGCATGGCGGGACTGGCGGAGACATCATCGATCTGTCCCGGGATGCTGTCGCAAGGCATTGTTTACGAGTTTGTTCGCCAGGGAGTTCTCGAGAGGACTGTCGAGCGACTGAAGAGGCTCTACGCGCCTCGTCTGCAAGCGTGCTTGAGAGCTCTCTCGGAGCGACTCCCCGAAGCAGAGTGGATCGCGCCCGAAGGCGGATTCTTCTTGGGGCTCACATTGCCGTCGGGAATTTCTGCGCGCGCCTTGCGGTCGCGCGTACTGGAGTTGGGTGTCACACTGAGTGATGGAGAGGGGTTCTTCCCGGACGGAGATGGATCGCGGTTTGTTCGTATTCCATTCTGTGGAGTGAACCCGTCCGACATTGAGACGGCGATCGCCCGAATCGGCGAAGCAGTACGGGGTAATGAGGAATCAGGATAGGAGGAAGAACCCATGCTGAAGTTAACACAGAAGGACGTTCTTCGGGCCGATCAGTTCAGCCCGGAGGAGCTGGCGACGATCATGGAAGTGGCGGGTGAGTACGAAGCAGCGATCCATTCTCAGAAGGAGCTGGACGTGGCGAAGGGGCTCGTTCTCTCGACGCTCTTCTTCGAGCCAAGCACGCGGACACGGTTGTCCTTTGAGACGGCGATGCTGCGGCTTGGTGGGCGTGTCATCACGGTGGCTGAGGCGAGTTCGAGCTCCGCCTCCAAAGGCGAGTCGCTGACAGATACGATCAAGACCGTGGAGGGCTACGCCGACATCATCGTCATCCGCCATCCAGAGATTGGATCAGCGCAAGAGGCAGCGAACGCGACCAGCAAGTCGGTGATCAACGCGGGAGATGGTGCGGGGCAGCACCCGACCCAGTCCTTGCTTGATCTCTACACCATCTTGAAGGAGAAGGGACAGATCAACGGTCAGCATATCGTGCTTGCAGGAGATCTGAAGAACGGGCGTACCGTACACTCGTTGGCCCTTCTACTCCTCCCGTACGATGTGCGGGTTACGCTGGTGGCACCGAAGGCACTCGAGATGCCGCGTGAGATCGTAGAACGAATGGAGGAGGCCGGCCTGAATGTGCAGGAGACCGAAGATCTTGCCCGCGGCATAGCGTCCGCCGACGTACTATACATGACGAGGATTCAGAGGGAGAGATTTAGTGATCCGTCAGAGTATGATCGGCTCAAGGGAAGCTATGTGCTGACGAGAGCCCACCTTTCTGAAGCGAAGGGGACTCTCACTGTCATGCACCCCCTTCCGCGCGTGAATGAGATCGCAACAGATGTCGACAGCTATGAAGGCGCCGCGTACTTTCGTCAGGCAGCCAACGGTGTTCCTATTCGTATGGCGCTGATTTCACTTCTTACGGGGCGAACGAAGTAGGCTTCTGACTTGAAAGGGATTCATTGGTCATGATAATGTCTAGTAAGCTTTGGCCGTTCTACAAGGAGCAGGTAATCAGGGGATGAGCGCGAACCGGCGGAAAGGGCCCTCACAGATTGTGCGGGCTGTTGATAAGGCATTTGCCGTACTGGAGGTTCTCTCGCAGGCGGAGCGCGACATGGACCTGGCAGGCATTGCGGAGAGAACGAAGCTGCCCAAAAGCACGCTGGTTCGAATACTCCATACCATGAAGCTTCATAATACGGTCCAGCAGGATGCCAAGACACGCCGATACCGTTTGGGCTGGGCGCTCATCCATCTTGGGAAGGCGGCGGAGCGCCAGTTCGACCTTGAAGGCATCGTGAGACCGTATCTCGAACAGCTTGCGAATGAAACTGGAGAAACGGCTTCGTTCGCGGCTTTGGAAGGGCCGAGAGCAGTATACCTATCACAGGTGCTCACCGACAGCATCATCCGAGGCGTGCCTCCGATCGGCTCAGAGCTCCCACTGCACTGTACCGCAGTGGGGAAGGTTCTTCTCACGTCGTTCTCCGACGAGGACATCGAGCAGCTGGCGGCCAAACGGCGTCTGACCAAGTATACGGACAACACGATTGACAATACGGAGCATCTACGGCGCGAAATCGCACAGGTCACAGAGCAAGGGTATGCAGTGGATGATGAGGAGGCTGAACGGGGAGGACGTTGCATTGCCGCTCCGATCCACAATGAGAGCGGAGAGGTGGTTGCTGCGCTTTCGATCACGGGTCCGATTAGTCGCATTCAGTTGAATCGTGTCGGCGAGTATGCAGAGATTGTGAAACGGATCGCTGTGAGGATCACCGAGGCGCTTCAAGAGCCATGATCTAGCGGTCGCAACGACGGGCTGCTTCAGCCAGCGGAAGGGGAGGGTGGACGCTGGTATGACCATGGGCTTTCACCTAGCGTGCATGACAGTCGGTGTCCCCGGATGAACACATCCTGCGTGAGCTCAAGCGCGCGAATGTCATCAAGTGGATTGCCGCGCACGACCAGAAGATCTGCGGCGAGCCCGGGGCACAACGAACCGGTGTCCCGGGAAAGAGCGAGAGCTGCAGCTGCTTCCACTGTCGCGGCACGAAGAGCCTGGTGCTCGGAGAACCCTTGTTCGACCAGAAGCCGTACTCCAAGATGCAGCTCATCGAATCGACTGAGCAAGAAGCCCGCGTCCGATCCGGCGATGATCCGCAAGCCCAGTTGATGGAACACCGCGGCATTCGCTAACGCGTCACGGTACAGCTTGGCGCGAACATCCGCACGTGGGTCGTGCATCTTGGAGGAGCCCGTTTCTGCTCGGAGAATGTGGTACGCTGTTTGCAGTGTGGGTCCGACGAAGGTGCCTTGTCGCTTTGCCTTCATCAGTAAGTCGGTTGGGACCACATTGGTGTAGTCCGAGTTCACCCAAAGATTCAGATGCTCTAGATCATCCACGCCGGCGTTGAGACAACGTTCGGCTGCGGTGGGACACGATACGTGCGCCGCGACCGGCAGCCCTCTCCTGTGAGCAGTATCCACGGCGGCACGTATCTCTTGGACACTGAATGTGGCTCTCCATGCAGCAGTCCCTGGTGTTGATCCTCCGGTTGCCATCAGCTTGATCACTTCAGCCCCACGCTCGGCAAGCTCCAGAACCGCGGATCTGATTGCAGAGGATCCTGACACCTGGAGTCCGAAGGCCCAGCCGTGTCCACGTGGCTGGGTGAGGGCAGGTCCACTTACCAGTACACGGGGTGCGATATCTCCGAAACCCTGAGAGATGTGTCGTCGTAAATGAAACGCAGTGTCCCCTCGAGCCCCCAGATCTCGAAGCGTTGTGACTCCTCCGAGCACGGCACGTCGAGCGTTACGTACTCCCTCCCCGACGAGGTCGGCATCCGATGAACGACTCAGGTAGCTGTCGATGTCCTGTCCGTCTCCCGGCAGCGTGAGGTGACAGTGCGTATCAATGAGCCCTGGGAGGATCGTACAGTCTTCGTAGTTGTAGGTTTGAGTTCCCTCTGGGATTGTCTCGTCTTCTTCCATAAGGCGCATGATCTGCCCGCCCTCAATCAGAAGCCTTGCCGATGGGCGGCATGTCAGATCCTCTCCCCAGAGCACATTTCCTGCCAGGATGAACCGATCCATATCCTGCATGTAGACACTCTCCTGTTCTCGATGCTGTAGATTACCCCGCCAACACATGCATTGCTCGCTCAACCCGCCGAGGAGGACAAGGCAGTCTGCCACAGCGTGCGAAGTGCCTCTTGATGGAACGGACGGAGCATCAAGAGAAACGGCTGCTTGTGGGGCGCCATTCGCTCGGATATCTTCTTGGCCGATGAACGCCTTGGGGTACTTCTCCGTGTTGAGTGTAACAGTGATCAACGCGACCATTGCTGTGCGCGCCATCTGGTTGATTCGTCACGAACGTATTGCGCCATCTCTTGCAATGTGGGTTTTCTTCACCATCGCCGTGATTGGAAGCCTGCTCACGTATCTTGGCGAGGGGCGCTTTGGCCTTCTGGACAACATTCTGAACACTACGGACGTTCTTCTTGTTTCCTCCATCGCCGTGGCAACTCATCTATGGGGGGACTCCACAACGAAGTTCAACAGGTTCGATCTTGCCTGCCTCGCAGTGGTGGTTGCCATCGTGATCTTCTGGATCGGAAGTAGAGAACACACGTTCACTCACATAGCCATTCAAGGCATCCTTGTCATCAGCTACTTACCTGTCATTCGACGTCTCTGGCGCACGCGCCGAAATGCCGAGTCGTATTTCGTCTGGACACTCATGATGCTGGCGCCTGCGTTTTCGCTGCTCTCGAGCAGGGGGACGCTCGCCACGATCTATGCAGTGCGGGCGATGGTCTCTGCCGCGGTACTGATGATCCTCATGGCACGCTGTGATCGAAGCCAGCGCGCACGCGCCGATTCCGGCAAGTAGAGGATCGATTCCTTCCGTTCGTCATCCGTACGGATGGCTGAGGAATCGGTGCGTGGAATCCGTCTTGGAGAGGGGACCGGTCTTGTAGAAGACGAAAACTACACATTTGCTTCCGTGGGTTCCGTTTCGCGTGGGGGAAGAGGCGGCGTTCCGGGACTCCAGTTGACCAAGCACAGGGAGTCCGTCGAATGCGCGATGTCAGAGCTCTGAGGGTGTGCGTGAGCAGATTCCCTCCTGCGATAGGTACAGGCTTCTACGGTTGCATGCTGTCCGAAGTGACAGTGAATGCAAATGGCATGTTTCAAAAAGAAGGGCAAACGTTTCATGATACGGAATATCCGCTTGTCTTCCAGACTTGATGCCAGTATACTTCTGATAATTCGCTGGGAGACTCGAACGTGTTTCATCAAGAGTCTAGGGGGTGATACGACGCAGCATCTGTTTGATACCTGAAGCACTCAACTCACTTGTACAGGAGGACACACGAATGAAACGATTTGCTCTCTTTCTTGTCGCGCTCACCGTACTAAGCGTTGGCGTGACGCTGCAGGCGGAGCTTGCGGATGACACAATCGGGATCACATATCGACTGCAGGGCTACGACACGATCGATCCTCACATTTCGAACACGACCCAGATTTGGTGGATCAACTTCCTTTGGACGGACACGCTGGTGAACCAAGGCCCGGACGGTGAGTTCTATCCCGGACTTGCGTCAGAATGGGAGGCGTCCGACGAAGGCAAGACCTGGGTCTTCACGCTTCGGGAAGGCGTGACGTTCCACGATGGAACGCCCTGGAATGCCGACGCCATGGTGGACAACATTGCACGCGTCATTGATCCAGAGACCAAATCTAAAGGGTTCGCGAGTATCTTCGAGAACCTCGTGTCATATGAGGCAACCGGACCGATGGAGGTTACGCTGACCTTCACCCGAGCTGAGGCTACGCTGATCCAGCGGCTTGCCGCATCGGTGGCTGCCTGGCTGTCCCCCACGGCATTCAATAATCCTGCGAACGTGGAAATCCAGGATCGTTTGGTGGGAACGGGACCGTGGATGCTCATGAAGGAGATCCGTGGCCAGGTTATCGAGTTCAAGGCCAATCCGGACTATGCTTGGGGTCCCGAGTTCTACGAGAATCAGGGAACACCCGCCATTGAGAACATCGTGTTCTCGTTCATCGTGGAAGATGAAACCCGACTGACCGCCCTCTTGACCGGGGAGACGGACTTCATCGTCGAGGTTCCTGCGACCCAGAAAGACGCATTGCGTGCTGATCCTGGATTCTGGATCTTGGAGGGGCCGCGTCCTGGTGCCGCACAGCAGTTGCATTTCAATGTATCGAAGTCGCCTACTGATGAGCTTGCTGTCCGACAGGCATGCATCTACGCTGTGGATCAGGAGGCGATCACCTATGCGCTGTTCCGCGGGACGTATGTGCCGGCTTACGGGCTGATGATGCAAGCCTCTCCGTACTACCCTGAGGAGATCGAGAGCTTCTACTCTTACGATCCGAACAAGGCTCGCCAGCTACTTGATGAAGCGGGATGGATCGTCGGAAGCGATGGGATCCGCGAGCGAGACGGCCAGAAGCTGATCCTCGAAGCCGGAGGCTGGCCTGGACTGCTCTGCGAGGGACCGCTCGAGATGGTGCAGGCATTCTACGCGGAAGTCGGCATCAAGATGAATATCAACATCGCGACGGGCGGGGCGTTTGCTGAAACAGCTGCTGATCTGAATACTCCGTGGCACCACGCCTCTGCCGGCAGCTCAGGTATCGATACGGTTGAACGTCTCTACCGCTTCGGACACTCAGAGAGCCTCGGTTCATCCAACTACGCTCATGTGAACGATCCTGAATACGATCGCCTTGTGGACATCTGTCGTACGACCACGGATGATGAGGCAAGGGCGGCAGCTGCAAGTCAGGCTCAGATATACTGGATGGAGAACGCGTTCAGCAATCCGTTGCTCTCCGTAACGAACCAGTTTGGGCTAAGCAGTCGACTGGTTGACGTCAAGCTAGAGATTGGCGGTGCACCGGTCTTCTACGACGCGAAGATCGACACCACGCAGTAGTTCTCGGAGTCAGGCCGGAGGCTGTTCGGGGCTCCTGCTCCGAGAAGATCGCCTCTCACAGCTTACAGACCGCCGGCCTGAAGGTTTGAGCTGAGACTGGCGCGGGCAAGAGATAGGCAGGAGACGGCTCTTGCTCGCGCATCTTGGAAGTATCCCGTATCTGTGATGGAAAGGGGGTGTCCCGATGCTGACCTTCATCTCGCGTCGCCTGATACAGAGCATCCTCACGGCACTTGCTGCAAGCTTCATCGTCTATGGTGCAATGCAGCTTGTTCCAGGCGATCCGGTGAAGGCGATGTTCTTTCCGGAGATCCCTGCACAAGAACGCATCGACGCTATTCGGGAAGAGCTTGGGCTGAACAAACCGTTCATACAGCGCTACTTCATCTGGCTCTCTGGAGTGTTTCGGTGGGACTTCGGCACGTCCTATAAGCAGTATCAGCCCGTGTCGAAGATCCTAATGCAGAACATACCCCAAACGGTGGAGCTAGCTATTGGGGGTGTTCTCTGCGCTCTTCTCATAGGGATTCCGGCTGGCGTCGCTGCTGGCGTGACGAAGAGTAAGCTGGTGGACAACACCTGCATGACGATCGCACTCATCGGTGTCTCGGCTCCGAGTTTCTGGGTAGGATTGCTGCTCATACTTACGTTCTCGCTTCGGCTTCGGTGGTTGCCCACCTTCGGTGCGGGGAGTTTCGCCCAGCTTGTCCTGCCCGCAATCACGATGGGAGTGTACGGTGGTGGCTATCTTTCGCGCTTCGTGCGATCGAGCATTCTGGAGGCGAAGCATCAAGAGCATGTCTCCACGGCCCGAGCCAAGGGGCTCCGCGAGAGTACTGTGAATCTCAGACACGTGATCCGAAATGCGATGATCCCAGTAGTGACGATGTTGGGTATCCTCGCTGGCTTCATGTTGGGCGGAGCTGTGATCACGGAGACGGTGTTTGGACGACCAGGAATCGGGAATATCCTCGTTCGTTCGATCTCCTCGAAGGACTTCCCGCTCGTGCAAGCGCTGCTGTTCTTCACGGTCTCTGTATTCGTTGTGGTCAACTTGCTCGTGGACATCAGCTATGCCTTTCTCGATCCGCGGATTCGCTACGACTAGTTTGGGCACAAGGAGGCGGCGTTGAAACGTGCTTTTCGGAATCCAAGAATCCTTGTCGGTGTCTCTTTTCTGCTTCTGCTCATCGTGGTCACGGTGATGACGCCTTTGATTGCGCCGTACTCACCCTCCAAGATTTCACCGAGAGATAGCCTGCTGCCTCCCAGTCGCGAGCATCTATTCGGAACTGACTCCATGGGCAGGGATGTCTTCAGTCGTGTGCTGCATGGCGCGAGATACTCCTTGATGTTTGGCGTGATTGCTGTCCTGCTATCGGGATCCCTTGGCACCGTTCTAGGGCTCATCTCCGGTTTCTACGGGGGAGCCCTTGACTCTGCGATCATGCGCGCGGTCGATGTGGCGTTGGCTTTCCCGTCTGTTCTCTTGGCCCTGCTCATCATCGCAGTGATCGGCCCGGGGCTTCGGAGTGTAGCCATCGCAATTGGTGTGTCGGCAACGCCCTCATTCGCTCGTCTAGTGCGAGGGTGTGTCCTGAGTACGAAGCAACTGCCGTTCGTGGAGGCGGCACGCGCTATCGGAGCAGGCAATCGTCGGCTTCTCTTTCGTCATGTCTTGCCGGATGTATTCGCTCCGGTCGTGACAATGGGGACGTTGCGGCTGGCTTCGGCGATTTTCGCGGCTTCTTCGTTGAGTTTCCTTGGCTTCGGAGCTCAACCGCCAACTCCGGAGTGGGGTGCCATGGTGGCTGCCGCTCGGCATTTGCTTCGTGCTGCTTGGTGGGTGTCGACCTTTCCAGGGCTCGCCATCATGCTGACGGTGCTCGCGATCAACATTCTTGGAGATGGGCTTCGAGATGTTCTTGACCCCAAGCTTCGCGGGAAGATCTAGCCGGCAATGCTCAGTAGGTTAGGGATGGGAAGAGCGCTTGGTGACGGTGTCGCTCGCGGGAATGCCCGCCGAAGGACGACTGCCAGCGGCAGAGGAAAGATGAAAGGAGACCGATCGTGAGAGCCAGTTCAAGTCAAGATGCTGAGGTCGTGGAGTTCCTGCCAGACAACCGGTCGTATGAGCGTACGAGAGAGCTCCTACACGGGGCGTATGACATTCACGTGCACGCAGGCCCTCACCTGAAAAGCAGCCCCCGGAGAGTCGATCCCTTTCAGGCAGCGGTTGAGGCAAGAGATGCGGGGATGCGAGGCCTTGTCTACATGGACGTGTTCGAGCAGTCAGCAGGCACAGCTTGGCTCGTTCAGCGGATGGTCCCCGGCATCGACGTCTACGGCGGGCTCATACTCAACACCGTCTACGGCGGGATCAATCCTAGAGCGGTGAAGACCGCCATGGCCTATGGAGCGGGCGCGAAGTTCGTGAGTTTCGGCGCCCATTCCACGCTTCATGAGATCAGCCGAGAAGGGAAGATGGTCGATGGCATGTTCCAGCCATTGGCAGAGCTGTTTCCTAAGTTTCGAGAACAGGAGCTGCCTCGTGCGATACAGGTTCCGCTTTCAGGTAGTCCAGACGAAGAACTGGCCGAGACATTGGAGATCATCGCAGCCCATCCTGACGTCTACTTGAACACGGGGCATGTATCCGCGGAAGAGGCCGTACGTCTTGTCCAGTTGGCTTGTGAGTACGGGATCAAGAGGATTCTCGTGGCGAGTTCCGCTACGGCCCTTCTGACGTCAGCGCAGCGAGAAGAGGTTGCGCGGCATGGAGCGTTCCTAGAGTACACGCTTGCAGAGTTCACGCATACCGTTGGAACACCGAAGACACACTACTATGTGGAGAAGGAGTTCACCCCCATTGTCACCAGGCCGACCGGGAAGCCCCGTCGCACTGTGCGAGATGTCGCAGACCAGATTCGAGCAGTGGGCGCAAAACACTGCATTATCGCAACTGACTTCGGCATGTACACACTGCCATCGCCTGTGGAGGGTCTGCGGGGTTTCCTCGCGTGCTTGCTGGATCTGGGACTCTCCGAAGAGTCAATCCACCAGTTGGTCGTGAAGAACCCAGAGACGTTGTTGGGGAGAGCCTAAGAGGAGGAGCCGGATGCACCTGAGCGTTCTCAGCTCATCTTGGGTTCGACGAAGGGACAGGAGGGGATCTAATGCAGCCGCTCATCGAGGCGTTTTTGTCCATGGTCAGAATCGACAGCGAATCCGGTCACGAAGATCGATTCATTGAGTACTTGAGATCTCTGTTTGAGCAGACGTTGGGGGCAACGTGTGAGACCGACGCATTCGGCAATCTCATCGCAAAGGTGGGGCCGAGAGACAGTGATACTGACCAGCCTGTAATGCTTGTCGCCCACGGGGATACTGTGAAGCCGGGTGTCGGTATAGAACCCGTGGTTAAGGACGGTGTGATACGCTCAGCTGGGGAGACAATTCTTGGCGCTGACAACAAGGCAGGGATTGCTGAGATCATGGAGGCTGTTCGTCTGTCGGATTCAAGGCCTCCCGTAGAGATTGTGATCACCCGATGCGAGGAGGTCGGGTTGCAAGGCTCTAGAGCGCTGGAGCTTGAACGAACTGCAGCCAAACACGCCTATGTGATTGATGCCGGGGCACCTCACAAGATCATCATTGGAGGGCCGACCCACATCAACCTGGACATCGAGGTCTTCGGGAAGGCTGCACATGCGGCGGATCCAGCGTCCGGTCTGTCAGCGATCCGTGTCGCATCCACTGCGATTGGACGGTTGCCTGAAGGCCAGATCGATGAGCAGACAACAGCAAATGTGGGGACGATTCAAGGAGGACGCATTCGGAACGGTGTCCCAGATCACGTAATGATACAGGCAGAGTGTCGAAGTGTAGATCACAAGAAGGCGCTTGCTCAGGCCGAGGCGATGTGCCGCGTGTTTGAGGAAGTCGCGAGTGAGACAGGTGCACAGATCAAGATCTCACAGTCGATCGAGTATGAGGCCGTCCAAGTTCCAGAGGCGTCCCCCGTGGTACAGGACGCGTGCGCGGCGATCAGTGCGGCTGGCCTGGTTCCGGAGATGAAGGTCGGACTTGGAGGCACGGATGCACTTGTTCTTGGCAATCGCGGTCTTTGTGCGGTTGCTCTAGGGTATGGTGGACGAGGTGGACACTCCACCTCGGAGCACATCTACGTACAAGACATGGAGAAGGTGGTTGAGATTCTCCGGCTTCTATTGGCCCGCATTGCTATGGCGGGTAGCTGACCGTAAGGGAACAATGCCGAAAGGGGATGGCCTGTGCCAGATACGATGAAGTGTGACCCGTGTATATCGGTGCAAGGGTTCAAGGGAAAGATCCTATCCCGTGAGCGACAAGGTCGTGTGAGGGATGAGTGGCTGAAGATTCGATTCTCGCGAGTGTTGCCGAAGCTCATGGAGCGCGAAGGGTTCGACATGTGGATTGTCGCCGCTCGCGAAGACAACAACGACCCGGTCATGTTGACGATGCTCCCATCTTCGATGTGGGGCGCGAGACGACTGACGATCCTTGTGTTCTTCCGTAGAGAGAGTGGTGAGGTGGAAGCACTCTCGCTCTCACGCTATCCGATTGGGAATCTCGGGCTCTTCAGCAGGGTGTGGAAGCACGAGGAGGAGGGACAGTGGGAAGCCCTCCGTCGAGTCGTGGAGGAGAGGAGTCCGAACCGGATCGGGATCAACGAGTCTGCAACGTTCTCAGAGGCTGATGGATTGTCAAGCGTACTTCGACAGATGTTGAATGATGCACTGGGGCCTGAGCTGGCTTCACGACTGGAGAGCGCCGAGCGCCTGTGTGTGGGATGGCTTGAAGAAAGGATCGAGGAGGAACTGGTTGCTTACCCGGCGCTTGTGGCGATGACCCACGCGATCATCGCAGAGGCGTTTTCTGATCGTGTCATCCATCCAGGGATCACGACGTGCAGTGACATTACTCGATGGATGACCCACGCGATGTACGATCTCGGCGTTCGCGAAGCCTGGACGGATGGACAGGTAACGGATGTAGACATTGAGGCGGAGGGGCAGACCTCGCCTGGAGCGGACGAGGACAAGACAGGACGCCGGGAACGGGTAATGCCTGGAGATATCGTCCACTGCGACATTGGATTCCGGTATCTGGGGCTGTGGACCGATGTTCAACGGAGTCTATACGTGCTAAGGCCCGGTGAGTGTGACGCGCCAGAGGGGCTCAGGGCAGTTATGGCTGAGGGGAACAGGCTTCAGGACATCGTTGCGGAATGTCTGGCGCTAGGGAGAACGGGCAATCAGGTGCTTCAGCTGGCAAGAGAGAGGGCGATCGCGGAGGGAATCACCCCTCGCATCTACTGTCACCCGATCGGTGTTCACTGCCATGCGGCAGGGCCTCCGATTGGGCTCTGGGATCAACAGGACGGTGTGCCTGGATCCGGTGAGTATGAGTTCAGAGACCGCACCTGCTATTCGATAGAGCTGAACGTTCGAAAGGCTGTGCCAGAGTGGGGTGGTCAGATCGTTCGTATCAGATTGGAAGAGGACGCGATGTTCGTGGACGGGAAGCTGCAGTGGCTGTCCGGGCGACAGACACGATTCCATCTCGTGTAGATGGTGTCGATCGAATGCGCCCTCTGGAAGCGCAGCGTACGACTTCAAAGGAGTTTGAGGTCATGAAAGGGAGTGGTGCCTTATGAAGAAACTCGAGTTCCTTCCGGAGAACCGGAGCTTCGAGCTAAGTCGTGAGCTACTCAAAGGCGCGGTTGATATTCACGTTCATGCGGGTCCACATTTGCCAAGCAGTCCGCGGAGCGCTGATCCGTTCGAGGCGGCCGAGCAAGCACGGGATGCTGGCATGCGGGCGATTGCCTTCATGGATGTATTCGAGATGTCGACCGGGACTGCATGGCTTGTCCAGCGTCGAGTCCCTGGGATTCAGGTGTTCGGCGGGTTGGTGATGAATACCGTATACGGCGGGATGAACCCAAGGGCCGTTCGTACTGCTCTCCACTATGGATCAGGAGCCCGCTTCGTGAGCTTCGGCACACACTCCACCTACTATCAGGCAAGCCGCGAAGGTCGAACCATTGACGGGGTGTTTCGCTCACTCGGGGACATCTACCCGAAATTTCGGGAGCAGGAACTCAGCCGCGCGATTCGCATCCCGGTGGATGGGGATCCGACTCCTGAACTGGACGAGGTCCTTCGTGTGATTGCGGAGAATCCTAAGGTGTACCTGCGAACGGGGCACGTATCCAACGAGGAAGCGCTCAGACTCATCGAACTGGCAAAGGACTATGGCATCAAGCAGGTTGTTGTTGCGAGCGGCGTCACCAAGAACTTGTCCATCGAAGAGCAGAAGTCGGCGGCAGAAATGGGGGCCTTGATTGAGCATACCTTGGCGGCGTTTACACACTCGACTCCAATTCCGAAGACCCATTACTACGTAGAGAGAGAGTACGTATCGATCGACGAGGGAATGGAGGAGGCGCCGGGTATGGGCGTGCGCACAGTCGCCGAACAGATCCGCGAGGTGGGCGCGGAGCACTGCGTCATGTCCACAGATCTTGGCGTCTATACGCTCCCGCCACCGGTTGAGGGCTACCGAGAGTTCATCGCATGTATGCTGGATCTTGGGATCACGACAGAGGAGATCCGCATGATGACGTCACGGAATCCCGGACGGCTGCTTGGCTTGGAGTAGTGCGTGGAAGGAGGCATGATGGCGAAGAAAGAGCAATGGGCTTATGACTTGGAGATCAGTCTGGTCGAGGGGAAGGGAGTGTGCGCGGCAGGACACAGTGTCGGGGACACATGGCGCTGGTCAGGCGACGGAGAGCAGTTGGACCTAGGCACGGGAATGTGCGTCCACGCTCTGAGCAGCATGTTGCCCAAGCTGCTGGCTATGAGGTATGGGGCATCGCTTCCTTGGCTCAAGGATGACCTGGACACATCAAGCCATCTCTGCCCTGATGTTGCCAATCCGCATGTGTTCAGGATTCGACGGCTTCGACGTCCTCAAGAGGACGTCGAAGCGTAGTGGGATGCAGGGGCTGGACCCTCCGGTCGTCCCGAGAGTTGGCCCAGAGGGTGGTCGAGGAGCGAAGGGGCGGCGTTCCATATCGGGACTCGGAGAGCCCTGGTTGCTGACGATACGTAGGCAGTAGGAGGTTTCATATGGCAATCTACACGGAGGACAAGGCTGAGTATCTTTGGAGGAACGGAGATCTGGTGAAGTGGGATGAGGCACTGATCCATGTCAATGCAGTCGGTCATGCCTCCGTGGCAGGTGTCTTCGAAGGGATCAAGGCATACTGGAGTAAGGAGAGAGAAGATCTTCTTGTCTTCCGATTGGATGAGCACATAGACCGCCTTCTGGCATCCGTTGCGATGGTTCGTTACGGGTTCAGCTTCACGAAGGACGAACTGAGGCAGGGCATCCTCGACCTCCTGCAAGCCAACCAATATCGGCAGGATGTGTATGTTCGACCATATGTGTTCCAGGCCGGCGTTGTCCGTGAGCTTCTGCAACCGCATCCCGGGAAGCCGACAGAGGTGATCATCGACTCATGGCCATTCAACGCGTATCGCGACCAGTCGACGATACTTGATGTCTGTGTCAGCTCTTGGACCAGAATCTCTGACCGCTCCATGCCGCCTAGGCTGAAGTGCTTCTCGAACTACCACAACGGACGGCTGGCTGCGATGGAAGCCACGGTGGCCGGATACGATTGGCCGATTCTTCTTGATGCAAGTGGAAAAGTGACAGAGGGACCGGGCGCATGCCTGGCAATGGTCCGGGATGGGAAGGTCGTGACCCCTCCGGTGACGAGCAGTATCCTGGAGAGCATTACGCGAAGCACTGTTCTGTCGATTGCATCTGAACTCGTTGGTTTAGCCGTTCAGGAACGGGTGATCGATCGAACGGAGTTGTACCTAGCGGATGAGCTGTTCTTCCTTGGAACCGGATGGGAGATCATGCCGGTTGCATCCGTCGATCGTCTCCCGGTGGGCGACGGGAGCGAAGGACCGATCACAAGGATGATCCGTGATGCGTACGGAAGGATTGTGAGGGGCGAAGATGTGCGCTGGCAGGAGTGGTGTCTGCCTGTGTGGGGAGGCCAGGATGTCTAGGACAGGCGCACGTTCTTTGTCTGAAGCTGTGGGTCGATCCGCTCTGCTGCTAACTGGAAGTGGAGGTTATGGGTACGAGAGGACGTGTCCATGGGAAGGTGAAGTGCCCACCAATCGTTTCTGGCGGACCCAATGTGCAGGGTCCATAGGGTTGCTTTCGCCTTGCTGTTCGTCTGAGAGGGGGGGGAGCTGCTGATGCCACTGATCGAAGTCAAGGGACTGAAGACGTACTTTTACACCGAAGACGGGGTGGT
>CAZQHD010000014.1:0-28100 GCA_964593295.1 uncultured Thermotogae bacterium | reverse complement strand
CGCACGCCCGTTCTTCAAGGAAGAAGACCTCGTGATTGCCGGCACCTTGCGTGTGCACGGGATGGATGTCGAGACACTCTCCCCTGGCTACGAGGCAGCGCCCCACATCGACCCTGAAGAAGTCCTCTACGTCCTCCGCGGGGAGGGAGAGATCCTCTCTGAGGGGAAACGCGAGAAGGTGTATCCGGGGACACTCTGTTACCACGAGGCCGGAACGCCTCATGGGATCTGGAATACCAGCAACGTCGACGAGATGCAGTACATGGTCATCGAGTTCGAGGATGCAAGAGAACGGTTTGCCCCCATTGTATAGAATCCTCAAGGAGGTGGTGCTGAAGTCGTCTGAGTTGTTCACTCTGTTCGCTGTGACCTTGCCAGAACGTGCAGCGTTGGCAGGAGCTAGGTTCTTGAACTAGGAGGATTACGCATGAAAGCAGCACGTTGGATTGCAATGCTGTCAGTCTGTCTAGTCGTTGGTGGCCTCCTTGGGGCAGCTCAAGAGATGCCTGTGGAAGGTGGGACGCTCGTCTTGTGGATGTCGCAAGCACCGAACACATTCCTTGGGTATTACTCGTTGGGGGATCAAGCACGCTATCCGTGCGACATGATCTACGATAAGTTGTATGAGATTGAGCCCAGCGGTGAGTTCTACCCACGTCTCGCCGTGGGGTACGAGATCTCTGAAGACCAGCTGACGTACACGTTCTACCTCCATCCCGATGCCACGTGGCATGACGGGACTCCCGTGACCGCCGATGACGTTCGTTTCACGGTTGAGGTCCTTGGAGACCCAGAGTTCACGGGCAGCAATGCCGGCGATGTCGATCCGATTGCGGGGATCGAGGAGTACCGAAGCGGCGATGAACCCGCTATCTCGGGAATCGAGATTGTGGATGAGAAGACGATCCAGATCACACTCTCCGGTATCAACGTTCCGTTCTTCGAGATGTTTGCATCCCAGCTGTGGATTCTGCCAGAACACATCCTTGGGGAGATGAGTGTCGCTGATCTGGATCAGTCGACGTTCGCCCTGAACCCGGTGGGTTCGGGCCCCTTCGAGTTCGTTGAGTACAGCCGCGGCGAGTTCATTGAGCTTGAGCGGAACCCGAACTACCATTTGGGCCGACCGTATCTCGACCGGGTGATCATCCGGGTGATGGATCCGCAGGCTGCGGTTGCGGCCATGGAGACAGGCGAGGTCGACGGGTGTTTGAACTCCAAGATCGCGGTGATCCCAGCGGATATGCTGGACCGATTGGAGCAAAACCCAACCATCAACCTTGTGACTTTCCCCACGGACAGCTTCGACTTCATTGCGATGAACTTTGAGCGCGGGGCCCCGATGACAGAGGTCAAGTTCCGACAGGCGTTGAGCTACGCGATCGACCGCGAGTCGTTGGTCACGGCCGTCGAGCGCGGGAGAGCAGTTCCTGGCTATACGATGCTGATGCCGGGAAGTCCGTACGACAACGAGGACGTCGATCGTTATGAGTACAATCCTGCCAAGGCCCGCGATCTGCTCTCTGAGATCGGTTGGGATAGCAGTCAGACCCTCGTCTTCGGGTCGCCAAACGATCCGCGTCGAAGCCTCATCGCCACGATCCTGCAGCAGAACTTCCGCGATGTTGGCGTGAATGTTGATGTAGAGGTGTATGACTTCGCCACGCTCATGAGCAAAGCCGACGAAGGGGCCTTCGATATCTGGCAGCTCGGATGGGGATCTGGAGGTATTCAGTATCCAGGATACACCTACTTCAACATGCTCCACTCGAGTCAGTGGCCGCCGCGCTGGAATTTCAGCCGATACAGCAACTCGCGGGTCGATGAGCTGTTGGCGCTCGGTCAGGTGACCACGGATCGTGAGTCGAACATCGAGATCTACCACGAGCTTCAGCAGATCATCACCGAGGAGCTTCCGTACATCATCACGATGAACAAGCTTGGGTACTCGGCGATCAACGTGCGTGTTCAGGGGTTCCAGGACTTCATCGGAGGAACCACGTACAATCCACACGAATGGTGGATCCAGCCGTAATACCATCTTCACGGTGGGGGAGTCTCATAGAGCGACTCCCCCACCCTTTTCATCAGTGCGCCTGCCCCTGTTCTTCGTATCGGCGCCGGGACGGTCCACGGGAGGACGGTGAGCCAAACGGATGTTTGCCTATGTGGTGAAACGGTTGCTGACCATCGTACCGATTCTTCTTGGGATCAGTGTTGTCATCTTCATCGTGGCTGACTCGATGCCGGGTGATGTGTTGGATGTCATGGTGAACCCAACGCTGGGTCGGGAGCAGATGGCGCTCCGCCGTGCACAGCTGGGGTTGGACCTGCCGGTTCATATCCGATACTGGCAATGGCTGAAACATGCTGTTCGGTTCGACTTGGGCTACTCGATGATCACACGAGAGCCGGTCGTACGAATCATCGCTGATCGTGTTCCCAAGACGGTCACCCTCATGGGGACTGCCCTGTTTGTCAGCCTGTTGTTTGCCATTCCAGCGGGCGTTGTGAGCGCAATACGTCGATACAGCCTATTCGACTCTGTCTTCACGATCGGTGCATTCGCGGGAATATCGATTCCGACGTTCTTTCTGGGGCTGATCCTGATCTACGTGTTCTCGGTCAAGCTGGGCGTTCTCCCCAGTGGCGGGACGCACTCCTTCGCCGGACAGACGAACCCATTCTGGGATGCTCTCCGACATCTCGTACTCCCAACGACCACGTTGGGGCTCTTCTACATGGCTTCGTTCACCCGATACATCCGTTCCACGCTCATCGACGTCATGTCTCAGCCGTATGTCGATACAGCCCGAGCCAAGGGAGTTGCGGAGGCTCTTGTCATCCTTCGACATGCGGGCAGAAATGCGCTCATCCCCGTGATCACCCTTCTGGGACTCAGGATCCCGTTCGTCTTTGGCGGCGCCGTCCTCGCAGAAACGGTGTTCTCCTGGCCCGGCATGGGGCGATTGCTGGTCACATCGGTCTATGAACGGGATAGTGCCGTGCTCGTTGGGATCACTGTCATGCTGGGGCTCCTCGTCGTCCTAAGCAATCTCCTGGTGGATATGGTCTACGTTGTGGTCGATCCACGCATTCGTTACTCGGACTGATCGGAGGTCTACGTTGAAGAAGAACAGCTTCTTCCGGTTGGCCCTGCGCCGCTTTCTCAAGCATCGTCTTGCTGTTGCTGCGGCGTTCTTCCTGTTCGCTCTCTCCTTGTCTGCCCTCTTGGCCCCATATGTTGCCCCGTGGGACCCGTATCGGATGGATATCGCCAGGATGGAGCAAGCGCCAAGCAGAACACACCTCTTGGGAACCGATCAGATCGGCCGGGATGTGCTCAGTCGGATCATCTACGCGTCTCGGGTTTCATTGACCGTCGGGCTCATCACGGCGCTTGTCTCCACCTTCATCGGGACAGCACTGGGTGCTCTCTCTGGATACTTCGGAGGGTTGGCCGACAGCGCGATCATGCGTCTAGCAGACATCGTCATGTCCTTTCCCATGCTTCCAATCGCGATTGTTGTCGTTGCCCTTGTTGGACCTGGTGCGCGCAACATCGTCTTCATCGCGGCACTGCTGTCTTGGCCAGGGTTGGCTCGGATCGTTCGGGGGCAGTTCCTCGCTCTGCGTGAGCACGACTATACACAGGCGGCACGTGCGATCGGTGCCAGTTCGTTACGGATCACATTCCGTCATCTTCTTCCCAATGCAATGGCACCCATCGTTGTGTGGGCTACGTTGAACGTCGCCGAGGTGATTCTGCTCGAAGCCGGCCTCTCGTTTCTCGGATTGGGCGTTCAGATCCCCACTGCGACGTGGGGAAACATGCTGATGAGCGCGCAGTCGATCCGCGTGATTGAGGCGTTCCCGTGGATTTGGATCCCTCCTGGAATCATGATCCTGCTGACGGTTCTGAGTATCAACATCCTTGGAGATGGCCTTCGGGATGCGCTCGATCCGTCGCTCACACGTTAAAGACACAAGCAAAGGGAGTGACATGCCCGAAAGAGAGAACGTCCCAAGTCTGCTTCGGCATCCGGAAAGGCTCGCTCGTTGTGTCCTGTCTCTGAACGATCTTGTCGAGCAGGATAAGGGGATGTCCCCGCTGCTCTCGCACAGCTACTCTGAGGAACTCATGCAACAGGATCGATGGTCTACTTACGATGAGTGTGATCGTTCGCTGTCCGAGATCATCGCCGAGGTGGAGACTTTGACCTGCGATGCATCTCAGAGAAGGTCCCTGCTGGACGTACTGAACGCACTCCAGGCGCAGGCCGCAGAAGGGGCTGGCGAGCCGATGAGTTATCCGGAGCGGGTCAAGCGGTTCACAGGTCTTCCCAACGAGAAGGTCCCAAGCGGTGATGTTGCACAACTACAGGAGCACCTCTCAGCCAACCTCGCAAGGGCAGGATACCAGGGATCGCTCTCTAAGGCGCTGGATGACTGGCGCACCCGCACCGATGTTGGTGATGCATTTCGGCAGGAGACGCTCGCCCTGCTCACAGCGTCGCTTGAGGAGACCCGGGAATCGGTGGTCCCGATGCCTGAGGAGTGTCGCCTTGCTTTCGAGCCGGTACGGGACGTCTACTATCGTGGATACTCGCACTCGGAGGGACCGTACGGTGCTCGGATCACTCTGAATGAGGACCTTGAGTGGCCGAGAGCAGCGCTCAAGCATGTCGTGACACATGAAGGCTGCCCGGGTCACTTCGCGATCAGCGCGATGCGCCAAAGGGCGTTTGACGGAGGCTCTCTTCCCGTCGAGCAGAGCTTCTTCTTTGCCAATACACCGGTGACTTCGGTCAACGAAGGGACATGCAACTTGGGCTCGTACCTGCTGGGGTGGTTCGACAGCTTCGATGACCTCATCTGCCTTCAAGCGGACCTCCTTCGGGCTGCGCTTCTTGCCAACATGTGCTATCTGTACCACGATGAGAAGCGTGCAGAGCATGAAGTCGTCCAGTACTTGGTGACCGAAGGTGGAAGCTCCAGAGTCGCAGCCGAGCAGACGATGGCGTTTGTCAAGCACCCGCTGTGGCACACATCCAACTCCCACTACTGGCATGGAACCCTACGGGTGTTCGACGTCTACCACGGCTGCATGGTTCACGGGCTACGAGACAAGCTGCTGCGATGCCTCTACGAGGAGCTGCATACGTATGCGTCGTTGCCGATCGCCTTGGGTTTGGAGGCTGATGGTCGACGGGTCGGTGTTCGTTGAACGGGACACGATGGATCCGAGGGACGCTGCTGTGTTCGCCCTACGAAACCCCTTTGCCCTCCGCTTGGATCGAGGTCTCGGGTCGTAAGATCCGTTCCATCTGGGGGGCTGAAGCTGTCCCTCCCGCAGGGGCTCGAGTCAGTGAACACGGCTCCGACTTCATCCTGCCTGGGTTCATCGACACCCACTGTCACCTTGTGTACGCCGGAGACGGAACCTGGGCCGGGAACTACATTCAGGACCATACGCAGGAGGAGCTGAAGCAGATTGCGGCAGAGAATGCACGGAAGGCTCTCTGTGCGGGCATCACTACGCTACGTGATCTGGGAGCACCGGGGACCTGCACATTCGATCTGCGCTCAGAGGTGTGTGAGGACAGCAGCTATCCGCGGATGCTCCTTTCTGGCGCACCGCTGACTTGTCCCCAGGGGCATGGCGCTGACTTGGGAGGAGTGGTCCGCGATGCTGCGGAGATGCGGGCGACGATTGATCGACTGGTAACTCACGGGGCGGATGTGATCAAGGTCATCGCGTCCGGAGGTGGGACCCCTGGAACCTCTCCTGGATACGCTGCGTTCTCGTTCTCTGAGCTTCGGATCATGGCGGAGGAGGCACATCGATGGGGAAGAGCCATCGTGGCCCATGCGACGTGTCCGGAGTCTGTTCGAGATACTCTGCTGGCAGGGTTTGACGGTGTCGAGCACGCCAACTTCTGGAGCGGAGAGACGCTGGAGAACCGCTATGATGCCTCGATTGTACAATTGATGGAACGAGAAGATGTGTTCATCGCTCCGACACTGCAGGCCTCGTACCGAACACTGCATGAGCTTCGATCTCAGACTGAGGCACAGCGTTCTCGCCGGGAGAAGCTTGTGCGCGATGCTCTCATCAACTTCCGGAGGATGCAGGAGCACTCCATTCGATTCGTGGCCGGAACGGACGCTGGGTACATGATCAACCCGTTTGGTGACCTGCACATCGGATTGCGTCTCATGGTGGAGAATGGCATGTCGGAACGCGATGCGTTGCAGGCGGCGACCGCCGGATCGGCACAAGCCCTTGGTCTCGATGACAGCATTGGTCGAATCGCGCTTGGGTACGAGGCAGATCTGGTGGTTCTCCAGGGCGATCCCACGACGGACATCACAGCCTGTGGGCGCGTGAGCGCGGTGTATCGAGGGGGACGTCCCGTCAATACTGGATGATGACACGTGTCGTTCTCTTGGTCTAGACCGTGTCGCAGAAGGAGCATGCCAGTTCCGTAGAGGAATATGGCGTTCTGTATAAGGGAATGGATGGAGATCTGCTGTAGGGTCACCGCGGGGAGGTGTACTGATGTCCAGGAGCGTTGTAGCCAAGAGAACATCAAGGCGAGTTGAGCAAGCGCCTCGGGGCGAGCGGGAGGTTCTGCTCGATCTTGCACAGGGAGTTAGCAACCTGATCAAGTTGGGTCGAGGGGATCCCGATCTGGATACGCCTGAAGTCATCGTGGAGGCGGGGGTCAATGCCCTTCGAAATGGCTGTACTCACTATACGCACTGGGCAGGCCTGGCAGAGCTTCGTGAGGGAATCGCCGGGAAGCTGTTTGCAGACAACGAGCTCACCTATGATCCCGAAACGGAGATCGTGGTGACCACCGGTGGCCAAGAAGCGATGAATGTGATCTTTCAGGGGCTGCTGAATGAGGGAGATGAGGTGCTGATTGCCGACCCTTTGTACACCTCATACGAGAGCGTAGTACGGTTGGCGGGTGGGCACCTGGTCTATGTGCCCACGTGCCAGGCAGAGGACTTCGCCCTTCAGCCGGATGCGATCGGTGAGAGAATCACCGACAGGACCAAAGCGTTGATTGTCGTCACGCCGAATAATCCTACGGGCGCAGTGATCCCACACGACACGCTGGAGGCCATTGCTGCGCTGGCTGTGGAGCAGGATCTAGTCGTGGTTTCAGACGAGATCTACGAGAAGATCATCTTCGATGGACTTACGCACACGAGTATCGCTAGCTTCGCGAACATGAAGGAGAGGACGATTGTCCTCAACGGATTCTCCAAAGCGTACTCCATGACGGGATGGCGGATCGGCTACTTCGCAGCCCCGGCAGATTTTGTCACCGAGATTCAGATGGTGAAGTACAACATGACGATCTCTGTCAATCATGCAACCCAGATGGCAGCAATAGCAGCGCTGAGTCCCGAGGGGCAAGCCTCGGTTGAGGCGACGCGCGCGATCTACGAAGAGCGACGTGCGTTCATGATGAATGCGCTCACCGATATGGGGCTCACGTATGGCTATCCCGGGGGCGCGATGTATCTCTTCGTCAACATCACGCCGACAGGGAAGTCGGCCTTTGAGTTCTGTCGGGACATACTCAGAGATGCGAAGGTTCAGATCTTCCCTGGAACGACCTACGGACATGCTGAGGGGTTTGTTCGTATCTCGATACTTGCGCCCCTCGAGCAGTTGAAGATTGCTGCAGAGCGAATGCACGGAGCAGTTCGTCGATACATTGCCCAGCGCGACCGGTAGCCGCCCTGCACTCGCCGTCCGTTTCGCACGTCCGGCGACTGGGCAGCTGCGCCTGCGGTAGTCCCAGTGAAACTGTCGATCGAAGAAAGGTGGTGACGCCGTTCTGGTCAGCACAGAAGTACATTCAGAGGGTCTCTGCGGCGTGTGTCGGCGTGTGCGGAGATGAATCGGGTGTTCCCCCCCCCTGTCGATGGCCCCAAGAGGCACGGCGACGACAACACGGGAGCATCCTGCCTACCAAAGAGGGAGGCATCCTGACCTGCATGGACTCGATCATCTGGTTCGCGAGTTCAGTGCTCCATCGACGGCAGCGAGAGCTGAGTTCTTCGTGTTGTGTAGACGGTCTCGGCAGCACGAGGCGGCCTGAAGGTGATCGGTGACGTTGTGGTTGAGTCCATGATTGGCCCCCGGGACTGATGATGATGTCGTGTGGGACGAACACTCAGCCAACAGAGAGGATCAGGACAAGATGAGAACGAACGGGAGGTTCCGGAATGAGTGACAGGAGAAGAGTTGTGGTGGCAGATCCCATGACGGCGGAGTTCAAGAAGCGCTGGATGGAGGATCTCGACGGTCTACCTGTAGATCTGGTGCTTCTTGAGGACCCATCGCCGGGAGCATTTCGAGATGCAGTAGCAGATGCGGACATCCTCATTACACGCAATCGAGAGATTGACAGAGAGACTGTAGAGCAAGCAGGACCCAGTGTTCGCATGCTCATCAAACTCAGTCGGTGGTCCGTTGGCATCGACATGGACGCCTGCTCGAAGCGGGGAATCCAAGTGATCCATGTTCCCCAGCTCGCATGCATCACGGTGGCTGAGCACGCAATGACCTTGATGCTCATGTGCGCGCGTGACATGATTCGGTCTCATCTTGGAGTCATCGCGGGAGGCTATCGAGACTGTGGGATGTCCCCCGAAGTCACAAGTGAGCGGAGCTTTGCGTTCAAGTGGATGCCGGTACAAACGGGTGAGGTATATGGTAAAGTATTGGGTATCGTTGGTTTCGGGGAGATCGGAAAGGAGCTTGCAGCGAGAGCTAAGGGATTCGGGATGAGGATCCTGTACTTCGATCAGCAGGAAGCACCGGAGGAGATTGAGGCTGAGCTCGGCGCTCAGTATGAAGACCTCGATGCCCTTCTTGTCTCCTCCGACTTCATCTCGCTTCACATTCCCCATACGCCGGCGACCGAAAAACTGATCAATGCTGACCTTTTCCGCCGCATGAAGCCCACAGCGTTCCTCCTGAATGCCTGTCGCGGAGGCGTTGTCGACGAGGAGGCCATGGTCGATGCTCTGAAGACCGGAAGAATTGCTGGGGCTGGCTTGGATGTATTCGTTGAGGAGCCGCTGCCTTACGACCACCCTCTGACTCAACTGGAGAATGTGGTTCTGACACCGCACATTGGTGGAGGTTCAGGTACGGGGCGCGCTGATCAGAAACGGCGGCTTCGAGAACTGATCTCCAAGGTGAGTCCGTGAACGTAGCTTGTAGGACTCTGCGGTTTGCTGCTTGTGAAGCGTCGTGTTGGCTTCATTCGTCGGGGGAGGATCGCGAGGTTGCGTAGGCAGTAGGGGGGAGCGTCGGAGGGAGATCTTGGATCTGAACCTGGGCTGGCAACCGGACCTCGAGTCTCGGGACCTGCTGGCCTATCCAAAGACGGAAGGGGGACACGAAGCCGTTTGAAGGTCTCCGTCTGCAGAGTACGAGGAAGCAGTAGTGGATAGGACACGATAAGGGAGGCGGCATGAGTCAAGTACAGGTCAAGAAGGTGCACCATCTGGGGTTCGTGGTTCGAGATCTGGATGAGACCTTAAGAGCTTGGGAAGCTCTGTTTGGGTTGAAGGCTGAGATCGAGGTTAACGAGGAGTTGAATGTTCGTCTCGGAGCATTTGAACTTGCTGGGATTCGCTTTGTCTTCAACGAATCGACCCAACCCGGGAGCCGGTGGGACGAGTACCTGAAGGAGAATGGTGAGGGCCTTGAGCACGCTGCATTTGAGGTCGATTGCATCGAGACAGCGGCTCAGGCTGCACGCGAGGCCGGTCTTCCGTTGAGATTCGCCGAGCATAAGGAGATTCACGGGTTGTTGACCAACTTCGTGGGGCAGCAACATGCCCACGCAACGGCAATTGAGTTCATGGGCCCGATCACATAGTGCTCATCGAAGGAGTGTTTGATGACGCAGAGCAAGAGGTACGCAAGTGGGGCACTGACGATCGGAACCGGGACGGCGAAGTCCGGGGAGCTGATACGCTGTGGTCTCCCTATTGGGAGAGATCTCTATGGAAATGAACGTGCACTTCCCTTGGTGGTGATCAACGGATCAGCAGATGGTCCCATCCTCTGGCTCAACGGAGGCACGCATGGAGACGAGGCTGAGGGGGCGATCTCCATCTTCAAACTGGTTGATGTGATCGATCCGAAAACCTTGAGCGGGGCGATCGTCGGTTGTCCGGCCATGAATCCCGAGGCGTTCATCACAGGGTCACGCGGAAACCCAGCGGATGGCTTCACGTATGACATGAATCGGATCTACCCGGGTGATCCCAACGGATATCCCACCGCTCGCGTGGCGGCAGCACACTTCGCTGCGATGGAACCGGTCTGCGATCTCCAGATCAACATCCACTCGGGGGGAGACCACTCGTATCTGTCATCGGTCATGTTTGCGGCAGATACTCCTCAGTGTCGAGAGCTGGGTGCTGCGATGGGGCCGGTTTGGTCGATGATCATGACCAGCCCATCTGGCGGCGGGAACCCGAGCTCTCAGCTGGCGGCCAGGGGAAAGGCAGCGATCAGCATTGAGCTCGGTGGCCTATGCCGAACCCTGACCGATGACTTCCATGCTGTGGGGGATGCACTGTGTGAAGCGTATTTGAATGTGCTGAGGCATTATCAGATGCTCGAAGGCAAGGCAGAGTACTGCGATCGCTGGAACCTTGGTCACCAGGAAACCGTCCTAGCGCCGGAGACAGGAGTGTGGGTTGGCGAACGGGGACTGGAGTTTCTCTCTCCGATGAGGGAAGGCGAGTCGTTGGGCACGCTGTACTCGCTGCACGGTGAGGTTCTGGCGAGCATCAAGACTCCGTGCGACGGGATGGTCGCGGGAATCCGTTCTCGGCCTCAGGTGATGGAGGGCGAGTGGATTTGCTTCTATGCAGTCGTTGATGAGATTCGCGATGATCTCCTGGCCAAGGGAATAGCTGTATGACTTGGCGTGCGTCCCGGAAGCATTGAATGGGACTCGATGGTTGGGCTGCGGAGGGCATTTGGAGTTGCCGCCTGGGGGTGAGGACGCCGAGTGGCTGTTGGCATGGGGCATGGGGAGGATGACCAGCCCCCCTGAGGCCGGGCCATCGTTCGAGTGAGTCTGGTCCGCCAACTCCCTCGAGGGGCATTGGCGGGAGTCGCCTTGTGTTTGGAGGTGCGGGGAACTGAAGTGCCAAGCTGAGGTGAGGAAGGATCTCGTTTGGCTCCCGGCGGGGATGCCGCAATGGGCACCTTTGCCTTACGGCGGGTACGGCGGGTGTAGAAGCTGGACATGAGGGCGGAGCCTGCACCCGACGAGCCGATCGCCCACTTCGTTGCATCGTCCATCAGGTAGATCCTCGTACTGCTGTCAGCGGATGGATGTGCTGTGAAGAGGTGAACACGTAACAGCGTTCTGTTATACTGCGCGTGGAAGGTGGTCCCTCGATGAACGACTCGGTCCAAGTCCAAGCCTTGAGGAAGGTATTCCCGCGACGTGCACGCCGCGGTTTGCTTCTTGCACGGGACGCGGGCGGAAGCGCGCTGATAGCGGTCAACGGGGTCGATTTCTCAGTGGGCCGGGGCGAGGTGTTTGGTCTGCTTGGACCGAACGGTGCCGGCAAGACGACCACGATCAAGATTCTATGTACTCTACTGACGCCGACGTCTGGGACGGCGCAGGTGGCGGGCTTTGATGTCATTAGGGAACCGGCCAAGGTTCGCGCAGCGCTGGGCACTGTGATGAGCGGTGAGCGGAGCGTCTACTGGAAACTTACCGGGCGGGAGAATCTCGCCTACTTCGCCGCCCTCAACCGGCTTCCGGCGGCGTCGGCCAGAGAGCAGATACAGCGGCTACTGGATCGCATGGGCCTGACGGCACGAGCGGACGAACTGGTGGAGCGCTACTCCAGCGGGATGAAGCAACGGTTGGCCCTGGCGCGTGCCCTGTTGGCGTCTCCGCCGATTCTGCTGTTGGACGAACCGACGGTCGGCCTCGATCCGCAAGCGGCGCGGTCGCTGCGGGAGTTGATCCAGAGCCTACGCAGCGATGGACACACCGTGCTGTTGACGACCCACTATATGGCCGAGGCCGACGAGCTGTGTGACCGGGTGGCGATCATCGATCAGGGGCGGATCATCGCGTTGGACGCGCCCGCAGCGCTGAAGGCCTCGCTGGACACCAAAGATGCGGTTCGGCTGGAGGTCTCGGCTGGCGCGGACGGGCTGCTGGCGGGCTTGATGGCCCTCGATGGGGTGGAGGCGGCGACGGCGCGGCCGATGATGAACGGCTCCGGCGCGGGTACATCCGAGGTCCACGTGATCGCGGCCAGCCATCGACAGGCTGTCGGGCCGATCCTGGAGACCGTACGAGCCGCCGGCCTCGAGATCCTGAACTTCCAAGTGGTTGAGCCGACGTTGGAAGACGTGTTCATCCATCTCACCGGGAAATCGTTGCGCGAGGGGTAGGGGGTGAGCATGAATCGGGTGCGCGTAGGGCTCCGGGTGATGGGTGCGGTGGTGAAGAAGGACCTGTTGATCTTCGTTCGCTACCCGTCCTGGGTGATCGCCGTCTTCGTCTGGCCGCTGTTGTTCCCGATCATGGCGGTATTCTCCGCCAAGGCGCTTGCCGGACCGGATGAGCAGTCGTTGCACGTGTTCAGCGCGTTGGCGGGAACGACCGACTACACCGGCTACATCATCGTTGGCTTGGTGCTGTGGATGTGGTTGAACATGATGCTCTGGACCCTGGGAGGGTTCCTGCGCTCGGAGCAGATGCGGGGAACCCTGGAATCTACCTGGCTTTGTCCGGTCAGCCGACTGGGGGTTCTTGTCGGGGGCACGGTGACCCAGCTGATCACATCCATGGTCAACTTCGGGGTGATGGCGGTCGCGGCGCGCTTCATCTGGGGCTTCCAGATCGTCGGCGATCTCAGACTAGCTACCGGCTTGTTCGTACTGTCGTCGCTGTCGGTCTACGGCTTGGGCATTCTGTTTGCCAGTCTGGTGATCTGGTTCAAGGAGATGAACGCCATGGTGCAGCTGGTTCGAGGATTGTTCATGGTGTTCTGCGGGTTGACCTACCCGTTGGCCGTGCTCCCGGCCTGGATGCGAGGCGTGTCGCGGGCACTGCCATTGACGTACTCCATCGAGGCGATGCGCGCGGTGTCGTTGAGCGGCGCGGACGCGGCGGCCGTGTCCGGGCACATCCTCATCCTGGCGGCGTTCGCCGTGGGGACGCTGACCTTGGGCGTGCTTGCCTTTCGCTACACAGAGCGGCGCATGACGCGTACGGGAGCGCTCGGGAACTACTGAGGAGGCGAAGCATGGTTCACGTCTTGCTGGCGATCGCCAAGAAGGACCTGATCCAGTTCTTCCGCTATCCGTTCAATGCGGTGTTCCGCGTGATCGAGCCGTTGATGTGGCTGACTCCGGCGTTCTTCCTCGGTTTGGGCTTCAGTGTGGACGGGCGCGCGTCCGGGTTCGAGGCGTTCAGCGGCACCAGCGATTTCTTCTCGTTCATCCTGATCGGCAGCTTCCTCGGCGCGTATGTCAACTCGGTCTTCTGGGGGATCGGCTACTCCCTCAAGATCGAGATGGACTCAGGCGTTCTGGAGACCAACTGGATGGCCCCCGTCCCTCGAATCGCCTTCTTGGTGGGGCGCACGATCACCAGCTTGGTGATCACGACGCTCAACTGCGCAGGCGTGCTGCTGGCCAGCTGGCTGCTGTTTGGGTTTCAGGTCTCCGGATCGGTGGGGCTGGCGATGCTGGTCGCCCTCCCGATGCTGGCCGGGCTGTACGGATTCGGATTCGCGTTCGCGGGGCTCGTGTTGCTCCTGCGCGACGCCAACACGCTCGTGGACGTCTCGAGCTTCCTGGTGGGGGAGCTGTCTGGACGAGGGTTCCCAGTCACGGTGCTGCCGCGATTCCTTCTGATCATCTCGCTGGCGCTGCCGACCACCTATGGGTATGACGCGGTGCGCGCGTTGTTGCTGGGGACCGATTCGCTGCTGCCGCTCTGGATGTCGGTGGCGGTGTTGGCCGCGTTCATGGTGATCATGCTGATCCTGGGAGCGTCGGTATTCCTGCGCATGGAGGCGCGGTGCCGGATACGCGGCACGCTGGGGATGCATTGAGAGAGGGGACGAAGCTCATCAAGCGTCTACTGGCTGACGTGGACTCCCCCCAGGACGTCCGCCTCGTTCTCCGGCCAGCGGTCGTAGTAGCCCGCGGCGAACGAAGGGAACGCCATGGACAGCGCAGCCTGCACAAAGGATGTGACGCCTTCGAACAGCAAGTAGAACGGCCCACGTCTGTAGCCCTGCAGGGTGTGCCCATACTCATGACGAACGGCTGTCTCAGTCAGGAATGCCTCGCCCACAAACAGGAAGCGACCAAGCGACGCCCCGAACGGAGTCCGGGTAACCACGAGAACGATCTCATGGCGGGTTGCGGTGTGCGTGACCTTCCCGATGAGACGAAGCAGCGTGTAGTACGCCGCGCCGACCACGTTCTGAGGCAGGCAGAAGGTGGTCTGGGCGACTCGACGACGGGCCAGCTGTTCCCTGGACAGAGAAGGAAGGGCTCGCTCAAGCACGTCGTTCGCCTGAGCAGCGATCGTCGACAGCTCCTGCCTCAGGACGGGCATTACGAGGTGATCGTCGGTTGGGCTGGCCATGACGGGTACGAGGTTGGCGGCCGTCCACCCCAGTATCATGATTACACAGATTCCCAGAAGACACACCGGAATGCGGCGCATGGAGTGCGTCAACCGTTGCCTCATCATGAGAACGGCACTTCGCTCCCGGAATCGCGGGTGAGCGCCAGGAACCGAGCCATCTGCTCAGGGGTGAGTGCGCGGTACAGGAGATCCATGTCCGGGCCTCGATGCTGCAGGGCTTGGGTGATGACGGCGACTCGATCTTCCAGCCCACGTTGCAGGCTGGTCCCCAGTTGCAGTTCTAGAGGGACAACCGGGATGACCCGGGACCCCAGCGAGGCGGTGACGATATGGGGCCAGATCTCGGGGCCTGCCTCCCAGAGGCCATTGCCGTCTTTGGACATGCGGAATCCCAGGGGGGGTGCGATGTGCGCGACCTCAACCTTTAGGTCGTCGATCCTCCAGCGGGCGAAGTGCCATGTGAACCCGACCTCGTCGGGGCCGTGGCGGATCGGATGGGTGGCGGAGGAGATCCAGTCAGGATGGTCGATGCCATGGGGGCAGGTGGCCGGCAGAAAGGAGCACAGCTGTTCGACGAACCGATGGACTCCTGCGGGATGGGCGGTCAGGAAGTCGAGATCGCGGGGTGTGACCTCGCATCCCTGCAGTGCGGTGGCCGCGGATCCGATGAGCGCCCAACGGGTCTCCGGATCGTCCAACGTCGGCTGTAGGATCGGAAGAAGGTGATGGAGAAGCTCTTGCCAACGCTCCATGAGACTCCTTTCTCTGCCGTGACGCGATCGGCGAAGGTATCGTACGCATGTTGGCCTAGCCAGGACGTCGGGGCAAGCCATCGTGATTCTGCCGCTGTGGAGGGGTTGCGGTCACGGAAAGATTGCTCTGTGGGATCGCTGAGGTATGATGGGCTGCCGCGTGGGGGACCGCGGGCGAAAGGGGAGGCATGACCAGCCAGACACAGACAGAGTTTTACCAACGGGTGGATGAGTTCTTCGAGCATATGATGGCCGAAGCGCCGATGATCGCGACGCACATGGGGGACCATCGCTACGATGACCGGCTCACCGATCACAGTCGCCCAGCGTTGGAGCGACGAGAAAAGCGTCTGGCGAAGGCGCTTGGGGAGCTGGAGGCGGTCTCGGTACAGGAGTTGGATCCGACCGCACGGATCGACCATACCCTCATGACCCATATGGTGCGGTCGGTCAAGCGCGAGTACGACGCGCTGCGCGGCTACGAGCGGTCCCCGGGGATGTACTCCGGCGAGTGCCTGGGGGGCATCTTCATGCTTCTGGTCAAGGATTTCGCGCCGTTGCCGGTGCGGATGAAGTCGATTCTGGGGCGCCTGCAAGAGGTGCCGCGCGTGTTGGCCGAGGGTCGAGCCAACCTGGTGCCGGAGCGGGTTCCTCGAGTGTGGGCAGAGATTGCACACGAGAGTGCAATGCAAGGGACCAAGTTGTTCTCTCTGCTCCTCCCATTGCTGAGCCTGCGCGTCCCGTGGTTGGCCCCGCGGCTGATCATGGCTGGCCGCCGTGCGGCCAAGGCGCTGGCCGAGTACGCGGCGTTTCTGAAGGATGAGGTTCTCCCACGGGCTCAAGGGGAGTTCGCGGCGGGCAAGGACCTGTTTGAGGAAATGCTAAGGGAGAACCACTTCCTGGAGTACACGGCAGATAGCCTGCTCAGCAAGGGTTGGGAGCTGTTCGAGCAGACGCAGGCGGCCATGGAAGCTGTGGCGAAGAGTATCGATCCGGCGAAGTCGGCCCGGGAGATCCTGGAGACGGCCAAGGACGATCACCCGGAGGCCAAGGATCTTCTGAACGCGTATCGGCGCGAGGTCGCTCGTGCACGGCAGTTCGTGATCGACCACGAGATTGTCAGCATCCCGGCGAACGAAAGCCTGAGGATCGAGCCGACGCCGGCGCACATGCGGGCCGTGCTTCCGTTCGCGGCGTATATGATGCCGGGCCCGTTGGAGAAGAAGCAGGAAGGGATCTTCATCGTGACGCCGGTTTCGCCTCGCGCGTCCAAGGAGACGCAGCGTTCGAAACTGCGGGGACACAACTACGCGAAACTGCCGGTGACTGCGTTGCATGAGGCGTATCCGGGTCACCACCTGCAGTTGGTCTACGCCAACTCGGTGGGCACGCTGCCGCGCAAACTAGGATCGGCGCTGTCCAGTCTGTTCGTGGAAGGCTGGGCGTTCTACTGCGAGGAGCTGATGGAGCAGCTGGGGTTCATCGACCAGCCGATCCAGAAGCTGGGCCGCCTGAAGGACCAGCTGTGGCGCGCTGCACGGATTATCCTGGACGTCTCGCTGCACACGCAGGGGATGACGGTCGAGGAGGGGATCGCCTTCTTGGTGGATCGGGTGGGGCTGGAGCCCAAGGACGCCACCGCTGAGGTCCGACGCTACACGTCGAGCCCGACGCAGCCGATGAGTTACCTGATCGGCAAGCTGGAGATTCTCAACGTTATCGAAGCGTACAAGGCGGAGCATCCTGATGCTTCGTTGCGAGAGATGCATGATCGGATCCTTGCCTGCGGGTCCCTGCCGCCCAGGCTGCTGGCGGAGGAGCTGCTGAGAAGCTAGCGTTGTCGTGTGATGCGGCATCACGCTCTGCTCTCGTTCGATCTGTTCTGGAACCGCGGGGGTTCAGCGCGTCGCGTGCGGGGCGTCGGTTACATCCTGGACAGCCGCTTCCGTTGAGACGTTCTGCGCGTAGATTTCGTTGGTGCGGACGAATCCGGACAGGAACTGCCGAGAGGTCAGCCACTGCGACGAATGGGAGCGGATGGCTGAGAGCTTGGCCCGAACCGCGGGTTCGGAAAGGTCCGTGGAGACCCAGGGCTCGTCGGCCATCGAGGCGGGCACGAGGCTCAGCGGAAGCGGTGTGCGCCGACCGCTCGGAAGCGGCCATCTCTCCTCGAACACGTGTACGATGTAACAGCGGATCTCGGGAGAAGGTGCCTCGGGGTAGACCGTACGCATGCGACGCAGCGCGAGGGTGGTGGCTCGGTGCCCGGCGCGGTGGTCCGGGTGTGCATCCAACGGATGAGGCATGTAGAGAACGGTCGGTTGAAATCTCCCCAGAATCGACAGCAGGTCCTCAATCAGCGCCTCACCGGTGTAGGGGGCCGATGGCCGAAAGGCCACCTCGGAGTAAGCGGTGGATCGATCGGTGAACCGGCTACGGTGTGGATTCCCGTGCGCCCGATGACGATCCAACATCGGCGTGAGTCCGCGGTCCGGGTAGTTGAGGAAGATGGCGTGATCGGCGGGGATCTCCAGGTGTCGCAGTGCGAGCACCGCCTCTCGCTCCCGGCGTTCTCCCAGCGCACGGTATCCGGCGGCGCGACGAAGCGGGGGAAGCGTTATGAGGTACTTGGCCGCCCGGTTGGCGTCCCCGCTGGTGAGATAGACAATCCGCACAGTGGCCCCTCGGGCATGTGCCTCGGCCAGCGTGCCCCCAACGCCGAGAATGTCGTCATCCGGATGAGGGGCGATCACCAGGAGGCGCTCTGTCTCCGCACCACTTGGCTTAGGGACAACCGCTTTCTCCGGGGAGACGAACCAGAGGAACGGGGTCTGAAGGTAGATGGGAACGCCGGTGATCACGGAGACGAGGGAGTCAAACGCCTTCAGCGGCAGCTTGAGCCGTCGCCATCGCCGCAGACGTGCGAGTTGTCGGTGAAGCAAGGAGGGAATCGCCGAGGCATGATCTTCAGGGTGCTTGCTTGCTGTGCGTGGCACGCGCTTGTTCTCGTTTCGCGACGTGTCGGCGCCCATCAGCCGCATCTCCACAGGGGACCAGGTGCCTGGGAAGAAGGCTGTGTAGTGTCCCAGTTCCGCGAATCCGTGACGAGAGAACAAGGCGCGCGCCGGTCGGTTGCTCTCTACGACGGAAACATGTACCCCGGGAAGATGGTTCTCTCGTGCATGCTGGAGGAATCGCGCGATCAACCTCCCTCCCCATCCGTATCCTCGATACTTTGGATCGATGCCCAGATGCAGGTGTGCGGGAAACCGGCGCTGTGCGCACCGCTTGCTCCGACGTCCGCGCAGCCAGGTCGCGAGCCCTGCCCGAATCAGACGGACGATCGGGCAGGTCCACAGCGCGCCACCCAAGAACATCCGACCGAGGGCTGTGGGGACGATGCGCAGGACCAACGTGCGTCGTCGCCGTCCGCTGGACAGACAGCCGAAGATGTACCCGACCACTCCGTCGGACGAACTCTCCACCACCCAACAGGACTCCGGTTCAAAGTCGAGATAGTATCGCGTCAGTAGGTCGGTCAGCGCGGCGCGATGACGCTGGAGACAGCGAGGAACGATGCCGTCATCGGCACAGTCGAGGACCAGCCCGCGCACGATCGCGCGGTCGGCAGGGCGATACGGACGTATATGGACGTGTGCTTGGGCACGGGGGCGATCGTGAGGTGCGCGCATGATGATGTGGCGATGATTGTCGGGGCTTGGATCCGGAAGTCAAGGACACAGACCGCCAAACGACGGCAGGCTCGCTGCTGTTTCGGCCGCTTGGCGCTTGGCTCCTGTGCCGCAGTGTCGTATCCTGCGAGAGCGGCAGGGAACGGGCAGCCATGCGCTGGGAGCCCAAGTGTCGGACGAACTGTGCTGTGCACATCAGGAGGAGAGACATGACCCAGAACACGATCGACCAGCGTTGTATCAACACCCTCCGGTTCTTGGCGGTGGACGCGGTCCAGAAAGCGAACTCCGGTCATCCAGGGGCGCCGATGGGGGCGGCCGCGGCGGCCTACACACTCTGGGATCGGTTCCTCAAGCACTCCCCGGAACAGCCGGACTGGCCGGACCGCGATCGATTCGTGCTGTCGGCAGGGCATGCGTCGATGCTGCTGTACGGCCTGCTCCACCTGACCGGGTACAACCTCTCGCTGGATGAGCTGAAGGCGTTTCGGCAGTGGGGTAGCCGAACGCCCGGGCACCCTGAGTACGGGGAGACACCTGGGGTGGAGACGACCACGGGTCCCTTGGGTCAAGGCTTCGCCCATGCTGTGGGGATGGCGTTGGCCGAGCGCTGGCTGGCGACGCGGTACAACCGCCCCGGACACACGATCATCGACCACCACACGTACGGGATCGTGTCGGATGGTGACCTTCAGGAGGGGGTGTCCTCCGAGGCCGCCAGCCTCGCGGGGCATCTGCAGCTGGGGAAGCTGATCTTCTTGTACGATGATAACGGCATCCAGATCGAAGGATCCACACAACTGGCATTCACTGAAGATGTGAGTCAACGCTTTGCTTCGTATGGGTGGCAGGTGCTGGGACCCGTGGATGGAAACAATCTCTCCGCGGTAGCGTCAGCATTGCAGTCTGCCCTTGATGAACAAGGGAAGCCATCGTTGATCCGATGCAAGACGGTGATTGGGTTTGGTAGTCCGCGCCAGAATACGGCCAAGGTACACGGAGAGCCGTTGGGGGAGGAGAACGTGCTCGCCGCCAAGTCGTCGCTCGGCTGGCCCCCGGAGCCAACCTTTCACGTGCCGGACGATGTGCGCGGACACATGGCCGGCGCGATCGCACGCGGACGGGATGCGCAGCAAGCCTGGGCCGACCGCATGAAGGGATACGCCGACGCGTACCCTGCACTGGCGGAAAGGTTCGCTTCCGAGATGCGGGGTGAGCTTCCCCAGGGATGGGATCAAGGTTTGTCCAGCCTGTTCTCCCCGGAGGCCGACCCGATGGCCTCGCGGAGCGCGTCGGGGAAGGTGCTGAACCTATTGGCGCAGAGGATTCCGTCCCTGTTTGGGGGATCGGCGGACCTTGCCCCGAGCAACAAGACGTTGTTGGAGGGAGAAGCCGATCTGGCTCCGGAGACGTTCCTTGGCCGGAACCTACGGTTCGGTGTGCGCGAGCATGCGATGGGGGCGATTGCGGGAGGGATGGCGCTGCACGGCGGTGTGATCCCCTACACCGGAACGTTTCTGATCTTCTCGGACTATATGCGGCCTCCGATGCGGCTGGCCGCCCTGATGCGGATCCGTGTCGTGTACGTCTTCACCCACGACAGCATCGGCCTGGGAGAGGATGGACCGACGCATCAGCCGATCGAGCATCTGATGAGTCTGCGAGTGATGCCGAACCTGACGGTGATTCGGCCGGCCGATGCGCGCGAAACCGCCGAGGCGTGGCGGGCAGCACTGGCCAACACCTGCGGCCCGACGGCTTTGATCCTGTCTCGTCAGAACCTGCCGATGCTGCAGCGATCCGAGACCTGTCCGGAAGATGGCGTGGGCCGCGGCGGATATGTCCTGTGGGAGAGCGATGAGGGCACCCCGGACGTCATCCTGCTGGGAACAGGATCTGAGCTACAGGTGGCGCTGCAGGCAGGCGAAAGGCTCGCCGAGTCCGGACCCAGGGTCCGCGTGGTGTCGCTGCCGAGCTGGGAGCTGTTCGATCAGCAACCGGAGGCCTACCGTGAGCACGTGCTCCCACGGAGTGTCCGTGCGCGGATGGCTGTGGAGGCAGGAAGCCCGCTCGGATGGGAGCACTATGTCGGGCTGGAGGGTCGCGTTGTGGGGATCGACCGCTTCGGCGCGAGTGCGCCGGCAGAGGTGCTATTCGAGCGGTTCGGGCTGACTGTTGAACGTGTGGTCGATGAGGCGCTGGAGATGCTGTCCTCGTAGGTAAGCAGGGGAGGTGAAACATGACCCGGTTACAGGATCTGGCGGCCCTGGGCCAGTCGGTATGGTACGACAATGTCCAGCGGTCCCTGCTGGACGACGGTGGACTTCGAGCGCTGATCGCGTGGGGTGTGACCGGCGTGACGTCGAATCCGTCGATCTTCGACAAGGCAATCAGCCAGAGCGATGCATACGATGCGCAGATCGCAGTGCAAGTATCGCAGGGAAGAACGCCGGAGGAGATCTTCGAGGCGCTGGCGTTGGACGACATCGGGCGCGTGGCCGATCTTCTGCGGCCGGTCTACGAAAGGACGCAGGGAGCCGATGGGTATGTCAGCCTTGAGGTTCGCCCCAGCCTGGCCGATGACACCGAGGGAACAGTCGAGGAAGCACGCAGGCTGTTCTCCGCCCTCAGTCGACCCAACGTGATGATCAAGGTGCCCGCAACAGCCGCGGGGGTCGCCGCGGCGGAAACGTTGATCTCGCAAGGCGTCAACGTCAACGTAACACTGATGTTCTCGCAGTCGCACTACGAGGCGGTGGCTGAGGCGTATCTGCGTGGCCTGGAGGGACGACGAACGGCCGGTCAGGATCTGAAGCGCGTCGCGTCGGTCGCATCGTTCTTCGTGAGCCGGGTAGACACTGCCGTGGACCGCGTCCTGCAGGGTCTGGGGAAGCCGCAGTTGCAGGGAACGGTTGCTATCGCCAACGCGAAGGTGGCGTACGCGCGGTTCTGTGAGATCTTCTCCGGAGCGCGATGGGAGGCATTGGCTGTCCATGGAGCGCACGTGCAGCGTCCGCTGTGGGCCAGTACCGGCACGAAGAATCCTCAGTACCCCGACACGCTGTATGTGGACGAGCTGGTGGGTTCAGACACCGTGAACACTGTGCCTCCGGCAACACTCAACGCCTTTCTCGACCACGGTGCCGCATCAGTGACGATCGTGCAGGGAGTGGAGGAAGCACAGGACAGGCTGAACACACTGGCATCGCTCGGGGTGGATCTGTCGGAGATCACCGAGACTCTGCAGGCAGACGGCGTGGAGGCGTTCGCCGCATCATACCGCTCTGTGCTGAAGAGCATCGAGAAGAAGGCTGAACAGCTGGAGAAACCGCCGTCCGTTCGCGAGTCCGGACTGGGACCGTTTGCCGTGGAGGTAGAGCGTGCGGTCGTCGAGATGAACGAGAAGCGGATTCTTCCGAGGATCTGGGCCGGTGACCACACGGTCTGGAGCCCAAGCCCTGAGGAGATTGAGAATCGACTTGGCTGGCTGCGGGTGGCGGAGGGGATGCGCGAGGAGATCGAGCGGCTTCAGTCGTTTGCCAATGGGGTGCGAACAGACGGCTTCACGGATGCGCTCCTTCTTGGCATGGGAGGATCGAGCCTGGCGCCCGAGCTGTTCGGCAGAGTCTTCGCTGTGCCGGGATCGGGTGGACTCCGGTTGCACGTTCTCGACAGCACGGATCCGGACGAGATATGGGCTCGCGCCGAGCGCCTCGATCCCGCCAAGACACTGGTGATTGTGGCCACGAAGTCCGGAGGGACAGTGGAAACCCTCTCACTGCTTAAGTTCTTCCACGCATGGGCCGTTCAGTCCCTGGGGCCAGAGCGCGCTGGACGTGGCTTCGTGGCGATCACGGATCCGGGCAGCCGCTTGGAGTCGATGGCCAACGAACAACGGTTTCGCGAGACCTTCCTCAACGACCCGAACATCGGAGGGCGGTACGCGGCGTTGTCGCATTTCGGGCTGGTGCCGGCAGCGCTCGTCGGCGTGGAGGTCGGGCGGCTGCTCGATCGCGCGCTGTCGATGATGGAACGGTGCCGGGCGCAGGACGACAACGAGGCTGTATGGCTTGGAGCCGCGCTGGCGTCGCTCGCCGCCGTGGGACGCGACAAAGCGACGTTCGTGATCTCGCCCGAGGTGGCGTCGTTTGGAGACTGGGTGGAACAGCTGATCGCAGAGAGCACAGGCAAACAGGGCAAGGGAATCCTGCCGGTGGTGCACGAGCCCCTGGGGCCGCCGTCCGTATACGGTGAGGATCGAGCCTTCTTCGACCTGCGGATGTATGGAGATCGCCGGGGAGTCGACGCGCTGAGCGCACTGCAGAGGGCGGGTCATCCGGTGGTTCGCCTCTCTCTGGCCGATCGGTACGATCTAGGCGGTCAGTTCTTTCTGTGGGAGCTTGCGACGGCCATCGTTGGACACCGTTTGGGGATCCACCCGTTCGACCAGCCGGATGTAGAGGCGGCCAAGGTGCGTGCACGGGAGGCCGTGCAAGGCTATCGCCAGACTGGGCAGCTATCCGAAGACACCTCCGGCGAGGCGGCGCCCGCTACGCTCAGCGAGTTCCTCGATTCGGGACGGCCGGGAGACTATGTCGCGTTGCAGGCCTACGTGATGCGAACCGCGGCCACAGACGGTGCGCTGAAGCGTTTGCAGTCACGTATCCGTGACACGTATCGGCTGGCAACGACGGTGGGGTACGGTCCGCGGTTTCTCCACTCCACCGGGCAGCTGCACAAGGGGGATGGGGGCCGTGGGCTGTTCGTCCAGCTTCTGTCCGAGCCAACACGGGACGCCCCCATTCCTGATGATCTCGGCAGTCACAACGCAACGATGACGTTCGATGTGCTGAAAAAGGCGCAGGCGCTGGGGGATCGACAGGCGTTGGTGTCTGCCGGTCGTCGTGTGATCCGATGTTCCCTGGGCACCGACGTTACGGATTCATTGGAACGTATGGTATCTACGGTATGGTGATCGGGTCGGTGTCGGCCGGAAGGGAGCAGAGCATGGACTTAGGGATGATTGGACTCGGGAAGATGGGCGCTAACATGGCACGGCGCTTGCGGCGGGCGGGCCATCGCGTGGTGGCATACAACCGGACGACGGAAGTGGCCGACGCGTTAGCCGTCGAGACGGGGCTGGAGGCAGTCCCGACGATCGCCGCCCTGGTGGAGGCGCTGTCACCTCCGCGTGCGGTGTGGATCATGGTCCCCGCCGGATCGGTGACGCAATCAACCGTTGATACGCTCGCTGGGTGCATGACCCCAGGAGACACCGTGGTTGACGGAGGAAACAGCAACTACAAGGAGACGGTGCGTAGATCGGATGAGCTGGCCGGGAAGGGGCTCCATCTGGTGGATGTCGGCACGAGCGGTGGTGTGTGGGGACTCAGCGAGGGGTACAGCCTGATGGTGGGCGGCGACCGAGAGGCCGTCGACCCGCTGCGAGCCATCTTCGAGACGTTGGCCCCTGCTCCGGAGCGCGGCTGGGGGCATGTAGGCCCGTGCGGGGCGGGGCACTTCGTGAAGATGATCCACAACGGGATCGAGTACGGTCTGATGCAAGCGTATGCTGAGGGGTTCGAGATCCTGCATCGCAAGACGCAGTTCGACTTCGACCTGCGGCAAGTGGCCGAGATCTGGCGCTTCGGCAGTGTGGTTCGGTCGTGGCTACTGGATCTGACGGCACGTGCGTTGTCGGAGGATGCCTCTTTGTCCCGGATCAAGGGCTGGGTGGCCGACAGCGGCGAAGGACGCTGGACCGTGTCTGAAGCGATGGATCTCGACGTGCCCGCCCCGGTGATCACGCTGGCGCTTCAGGCTCGGCTGGCCAGTCGCCAGGAGAACAGTTACGCGGCCAGAGTTCTGGCTGCATTGCGGAGCGAGTTCGGCGGACACGAGGTTCGGCTGAACGAGGAGACATGAGCCCGGTCAAGTCTGTGGTGGAACCGCTTACCGTGGTGATCTTCGGAGCGTCGGGAGACCTTACGCGACGGAAGCTGCTGCCGGCACTGCACACGCTGGGATGCGAGGGGTTCCTCCCGGAGGGATGTCATGTGATCGGTGTGGCGCGGAGCCGGTTGGATGATGCGGCGTTTCGGGATCGCCTGTTCCAGGGTGTTCAGGAGTACGCACGCCTCAAGCCCGGCGTCTGTTCTCGATGGAGGGCGTTCGCGCCACGGATCTCCTACCTGGAAGGGGAGTACCAAACCCCCGAGACGTATCGCCGGTTGGCCGAACGGCTGTCGGAGATCGAACGGGAAGGAGAGCCGGGACATCGCCTGTTCTACATGGCGACGCCACCGTCCCTGTACGGGACCATTGTGGACCAGTTGCGGCGTGCAGAACTGAACCACAGCGAGAGCGGGTGGACGCGAATCGTGGTGGAGAAGCCGTTCGGCAGGGACAGCCGTACGGCGCAGGCACTCAACAAGACGATCCACGAGAGTTTCCACGAGCGGCAGGTTTACCGAATCGACCATTATCTAGGCAAAGAGACGGTGCAGAATATCCTTGCGCTGCGCTTCGCCAACGCCATCTTCGAGCCGCTCTGGAACCGAAACTACATCGACCATGTACAGATCACGGTGGCCGAGTCGATGGGCGTGGCGCGGCGGGCTGGCTACTATGACCAGGCTGGCGTGCTACGGGACATGGTCCAGAACCATCTGCTGCAGCTGGTGACACTGGCCGCGATGGAGCCGCCGGCCGTGCTGGATCCGGACGCCCTGCGTGATGAGAAGGTCAAGGTGCTGCGTGCGATCCGGCCGTGCAGTCGCGTGCTCCTCGGCCAGTACCGAGGGTATACGACGGAGGAGGCTGTGGCTGAGGCGTCCCGCACACCGACGTACGCCGCGCTTCGGCTGTTCATCGACAACTGGCGCTGGCGCGGCGTCCCGTTCTACCTGCGATCCGGGAAGTCCTTGGCGGCCAAGACGACGGAGATCGCGATTCAGTTTCGACAGGTGCCGCACCTGCTGTTTCCCTCCATGCCGGAATCGCAGCTTTCTCCCAATGTTCTCTCGTTGTGTCTGCAGCCGGATGAAGGCATCCGCTTGCGCTTTGAAGCCAAGCAGCCTGGGGCGGGAATGCAGACGAAGGCGGTGGACATGGAGTTTCACTACGCTACAGGTTTGGGCGGTGAGAGGCTCCCCGACGCCTACGAACGGCTACTGCTGGATGCGATGCAGGGGGATGCCTCGCTGTTCACCCGGGCCGACGAAATTGAGCTTGCGTGGAGGATCATCGACCCTGCGTTGGAGGCATCGGATGACCCTGAGACCCGGCTGGCGGTGTACGATCCCGGAAGCTGGGGCCCCGAGGTGGCGGACGAACTGCTTTCATCCCATCCGGGAGGGTGGACGCTCGGGTGTGCGCAGCGTGGCACGGACCGTCGTCGGGACGCAGATGCCGTCGAAGAGGACGGTGAAGCGCACCCATGACACGAGAGAAGAAGAGCTATCTGGCCGGGGATGTCGGCGGGACGAAGACTCTGCTGGTGCGTCGTGAGAAGACCGGATCGGGCTGGATCGAGGTCGAGCGGCGGGCTTATCGCACGGCCGAGCATGCCGGACTGTCCGTTGTGTTGGATGACTTTCTGGCGACGGATTACGACCCGATCGACTGCGCGGTGCTGGCGGTGGCCGGTCCGGTCCGAGACCAGAAGTCTGTTCTCACCAATGTGGCGTGGCAGATGGATGCAGATGCGATTGCCGAACGGTTCGACATCGAGACTGTCGTGTTGATGAACGACGTTCAGGCACTGGCCGAGGCCGTTCCCTGTCTGGAAAGCGAGGATGTGCACACGTTCTCCTTCGGGCAACCCGATCCCTGCGGCACGGTCGGTGTGGCGGCGGCAGGGACGGGGCTGGGCGAGGCGTTTCTCACCTGGTCCAAGCAAGGGTATACGTCCCAGCCCTCGGAGGGAGGCCACGCCGACTTCGCGCCCGCCACCGAGGAGCAGGTTCGCTTGCTGCGCTTCCTCCTGAGGGATCAGGAGCATGTGAGCGTTGAGCAGCTCTGCAGTGGGCTCGGGCTGCCGACGCTGTACCGCTTTCTGCGGACCGAGTGGAAGGGCGCGGGGTCGGAGTCGGTTCGTGCCTCTGTCGAGCGGGCGGAGGACCCCACGCCAGTGATCGTCGAGTCCGCGTTGTCGCGTTCGTGCCCTCTGTGTGTCCGTACGCTCAAGCTGTTCGTTGAGCTCCTCGGTGCCGAGCTAGGCAATCTGGCGCTCAAGGTGCTGGCGACCGGAGGTGTCTACCTGGGGGGAGGGATACCGCCGCGGATCGTTCCGTTTCTCGAGGGAGGCGCTCTTCTGACGCCGTTTCAGCGGAAGGGACGGTTCTCCCGCTTCCTCGCGGAGATGCCGGTCCACATGATCCTGGCCCCCGATGGCGTGGTCCGTGGCGCGGCGCGGCGTGCGGCCTCCGTGTGTGAAGACTCGCACAGCAGATCCGCGCCCGGCAGCTCGTGCCGGAGGCTGCGCCGTGCGTCGGGCGCCTGAGGGGGTAGACGATGAGTGCACAGAGCAGAAGAAGACTGGCGATCCTGGGAAGCACCGGATCGATCGGAACACAGACACTGGACGTCGTGGACCGGCTTGCGGCCGCGGGCCACGGATTCGATGTGGTGGCGCTGGCGGCCGGGTCAAACACAAGCCTGCTGGTGGAACAGGCGTGCCGGTACCGTCCTCGCGTCGTGTCCGTGGCGGAGGAGGCCGAGATCGAGGCCCTGAGCGAGCGGCTTCCCCGCGGAGTGACGATCGTTCACGGGCGACAGGCGCTGACGCAGATCGCGGAGATGTCCGACGTGCAGATCATGATGAACGCCGTGTACGGGGCGGCCGGTCTGGCTCCGACGCTGGCGGCGCTCGCCCTGGGAAAGACGGTCGCCCTGGCCAACAAAGAGTGTATCGTCATCGCCGGAGGGCTGATCGAGACGACGCGGGCCGCGCACGGGGGAAC
>CAZQHD010000013.1:0-28193 GCA_964593295.1 uncultured Thermotogae bacterium | reverse complement strand
GTAGAGCACCCCCTTGGTAAGGGGGAGGTCGTCGGTTCGACTCCGATCGCGGGCTCTTGCTCGTGGCGGACGTTTGCATCCGGGGAGCAAAACACATCTAGAGACAGAGCATGAGGCTTGTCTCACAGGAGGTTCAGGCGATGGCGAAAGAAGCATTTGTGAGGGCGAAGCCTCACCTTAACATCGGGACGATCGGGCACATCGATCATGGAAAGACGACGCTGACGTCGGCGATCACCGGTGTCCTTGCTACCCGAGGGTTCGCGAAGAAGATGGCGTTCGAGGACATCGACAACGCCCCCGAGGAGAAGGCGCGCGGCATCACGATCAACGTTCGTCACGTAGAGTACGAGACGGACAAGCGCCACTATGCTCACATCGACTGCCCGGGACATGCGGACTACATCAAGAACATGATCACCGGTGCGGCGCAGATGGACGGAGCGATTCTCGTGGTCGCGGCATCCGACGGACCGATGCCTCAGACACGTGAGCATGTGCTTCTTGCGCGCCAGGTGAACGTGCCTGCACTGGTCGTTTACTTGAACAAGGTGGATCAGGTGGACGATCCCGAGCTCATTGATCTTGTTGAGATCGAAATTCGGGACCTGCTTTCCGAGTACGAGTTCCCGGGCGATGAAGTTCCGATCATCCGAGGATCCGCCCTGGCGGCGATGGAGAACATGGACACGGTGGATCACGAGGCGACGAAGTCCATCGTCGAGCTCATGAATGCTGTGGACGAATATGTCCCGGAGCCGGACCGGGAAGAGGATCGGCCGTTCCTGATGCCGGTGGAGGACGTCTTCTCCATCAAGGGGCGCGGAACGGTGGTCACAGGTCGCGTGGAGCGGGGCAAGATCACCCCGGGCATGGAGATCGAGATCGTCGGGGTGCACGACCAGGTCACCAAGACCGTGGCGACCAGCCTGGAGATGTTCAACAAGACGCTGGAGTATGCGATCGCCGGAGACAATGCAGGGGTCCTGCTTCGTGGTGTGGACAAGGACGCGGTGGAGCGCGGGCAGGTACTGGCTGCGCCCAAGACGATCACCCCCCACACGAAGTTCGAAGGGGAGATCTACGTCTTGACCAAGGACGAGGGCGGGCGGCACAAGCCGTTCTTCACTGGGTACAAGCCGCAGTTCTTCTTCCGAACGACGGATATCACCGGTACGGTTCGTCTACCGGAGGGCATTGAGATGATCATGCCCGGCGATCATGTGAAGGTGTTCGGCGAGCTGATCCATCCGGTCGCCATGGATGAAGGCCTTCGGTTCGCGGTCCGCGAAGGTGGAAAGACCATTGCCTCGGGCGTGGTCACCAAGATCATCGAGTAAAGGGACCAAGGGAATCAGCCATGGCAAAGAAAGGCGAGACGGTCGTTCACGTCACCCTCGCATGCAGTGAGTGTTCGCGGCGCAATTACCACACTCGGCGCAACAAGAACAATACGCGAAACAAGCTGGAGCTAAAGAAGTACTGCCGATGGGATCGTAAGCACACGCTGCATAAGGAGGTCTAGTCCGTACAAAGACTAGACGAACAGGCCCGTAGCTCAATTGGAAGAGCATCCGACTCCAAATCGGAAGGCTGGGGGTTCGAGCCCTCCCGGGCCTGCAACACGAGGTGACGAATCAAATGTTCGAACGCATCACGAACTACTTCAAGAGTGTCCGTGCGGAAGTCGCCCGCGTCAGCTGGCCTAGTCGCAACGAGGTCATCTCCCTGACTGCGTTGATCCTGTTGCTGGTGATCATCGTAACGCTCTATATCTGGGGAGTTGACGGGATCATCGGCACGTTGATCGGGATCCTCGTCCGAGCACGCTAGGGGGATCATGCGGCTGAAGAAGTGGTATGCCATCCAAACGTACGCTGGATCTGAGCTTAAGGTCAAGGAGGACCTTAACGATCGGATTCGGAAGCGCGGATGGGATCGCGGGCTGGAACGGTTCAACGTGGAGGGAGAGGAGACGTACTTCCTGGTCCCGGTGGAAGAAGTCATCACCTCTCGGAGTCGCCGAGGAGCCACGGCAGAGTATCGCATTCCGTACCAGTACGATATGGTGGCCAAGCCGAACGAGCGTGTTCAGCGGGGAGAGACCATCGCGCGAAAGCCGCCACGACATGTCGAAGAAGCGGAGACTGTCCTTGAGGTTGAACCTCTGCAGCGGGTCATCGTCGAGATGAGTAACCGCAACGAGGAGACGTACGATGTACCGGCGGACAAGCGGATTCGCCGGGATATCCGTGTGGGAGAGAAGATCCGAAATGGCGTTCCGCTGACGTCGGACTCAGATGAGCGCTATACGGTGGTCAACCGCGGAGTGATTGTCTCGCGCGAGAAGGTCAAGCGGATTCTCAGCGAGACCGATTCGGGCAAAGAGAAGAAGCGGATCATCCCCGAGCGGTACCTTGCCCGGGTGCGAGCGGGGCAGCGCTTAGAACCCGAGGACGTTCTGGAGTCGGAAGACCAGATTCCCAGCCGGGCGTCGGGACTGCTGAAGGTGAAGGAGTACAAAGACAAGCGCGTGGTTACGATTCAACGGATCGAGAAGCGTCGTCTGTTTCCCGGGTACGTCTTTGCTCGCATGGGGTTGGAAGAAGAGCAGATGATGGAGTTGATCGAGGGAATCAAGGGCGCGGTTCGGTACGTTGGGTCACGGTACAAGCCGATGCCGATCGAGGGCCCGGAGATGAAGCTCATCAAGCGGAAGGCAGGGCTGCTCGCCATCCCGTCTGCGGCGTCTGCAGAAGCGAGAAGCCAAGGGGATGAGCAGAGAGAACCTCGTATTGAGATTGACTTCTCGGTGGGCGAAGTGGTGGAGATCGTGGAGGGGCCGTTCGCGGACTTCACGGGATCCATCAAGGAGATCGATAAGGAAGCGGAAGAACTGACGGTGATGGTAAAGATCTTCGGACGGGAGACGCCGGTGCGGCTCGGATTCGAAGGGATCGAGAAGTTGTAGATACGTTAGGAACCCAACTGGGGAGGAGGTAAGATGTCGAGGACGATCGTTGCAAAGATCAACCTGCAGATTCCAGCAGGTCAGGCAACGCCTGCGCCTCCGGTAGGACCCGCTCTGGGTGAGCACAAGCTCAACATCATGGACTTCTGCAAGAAGTTCAACGATGCCACCAAGGGAGAGACACCGGGTGTGATTATTCCCGTGGTCATCACCGTGTACTTGCGTGGGGAGTATGACTTCGTGCTCAAACAGCCCCCGGCCGCCGAGCTCATCAAGATGGCCGCAGGGATCAAGTCGGGCTCTGCGGAGCCACACATGATGAAGGTGGCTCGGATCAACAAGGAGCAGGTGCGGCGGATTGCCGAGCGCAAGCTCCCCGATCTGAACACCTACAAGCTGGAGTCCGCGATGAAGATCATCGAAGGGACCGCGCGGAACATGGGCGTGGAGGTGATCGGCGGGTGAAACACGGCAAGCGGTATGACGGTGTGGCCGCGCTCCTTGATCCCAAGGAGACCTACGGGCTGCAAGTTGCGGTCGAGAAGCTCAAAGCGACGGCCACGGCCAAGTTCGATGAAACCGCCGAGGTGACATTCGTATTGGGAATCATCCCATCTCGTGTGAACGTGCGGGGAACGTGCAACCTGCCGAATGGGACGGGCAAGACGGTGCGGATTCTTGCGTTCGCCAAGGGCGAGGCGGTCACGGAGGCGGAGAACGCGGGTGCTGACTTCGTGGGAGGAGAGGACCTGGCCAAACGCATCCAAGATGGCTGGTTCGACTTTGACAAGGTGGTTGCGACGCCGGACATGATGGCGGTGGTGGGAAAGCTGGGGAAGGTGCTCGGGCCGAGGAACCTCATGCCCAGCCCGAAGACGGGCACCGTCACCAAAGATATCGGTCAGGTCATCTCTGAGTTGAAGGGCGGGATGGTCGAGTACCGTTCGGATCGGCAGGGAGTCATCCACACGCTGTTCGGCAAGGCGTCGTTCGAGGCGGCCGCACTGCATGCGAATCTGACAGAGCTCATCCGAAGCGTTGCCGAGCGGCGCCCGGAAGAAGGCGTGAAGGGGCGGTTCATCCGAAAGGTGAGCATCGCCTCCACCATGGGTCCGGGCATCACGCTGGATGCGGGCGAAGTCAACGAGATCGTGGAATCCACGGGATAGGTGCTCAAGATGCCGACACAAGCAAAGATCGAAGAAGTCGCACGCTTGAAGGAGAAGTTCCAGCGCGCGGTCTCGCTGGTGCTCGCGAACTACCGCGGGGTCAATGCCAACGAGATGGTGGAGCTTCGGGAGAAGTTCACCCAGTCTGGGCTTGAGTATCGAGTGGTCAAGGACACGTTGGCTCGGCTCGCTGCGACCGAGGCCGGGATGGACGAACTGGCCGAGTTGTTTGAGGGTCCGATCAGCGTCGCGCTGGCCTACGAGGACCCTGCGGTCGCGTTCAAGCTATCCGAAGAGTGTCGCAAGAAGTACGCTCCTCGATACACGTTGAAGGGAGGCGTGTTCGAAGGGGCGATCATCCCGCAGGACGAGGTGGCGAAGTATGCGACCCTGCCGTCCCGTGAGGAGTTGCTCACCAAGCTGGCATACTTGTTGTCCAGTCCGATGCGTGCGATGGCGTTCATGCTTCAGGCCAAGATCCGCGAGCTGGTCGTCGTCCTGAATGAACGGAAGAAACAACGCGAGGAGCAGAAAGAGGAGGCGTAACCACAATGGCAAAAGAAGATATCCTTCAGCAGATCGAGGAGCTTTCGGTCAAGGAGCTTGCTGAGCTGGTCGAGATGTTCGAGGAGCGGTTCAACGTTTCGGCCGCGATGGCTGCACCGGTGGCGGTCGCGACGGCGCCAGGCGCCGGAGGAGACGCTGAGGCGGACGCCGGCCCCGAGCTACTGAAGGTCGTGATGACCAGCGCCGGTCAGAAGAAGATCCAGGTGATCAAGGAGATCAAGGAGATCACAGGGAAGGGGCTCAAGGAGTGTAAGGAGCTTGCCGACAAGATTCCGGCCACGATCAAGGAAGGCGTGTCCCCGGACGAAGCGGCGAGCATCAAGGAGAAGCTGGAGGCGGCTGGAGCTGAAGTCGAACTGCAGTAGTCGAAGCAACACCCGATCCAAAGCTGTTTTCGGACGCCTGCCTTAAGGTGCTCGTCACCTTAGGGCAGAGCGTTGTTTCAAGGGGTGAAGATGAAGTATCGAGAGAGAAAGTCGTACGGGCGGATTCAGCAGATTCTTCCTCCTCCCTACCTACTGCAGGACGTTCGCAAATCATTCGGTGCCTTCGTCGACGGTGGAATCCAGCGCGCGTTCGCGGAGATCACGCCCATCGAAGGACACGGAAAAGATGGGCTGGTGCTTGAGTTCATCGATCCGTACTTGGGCGAGTCGCGGCATACGGAGAGAGAGTGCAAGGACAAGGATCTGACGCATTCGCGGCCGCTTCGGGTCACCGCCCGGCTGCGGCAGGAAGACTCCCTGATCCAAGAGACCGAGTTGTACATCGGAGACTTCCCGATGATGACGGCGCGAGGCACGTTCATCATCAACGGGTCGGAGAATGCCTTGGTCAACGAACTGACCCGCGCGCCCGGTGTGTACTTCACCCAGGAGGATGTACAGCAGTACAAGGGGCACATTCTCCCAGAGGTGGGGGCCTGGCTGGAGATCGTTCTGGATGCGAAGCGAAAGACGCTCCGCGCGCATCTGGATCGGAAGGCCAAGATCCCGGTGACGACACTCCTCAAGGCGTTGGGGTTCGACACGCCACGATTGCGCCGGTACTTCGGCTTCGATGTGACGCCGGTCTCAGCCGAGCAGCTCGCGCCCTACATCGGCTACCTCGTGGCCGATGATGTGGATGTAGGAGGGGAGGAGCCGCTGCTGCTGGGCGGGCAGACACTCCAGGCAGAGCATGTTCCGGCGCTGGAGAAGGCGAGGCTCACGTCGATTCGACTGGTCGATCGTTTCATCCAACATGCGATGGAGGAGGACCAGACGACGACCCAGGAGGAAGCGCTACGTGCGGTATACCGTCGACTGCGGCCTTCGGATCGCTCCTCCCCCGCTCAGATGGGGGAGTACATCGAGCAGCTGTATTTCCACCCCACCAGCTATCATCTGTCCGAGGTCGGACGGTTTAAGGTGAACCGCAAGCTCGGGCTTCAGTTCCACCAGACCGCCCTGTATCTGGCGGACATCGTGAGGACGATCCATCTGCTGCTACAGGTTCCGAACAATCCATCTCTGATCGATGAGAAGGATCATCTGGCCAACAAGCGAGTTCGGCTCCCGGGGGAGCTGGCTGAGAACGCGGTCCGTACCGGGCTGGTGCGCATGGCACGCATTGCCAAGGACAAGCTGTCCAAGTATGCGCTGGAGGAGAAAGACACGATTCGTCGGATTATCTCGACACGCACGGTGCAGGGGGCCATCAACCAGCTCTTCTACACGGGACGTTTCTCTCAGTTTCTGGAGCAGACGAATCCACTGACCGAGCTCACGCACAAGCGGCGTCTCAACGCATTGGGTGGAGGATTGACCAAGCGACGGGCCAAGATTGAGGTTCGGGACGTTCACTCCTCCCACTATGCGAGGATCTGCCCGATCGAGACCCCCGAAGGCCAGAACATCGGACTGATCACCTCTCTGGCATGCTATGCCGGGGTCAACGAGTTCGGTTTTCTGGTCGCGCCGTATCGCAAAGTCGTGAACGGAAAGGTCACCGATCAGGTCGACTATCTGATGGCCGATGATGAGGAGCGGGTGAAGATCGCTCCGGCCACCACACCCATCGGGCGGGGGGGGAAGCTGACAGGGGAGCGGATCGAGGTTCGTACCGGACGAGAAGAGATCCTCCTGGTGCCGCCTCGCGAAGTAGACTACATCGGCGTGTCTCCACAGGCATTGGTCGGGATCTCGTCTGCGCTGATCCCATTCCTCGAACACGACGACTCCAACCGAGCGTTGATGGGGGCGAATATGCAGCGACAGTCCGTGCCGCTGCTCCGCCCCGAAGCGCCTTTGGTGGGAACGGGATTGGAGCGTCAGGCGGCCATGGACTCCGGCATGCTGCTTGTGGCCGAGGAAGACGGCGTTGTGGAGTCTGTGGATGCACGCGAGATCGTGGTCAAGAAGGGGCGAAGGAAGAGGACGTATCCTCTGGTGAACTTCGAGCGATCGAACCAGGACACCATCCTCCATCAACGCCCCGTAGTCTCCGAGGGGGACGCGATTGCGTCAGGAGATCTCTTGGCGGACGGACCGTCGAGCGAGTGGGGCGAACTGGCACTGGGCAGGAATCTGCTGGTGGCGATCATGCCTTTCGAAGGCTACAACTACGAGGACGCGATCGTCGTTTCGGACCGACTCGTGCGTGAGAACCTCTTGGACTCGGTGCATATCGAGGAGTTCGAGGTCAAAGCCGAAGAGACGAAGCTGGGCCCCGAGGAGATCACGGCAGATATCCCGAATATCTCCAAAGAGGATCTCAAGAACCTGGATGAACACGGCGTCGTGCGTGAGGGAACCGTCATCCGAACCGGTGACATCCTGGTGGGGAAGATCACGCCGCGCGGAGAGTCCGAGCCGACTCCCGAGGAGAAGATCTTCCGATCGATCTTCGGTGAGCGTGCACGGAACGTGAGGAACACGTCTCTGCGCATGCATCCGGTGGCCGGTACGGCCAAGGTGATCAAGGTCAAGAGGTTCTCGCGTGACCAAGGTGATGAGCTGGACGCCGGCGTGAACGAGCTGGTGAAGGTCTTCGTCGCGCAGCGCAAGACGATCTCGGTGGGGGACAAGCTGGCGGGTCGGCACGGCAACAAGGGCGTGATCTCGACCGTGCGTCCGCTGGCCGAGATGCCGTTCCTTCCCGATGGAACCCCGGTGGACGTTGTTCTGAACCCGATGGGAGTTCCATCCCGTATGAACCTTGGGCAGATCTTCGAGGCCAATCTCGGGTGGCTCGCTCACCTCAAAGGGGAGCTGGCCGCATCGCCTGTGTTCGATGGTGCGCTCGAAGACGAGATCCTGGATGCGCTTCACGAAGAGCGGAAGAAGGTGGGTCTGGCCGACGGCGATGACCACGACGGAAAGGTTGTGCTGAGAGACGGCCGTACGGGCAAGCCGTTCGCCCGTCCGATCACGGTGGGTTACATGTACATCCTCAAGCTTGAGCACATTGCGGATGAGAAGATCCATGCTCGCTCCACGGGTCCGTACGCGCTGATCACGCAGCAACCGCTGGGAGGGAAGGCGCAATTCGGAGGACAACGGCTGGGCGAGATGGAGGTTTGGGCGCTGGAAGCGTATGGCGCGTCGGCGCTTCTTCAGGAGATGCTCACCGTGAAATCTGACGATACGCGCGGGCGGATTCAGCTGTACAAGGCCATCCTCAAGGGAGAGGAGTTTCCCCTGCCCGGACTGCCGGAATCGTTCAAGGTGCTGCTTCGTGAGCTCCGAAGCCTGGGGCTGTATCCGCGCGTCTACGACAAGAATGACCACGAAGTGGACATCCCGTAGCTGCGGGGACGGCGAGACAGAGGAGCGGGCCGCCGGCGTCGTGCTCTTTCGTCAAGATCACGGAGTCCGCCGCTACCTCCTCCTGAGGCATCGGGGGGAGGAGTACTGGGCGTTTCCCAAGGGACGTGTCGATCCCGGAGAACGCGATGAGGATGCGGCGGTCCGCGAGGTGAGAGAGGAGACCGGTATCGAGCGAGTTCGCTATCTCCCCGGAGTGCGGCTGGAGAGCCGATATGAGTTCCACCGGAACGACCGATCGGTCAAGAAGACCGTCATCTTCTACGTGGGGGAGACGAGCGAAGCCAACGTTGTTCTCTCCGACGAGCATGTAGAAGCGCTCTGGCTAGGGTACCCGGAGGCGGCTGCCCGGCTCACATACGGTGAGAGTCGTCGCGTGCTCCAGGAAGCGGAGCGTCAGCTGAAAGTGGAGCCGGGCTGTCGGGAGGTGAACGACGATGGAGGGTGCGGCTGAGTATGCACGCCGGCGAGAACTGGAGAACGCGTGTGTGCTGTCACAGGCGGATCGCTCGATCAAACGGTTCTTCGCGGTGGATCACGCCGTGTACGAGCAAGGAGTTCTGCCCCGAAAGGTGAAAGAGCTCGTCGGCCTCGCCGCGTCTACCGTCCTTCGATGTAACGACTGCATCAGCTACCATCTGATCGAGGCGATTGAGCAGGGGGCAACGTCTGAGGAGATCGTGGAGACGTTGGGCATCGCGTTGGTGGTGGGCGGATCGATCACCATCCCGCACCTGCGTCATGCGCTGGCGTTTCTGGAGACCATCGAACGGGACGAGCGGGTGGACGAAGTCTAAGCAGCGAGCTGCATCAGAAAGGAGCAGTCATGGGGAAGTGGACGTTCGTGGAGAACGCGCTGGCGGAACTGCGACAGAACGGTCTTCACAATACCATTCGGACGCTCGAAGGACCGATGGGGGCCTGGGTCCAGATTGAGGGGAGACGGCGGCTCAACCTCTGCGCCAACAACTATCTCGGGTTCGCCGATGATCCGCGGCTGAAGCGTGCGGCCGTGGATGCGGTGGACAGCTACGGGGTGGGCCCCGGGGCGGTGCGATCGATCGCCGGTACGATGACGCTTCATGTGAAGCTGGAGGAGGCGATTGCGCGGTTCAAAGGCACCGAGGCGGCGCTGTCGGTGCAATCTGGGTTGAACACCAACCTTGCCGTCATCCCCCTGCTCATGGGCAAGGATGATGTCATCTTCACTGATGAGCTGAACCATGCCTCGATCATCGACGGTATCCGGCTCACCAAGGCCAAGCGTGTCATCTTCCCGCACCGCAATGTGGTCCAGTTGGAGACCCTGCTGGAGGAGAACAGATCGATCGGCAAGAAGCTCATTGTCAGTGACGGTGTGTTCTCGATGGATGGTGATCTGGCCCCGCTGCCGGAGATCGTTGAACTGGCCGAGGCGTACGATGCCCTCGTCATGGTGGACGACGCCCATGGAGAGGGCGTCCTGGGACGGCATGGACGCGGCATCGTGGACCACTACGAGCTGCACGGACGTGTTGATATCGAGTGCGGAACGATGTCCAAGGCGTTCGGTGTGATGGGAGGGTACATCGCCGGTCCCCGGTTGCTTATCGATTACCTAAGACAGCAAGCACGGCCGTTCTTGTTTTCGTCGGCTTCGACGCCAGCTGACGTCGCCGCCTGCATCGCCGCGATCGAGATCTTGGAGACCTCCGATGAGCCGGTGCGCCGGCTTTGGGCGAACGCAGAGTACTTTACCGAGAGGCTGAAGAAGCTCGGCTTCGACTGCGGGCAGAGCGAGACCCCGATCACGCCTGTGATGCTGGGTGAGGCGTCGACGGCATGGACCTTCTCCAAGAAACTCTTCGAGCAGGATGTGTTTGCCACCGCCATCGCCTTCCCGACGGTTCCGAAGGGGAAAGCGCGCATTCGAGCGATGATCTCTGCGGCCCACAGCCTGGAAGACCTGGACTTCGCGGTGGAGCGTTTCGCCCGCATCGGGCAAGAACTTGAGGTGATCTAGATGAGCAAACTCCAACTGGCGACCGCAGCGGCCCCGGCTGCGGTGGGGCCCTACTCACAAGGCATCGCTGCGGGACGGCTGGTGTTCACCTCGGGGCAGCTTCCTGTGGTCGACGGGAATCTTGTCACGCAGGATATCGGCGAGGCCGCTCGAGCGTCGCTGGGAAATGTGGCGGCTGTTCTGGAGGCTGGACACGCCACGTTGGCGGACGTGGTGAAAGTGACCGTCTACCTGACAAGCATGGACGACTTTGCCGCCGTGAATGCCGTGTACCAGGAGTTCTTCCCCGAACCGTATCCTGCAAGAACCTGTATTGAGGTGTCGCGGCTGCCGCTGGACGCACGTGTCGAGATCGAGGCGGTTGCCTACATCCAGTAGTCCCTCGGAGGCATGGGACTCCCTCCTCTTGCCGCCGAGGGAGAGCGGCGACGTCCACTGTTTGGGTAACGACACGCTCGGGAAACGTCGAACGTCGACGATACGATAGAGCAGCGGCTTTCTCTCGGTATGAGAGGACGAAGCCGTGCTTACCGATCGTGGCGCTGGGCGAGCCACAGTCTGTGGAGGGACTCCAACGCCGCGCCGTAGCGTTTGCTGAGCAGGTTGGGATCCTTTGACTCCGGCTCGTTGTCCATGGTGACGTACGGGATGTTCAGTCCATGGAGCTGGAGAGTCCCGGAGGGAGCATCGTCGGTCAGCTCTCTCCAATCATCCTCTCCGTAGCTGCGCTCCATCTCCTCCCGGGGGACGGAGTGGGTCAGAATACCGTCGCGTTTCTTCTCATCGTACCGGGCGACGTTACGGCGCCAGGACTCCTCGAACGAGACGGAGACGTACAGCGCGGCCGCGCGCCGGAGGACATGCTCAGAGAGCTGATCCAGAGCATTGCGGTAGCCGCAAGTCCCGCCGCGGGAGAACTCAATCAGGAGGGTCTCTCTTCTACCGAGTCGGGTCCGTTCTTCCATCAGTGCCATCGCTCTCCGGTTGAGCTGCTCGATCAAGTACGACCACACGGAGTCATCCACGACGGCGTAGTTCTCACCGCTGCGACGCGAGAACAGACGTCCGCGTCCGACGGTCTCCCAAACGTCGTCTTGCTGGAACAGCTCCCACAGCAGCGGGAAGTCATCGAGGACGCGGAGTGGCGCAAGGAAGTAGCGGTACGAGAGTGCGTCGGGCGCGATCCGTGTCATGAAATCGATGAACTCGGATTTTCCGCTGGCCGGTCGGCCCAGCAACAGCAGTGTGTCGAAGGACTCCGGCACGGGGAGCACGCGCTCTCCGACTCCGTACGAGAGCTGCAAGAGATCGACGATCTCGGCGACGACATCATGCGGCGGACGATCTGCATTGACGTGTATCCGTGGGGTGAGCTGTCCTTCGTGCCAACCGTTGAGCGCGGTCAGCATGTCGGCGAGTGTCTGCTCGTCGATATCGAACGCCTTCGTCCCCCGCGCGCGCTGCCGCTGGAGAGAGGAAGCGATGGGAAGATCGAGGCGTACATACGCATCGGGCCGAGGAAGAGCTTCGGCCAGGGAAGGATACACGGCCTGGAACTCAGCGTCGTGGAGCGCTGACGAGTAGGCGAGGTGGACGCCCAGGTGCGACTCCTCGAGGCACACGTATCCCTGATCGAGGATTGCGCGGATCTGTCGGAGACGGTCCGGCAGTGCGATGCGGAGCGCGTCCGTGAGCCGCGATCGTTCGTTGAACAGATCGATGCCTTCGCTTTCGACCAGTTGCTTCACCATCTCCGGAAGCACTCGCACGCGGTGAGGATAGAAACGGGCCAGCAGCTCCAAGAGTTCGCTCTTTCCGGCCGCAGGCGGCCCCTCAATGACGACATGCCTCATCCAAAACCTCCTGCGCAATTGTACGTCCGGTGGATGGGTCTCGGCCAGCTGGGCGGTCCCTGGGGGACCGCTCGGCTCGCACTGCGGGCGGGCTTCTGTATAATGCCTCTCGAAAGGAGCCTGCAGAATTGAAAGATCTGATCATCGTTGAGTCGCCGACGAAGGCGAGGACTATCGGGCAGTACCTGGGAAACCGCTATACGGTGCTCTCCTCTCAAGGCCATGTTCGGGATTTACCCAAGAATGATCTCGGGGTGGACATCGAGAAGGGGTTCGAGCCCAAGTTTGAGTCTCGGCGTACGAAGACCATGACCCAGCTTCGTGCTGCCGCCAAGGAGGCCAAGCACATCTACCTAGCCACGGACCATGATCGAGAGGGGGAGGCGATTGCGTACGATCTCTACTCGATCCTCATCCGCGTGGTGAAGGATGAGGCAGCGTTCTCGCGGCTTGTGTTCAATGAGATCACGAAACCGGCGATCCTTGAAGCAATCCAACACGCGCGTCAAATCGATGACTCGAAGGTCGAGGCGCAGCGGACGCGGCGGATCCTTGACCGGTTGGTGGGCTACCTGCTCAGCCCACTCTTGTCGAGGATCGTCGCCGGCAACCGATTCGCGGGGCTCTCTGCAGGGCGCGTGCAGTCGGTTGCGCTTCGGTTGCTGTGCGATCGGGAACAGCAGGTCGCTCAGTTCGTTCCGGAGGAGTACTGGGAGTTGGATACTCACCTGCGGAACGGAGAACCGTTCGTGGCGTCGGTCACCCGGAGGGACGGGGAGAAGCTGACCCTCGGCCGCGAAGCGGATGCGCAGTCGGCCGCTGAGGAGATTCGTGCGGCAGCGGCGGTGGTGTCAGATGTCTCCGAGAAGGTACGACGTCGACAGCCGTCCCCACCGTTCATCACCAGCACGCTTCAGCAGGCGGCATCCTCTCAGATGGGGTTCTCGCCCAAGCGAACGATGCGTGTGGCGCAGGAGCTGTACGAGGGCATTTCTCTGCCCAAAGGGACTGTCGGACTGATCACGTACATGCGAACCGACTCGGTGCGGATGTCCGACGACGCTATCTCGGCGGCTCGGAAGCAGATCGCCGACATGTACGGGAAGAAGTACCTGGAGCCCAAGACACGTAGTTTCAAGAACAAGAAGGGATCCCAAGACGCTCACGAAGCGATCCGTCCAACCCAAGTCGACGTAGAGCCGGAAGCGATCTCAAGCCATCTGTCCGCGGATCAGCTGAAGCTGTATGGGTTGATCTACCGTCGATTCCTGGCGACGCAGATGCCGGCCGCTGTCTACAAGCAACGGAAGATCACCGTCAAGGCAGGCGCCTATGAGATGGAGGCGTCGGGCAGTGTCATCAAATTCGATGGGTTTCTGCGGTCGATGCCGGACGCTCGCGGCAAGGAGACAGAGATCCCAGAGGGTGTGCGCGTGGGCGATGCACTGTGCGTGGAAGAGATCAAGATGCGTCAGAAATTCACCGAACCTCCCCGACGGTACTCAGAGGCAGGGTTGATCAATCTTCTGGAGAAGGAGGGAATCGGGCGTCCCAGTACGTATGCGTCGATCATATCCGTGATCCAGGATCGAGGCTACGCCGTGCGAGACGGGGGAAGCCTTCGCCCCACATTGCTCGGGCAGACGGTGGTGGACTTCCTGCAAAGGTTCTTCGTGGAGACGACAGACCCTGGTTTCACCGCGCGCATGGAGGACGACCTTGACCTCATCGAAGAGGGGACCATGTCGCGCGCCGAGGCGCTGCAGGAGTTCTACCTCCCGTTCTCTCGGCGGCTGACGGAGCTTGAGCAGCGCCTGGAGGAGGGAAGTCAAAGGGTCTTCTCTGTGGCAACGGATGTTCCTTGTGAGTCATGTGGCGCACCGATGAATCTCAAGTTCTGGAAGGGCTCGTTCTTCCTAGGCTGTTCCCGTTATCCTGACTGCAAACAGACGGTCAACCTCCCTCCCCAGGTGGGGGTGCGTTACGGCGAAGGGACGGTCGAGGTCGCCGACGCCTTGGCGGAAGTCGCCGAGCACGCACAGGAGACGATCCCCTGTCCGCACTGCGGAGAGGCCATGGAGCTCAAATCCGGCCGGTACGGGCGATACTACAAGTGCACGGGCGAGTCATGCGGACAGACTGCTGCCGTGCCCACGGGTGTGTCCTGCCCCAAGTGCGGTCGGGGAGAACTCGTAGAGAAGTACTCGACCAAGCGACGCCGTGTGTTCTATAGCTGCAGCCGGTATCCGGACTGTCGCTTTGCGGTGAGCGATCGCCCGGTGGGGACATGCCCGGCCTGTGAAGAGGGTGTGTTGGTGGCGAAGGGGGAGAGGACCTGGTGCAGCAACAAGGCATGTGGCTACAAGGACTCCTCCGAAGGTGGATCGAACGCAGAGGCAGAGCAGGAGGACCTCAGCGCTGGCGGTTAGGCGGCTTCCGAGAGGAGCTTGAACCACTCGAGGCGCTGCTTCAGGTCGGAGTCCTGTAGCTTGGCCAGTGCTTCTTTCTGGATTTGACGAACGCGCTCGCGGCTGATTCCGAACTCGACACCAACCTCATCCAGGGTCTTAGGCTGATAGTCATTCAGGCCATACCGCAGTTCCAGGATCCGCTTCTCGCGGTCGGTGAGGCGTTCCTCCAGCGCACGCTCCAGCTCCTGCACGAGCAGGTGCTCGAACGTCTCGCGTTCCGGAGAATCGACAGTGCCATCCTCGATGAAGTCCCCCAAGACCGAGCCGTCGTCATCCTGTCCGATCGGCATGTCCAGTGACGTCATGCTCTGAGCGGTTTTCTTCGCCTTCACGATGTTCTCGGTGGTGGTCTCCAGCTCCGATGCCAGCCGCTCCGGTGTGGGCAGCTCCCCGTTCTCCTTGAGGTAGTTGCGTTCCACCTGATAGATCTTCCGGATCAGCTCGTTGATATGCGTTGGCACCCGGATGGTGCGTGAGCGGTTCGTGATCGCCCTCAGAATAGCCTGACGAATCCACCACGTGGCATACGTCGAGAACTTGTACCCCTTGGTATAATCGAACTTCTCGATCGCCTTCATCAGGCCCAGGTTGCCTTCTTGAATGAGGTCCAAGAACGGCAGGCCACATCCGCGATACTTCTTCGCGATCGAAACGACAAGCCGGAGGTTGGCCTCGGCCAGCTCTTCCTTGGCGCGCTGATCGCCGGCCTCAATGCGTTTAGAGAGGCGCACTTCATCCTCGCGGGTTAGCAGAGGAACCCGGCTGATCTCGCCGAAATACGTTCGGATCGGGTTGTCAGAGCGGGCTGAGCGCTCCTCGGCCACGTTCCGCCGACCCTCCGGCTTGTTGCTGAGGTTCTTACTGAGATTTATCGTTGCTCTAGATTCCTTCATGCGGCTCCCGGATTCTGTGACGTGATCGAAGCACGATCGGAAGACCTGTCCAGGTCTCCCGATCTCGACGGTCACACATGTAGACGATCAAGGCTACGTTGCTGTTTACAATCCGGCGGAAAGTATAGCACAATGGGGTGTCGAAATGAAGAGGCCACGGTCTTGGGTAGTCTCCGGGGGGACGCCGCCGAAGAGCGGCCTTGGAAGCCCACGGTGACCATTGGCGAGCGTGTGTTGACGAGGATCGACGAGGCAGACGGCTGACGCGGGCGTGACCGACTACTGTCGTGGGAGAAACGCGATCAAGGCAGCGACGCCCAGGCCGACGACGAGCCAGAGGGTGGCCGCGTCGTGAGCCAACGGCTCGGGACGGACCGGTGCGAACGCCACGGAAAGCGCGGCGCTCAGCTCGGGGGCGAAGGATCCCAGGGATGGGATGGGATGTTGCGAGCGGGCCTGCAAAGTGATACAGATCTGACGATGTGGCCAGATCTGTGATCCGGCCCTGAGCGATAGGTGCGGACGGTACAGCCATGCGGAGCCGAGCCACTCCCACTGCAGGGAGAACCCCCCTCCGGCGAAGAGGGTGACCGCGCCCAGCCACGCGTTGACATGCAGTGCGGACGTGGCTTCGAACAGATCGGGAAAGCTGCTTGGGTACGCGCCCAGTTCGAGGACAGCCGTCAGGTGCGGTGACAGGAACAGCTTTCCGGTGACATAGGAGAACGATCCCTCCCACCCGGCGGGAAGCGATGAAGGGACGCTGATGCCGAACCCGAGGGACAAGGGGATCCCGGAGCACAGAGGTGCATGGAGGGCCATGATCAACAGGACGCCAATCCCCACGAGCACGGCCTGGAGCGCTTGTCTGCCGACCTGTCTCTGTTTCTCATCATCGTGCCACATGGTGTGATCAGAGTAGGTGGAGAGGGGGCTTTCGCGTAGGGCGATTGGTCCCTTGGAGAGGGAGGCGTGTCCCGTGTGCTGGGCATCGGCGTCTCTCCCCCCGGCCTCTTGCGCTGTGCAGAATGCTGTGGGTATGCTGTGGCATGAAGACAGGTGCGGGCACTCGGATCCGGCGGTTGACGGAAGAGGACCACGATGCCGTCGTCGGGATCTGGTCGGCGGCCGGGCTGAGATACCGCCCGCGGGGCCGAGACGGGCATGTCTCGTTCTGTCATCAGCTGGCGCAAGGGACAAGCGTCTTTCTCGGGGCGGAGATCGGCAAGGTGCTCGTAGGGGTTGTGCTTGGGACCCATGATGGTCGTAAGGGGTGGGTGAACCGACTGGCCGTGCATCCGGGGCATCAGAGAGCGGGCGTCGGTCGCCTGTTGGTTGAAGAACTCGAGCGACGGATCCACCAAATGGGGATCGAAATGGTGGCCTGTCTGGTCGAAGGAGAGAACCCAGCGTCAAGGGCCTTCCTGCGGTCGATCGGCTACACCGTGGAACCGGAGATCTCGTATCACACCAAACGATACGCTCTGCGATGGTAAGCCGGTCGAGGTCTAAGGAGTCCCAGGGGGTGGAAGAAGGACGGGTCGGGAGGTCGCTTCGGAGGGCTTGCCGCGTTCGTCCACGACGACCAATTGCGGGGCATACTCGCCTTCGTCCGGGTACCTTACCCAGAGAACGGGAACCTCGTACGTCCCGGTGTACACCTTCGGGGTTACGACAGCGTCATCTCCGAACGTCCACATGTATGAGGTGATCGCGTCTCCGTCAGGATCCGAGGACTCGGTGGCATCCAGCGCCACCACCATGGGGTCCTCCTCGTCCACGAAGTATCGCACCTGAAACTCGGCGACGGGGGGACTATTGGGGAATAGTGAGCACCCCAGCAACCATGCGGACAGAGAGACTCCAGCGATCAACGTGATGAGCAAGCGGCGGGTGAATGTCCGAGACATCATGACCTCCTTCAAGAGTCAGCGTAGCAGAAATCGGGCGGCGCGTCGAACGCTGCGCTACAGGTCCGCCCAGGACGAGAGCGCGCGTCCGATCAGGTCTCCAATCACCTGGGTTCGGTACTCGGCCGGAGCACGCACGTCCGAGATGGGTGAGATCGACGCCGTGGCTGTGGCCTGGGCGCGACGGATCACTGGCGGGGTGAGTCGAACGCCCGTGATCTCAGTCTCCACGGTGCGGAGCCGCAGCGGCGTAGGCGCCACCGAACCAACTGCCGCACGGAGGCGACAGACTCTGCGTCCGTCTGTCCAGGCCAAGATCCCCAGAGAGGCAATGGAGATGGTCATGGCGTTCCGGCGTCCGACCTTGTGGTAGAATCCTTCATATGTCCTCTCGGTTCGGGCCATTCGAACGGCCTTCACGTACTCCCCAGACGAAAGCACGGTCTTCCCTGGACCGACGAAAAACCTGTCGAGCGGGCACCAACGTGCGCCGGCAGGGCCGATGATCTGTAGCTGTGCGTCATAGAGCAGGAGAGGGATTGCGCTGTCGGCCGCCGGGGAGGCATTGACAAGATTTCCGCCGAGCGTGCCGCGATTGCGGATCTGCACGGATCCCAGTCGTTGCAGTGCAGTGACCAGAAGGGGGGCATGCGCTTGAACAGACGGCGAGTCCAGGATCTCGGTGATCGGAGTGGCGGCGCCGATCTCTATCCAGTCATCCTGTAGATCGATGCCTTGCAGAGAGCGGAGACATGAGATATCGATGATGCAACGGGGATGGGCCCTTTTTGTGCGCAGGCGGATCATGAGATCGGTCCCTCCGCAGAGGATGATTGCCCCAGGGTTTGCCAGAAGCTCCAGCAGGTGATCCTCACGGTCTACTCTCCGATACTGCACGACAGTCCTCCTCGGGAAGACAACAGGTCTTGGGGTCGGTCGATGTCACGTACGCAGCCTGGATCGTCGACGGGGACAAGAACCAATGCCTCCGACCGAGAGCTCAAGTACGCTTGGCCGCCACGGTCTCCGGTCAGTGAGTGCATCAGCTTCTCAAGATGATGTTCCGCGAAGAACACGGGGAATCCACGCTGGTCGCCGTAGCGTGGCGCCGCCAGAGATGCTCCGGCGAGTGTTGCATTGACGACCGCGCGAACGGTCGATACCTTGAGATACGGCATGTCTGCGTGAAACACCAGGACTCCACGAGCCTCTCGTCCAACGCGCTGCAGAGCGAGCCTGAGCGAGTGGCTCAGCCCGGCTTCCGGACGAGGGTTGATCACCAGTTGCTGTGAGGCGAGGCGGACATGATTGAGAATCTCGGATGCATCGTGCCCCAAGACGACCAGAGCTTCCGGAAGGGCGGCTTCACGCACTGTCTTCATGACCACGGCCAGCGCAGGATCTGGACCGATGGGAAGCAACGGCTTGATGGCTCCCATGCGCGTCCCCAGCCCTGCGGCCAGCACAATCGGTTGGATCATCCGCTCTCCCGTAGCCACGTGGCGGCTCGCTGAACCGCGTCGACGATCTTGGCGTAGCCGGTACACCGACACAGGTTGCCCTCCAAACCGGCTAGGATCTCGTCGGGGGAAGGATCGGGGGTCCTCTGTAGCAGTGCATAGGTGGCCATGATGAACCCCGGTGTACAGATGCCACATTGCACTGCGCCTGCCTCGACATACGCGCGTTGGATCGGATGCAGTTCTTGCCCGACGGCGAGCCCTTCGATGGTGAGGAGCTGAGTCCCGTGCGCCTGTGCCGCCAGAACGAGGCACGAGTTCACCGCTCGCCCGTCCATCAGCACGGTACAAGCACCGCACTCTCCTTCGCCGCAACCTTCTTTGGTCCCCGTCAAGCCGAGGGTCTCGCGCAGGAAGTCGAGCAGCCGAAGATCGGGGGAGATCTCCCGCTCCACAGGGCGGCCGTTGATCGTGCATTTCAGTCTCATGGCAGGTGCTCCCGAATCGCATGGAGCGATGGCTCTACATGGAGAGGCGGGCAGAGGATCCCGCGGGGTGAGTCGATATCCTTCAGGCCGTTTCCGGTGAGGAACACAGCGGCCGATTGGTCGGCGAGTTCCCCGGCAATGGCCAAGGCACGCAGCCCGGCGTAGCCGGCAGCGGCGGCGGGTTCTACAAACACCCCGGTCGTTTGCGCCAGGTCGAGTATGGCGGAGAGAATCGCATCGTCCGATACAGTGAGGAACGCACCGCCGTTGGCGAACACGTACCGGACGGCCTTGACTACGTCGCGAGGACGTCCGACACAGATACTGTCGGCCACGGTCCTCGCGTCCATGTCCTCGAACTGCACGCGTCCGCCGCAGTATGCCTGGAACGCCTCAGCGATCGGGGCAGCGGCTTCAGCCTGGACGCCGATCACCCGAGGCACACGGTCGATCCAGCCGAGCCGTCGCATCTCGGAGAACCCTTTGCACAGCCCGCTGATGACCGATCCATCGCCGACCCCGACGAACACCACATCGGGCGGGCGCCACCCCATCTGCTCGCATAGCTCGAACGCCCCCGTTTTCTTCCCCTCGACGAGGTACGGGGTGAGGGCGGCGGAGCGGTTGTACCACCCGAACTCCCCGGCGGCCTCTGAGGCCAGATCGTACGCGACGTCGTAGGAGCCCCTGACCAGGAATACGCGGGCACCGTAGATCAGCAGCTGAGCGACTTTGGCCGGCGGTGCGGTCTCCGGGACAAACAGGATCGTGTCCATTGAGGTGGCCGCGGCGAACCCGGCCAGCGAGCTGGCGGCGTTGCCTGTCGAGGCGCATGTGACGACCGACCTGTGCTGCTCCTGCGCCTTGATGACGAACACGGAGCTGGCACGATCTTTGTACGAGCCGGTGGGATTCAGTCCATCGTCCTTGATGTAGAGGGCTGAGAGCCCCAGGGTTCGAGCGATCTTTGGGAACGAGTAGGTCGGAGTCCATCCGACGCGAAGGGGCTGGATGAATTCCTCGGATTCGACGGGAAGCAGCGGCAGGTAACGCCAATGGGAGGCAGAGGCGGATGCGCGCAAGCTACCGCGGTCCCATGTGCGCTCCAACATGGCGTAGTCGTACTGAACCTCTAGGGTTCCTCGTCGTGGCCCACAGGATGGGCAGGTGTACTGGACCTCGCTCGGAGAGAACGTTGATCCACACGAGACGCATTGCAGGCATCGGATCTCTCCCATCATCTTCCTCCTCTCTCAGGCAAGGCGTGTGGCAGATAGGAGGCGTCGGCATGTAGGGCGTCGAACAGACGCGCCATCTCCACGGCCGGTCGCAGCGAGACCGCGTCCGCGGCGGTCCCGACGGGACGCATCCGTCTCACGGAGAAGTCGCTTGCCAACGTGAGCTCAAGCGAGGGCGTCCGGTAGATCCAGTCCCCAGTCGGCGGCCGAAGAAGGACATAGGTGGCTCCGCGGATCCGTCGGGAGATCGAGGTGCCATCATGGAGGAACGCATTGTCGGACTCGGCCTCGAACGCCTCTCGACGAAGAAAAAGACGTGGTTTGTCCCGGTACGGACGACCTTCATGTACACAGAAGGTGGCGCAGTTTCCACACTCATTACACAGTTCGTCGATGTGAAGGATCTGGCGGGACTGAGCGATCTGAACCCGCTCGGTGCCTCGTTCGACCCAGCGGTCGCCTTCTGGTGAGAACCACGGTAGCTCTCCCTCATACGGATCGACGCGGACCCCGAGGTTGGCTCGATTGGGGCAGACCTCGACGCACTTGTCGCACAGCAGCTGGCACTGGAGACAACGGCTTGCCTCCAAGGTGGCTTGCTCGGGCGTGAAGGTCTGTTCCACCAGATCCATCCCGTGACGCTTCTCGGGACCGAGGAGAGCGGGCCGAATCTGCGCGGATCTTCTCGCACGACGGGTCTTCAGCTCGCCCTCATCGACGTCTTCCAGGACGAGGGACGGCCGGGGCGGAGCGTGGAACGTGAGATGCAGTTGCTCGCAGATCGACTGGGCTGCTTGTCGTCCATCAGCGCATGCAGCGATGATGATGGCAGGGCCGCGGGTGACGTCGCCGCCTGCGTACACACGGTCCACTGACGTGCGTCCGGTGGGCTCGATCTCGATCGTTCCGTCCAGTCCTCGCCTCACGACGCGAGAGCCCTCGAGGAAGTCGGCTCGGGCGGTCTGACCGATCGCCAGAATCACTGCAGTGGCGGGAAGCGTGAACAGAGAGCCCGGGATCGGCTCGGGCCGCGGTCGGCCGCTGGCATCCGGCGACCCTGGCCGTGCACGCAAACACTGCAGCCCGACGACCCGTCCGTTGGCTTCGAGGATCTGTTGCGGAAGAACCTGTTCCTGGAGCCGGTTTCCCTCCAACAGAAGGTCGCCGATCTCTTCCGCGGAGGCCGGCATATCGTCCCGGGTCCGGCGGTAGACCACGGTCGATGGATGTCCCGTGATGCGTGCAGATGACCTGGCAGCATCCATGGCAGTGTTCCCGCCGCCAATGACGAGGACGTCGCTCCCGAGCTCAGGGGGCTCGCCCCGAGAGATTCGATCGAGAACGTCCAGAGCCTTCCAAACCCCCTCCGCTTGAGTTCCTTCGATCGGGAGGCCGACCTCGTCCGAGAACCCACAGCCAACGAACACCGCGTCATAGCCATCCAACAGAAGGTTCTCCGGGGGCTGTGTGATGTGCGCGTCGCAGCGTATCTCTACACCCAGCCCTCGAATCCGATCGATGTCCGCGTCGACGACGTGGTCAGGCAATCGGAAGGCGGGGGCGAGGGCCAGCATTCCCCCGGCACGGTTCTTGGCCTCGAAGAGGGTGACGTGAACACCGCTCATACGAAGGTAGAACGCCGCGCTCAAGCCGGCGGGACCGCTTCCGATGATGGCGACACGATGAGAGGTCGAGCGCGGAGCGCACAGATCCGCACTCCCGATCTCCGCGGCGAACCGCTTCAGACGACGGATTGCCACGGGCTCATCGTACTCGGATCGGGTGCAGCGCGTCTGACACAGATGCGTGCAGACGTATCCGGTGCAGGCCGGGAGCGGGTTTCGATGTAGGATCGCCGAGAGCGCGCGATCAGGCGCTCCCTCACGCACCCAGTGAACGTAGTCGGGGATGTCCTGGCAGACGGCGCACGGTTCGATGCACGGGGCCTGAATGCAGTCGAACATCTCCAGAGGGGAACTGACCTTCGGAGCGACATCAGCGCGGGCTTGCCGATTGTACCTTCGATCGCGTCGTGCCTCTGTGACCAGACGGCCGAGCACGCGATCGCTGTCTGCGGCGAGATCTGCCAACGACCGAACGCCTTGCGCGCGCATTGCGTCTTCAGTGAATGAGAGGTACTGGGAAAAGCGGCCGACCCCGCCAGGCTTGAGCAGATCGGATGCGACGGTGACCGGAAGTGCGCCGGCGGCGAGAAGACCAGGCGCGTTGATCGCGTCTGCGCCGGCAGAGTAAGAGACATGGAGTTCGGGCCCGAGGTCTTCCCGAAGCTTCCGAAAGAGCTGAACGGTCAGGGGATAGAGCGCGCGGCCGGACATGTACATCTCGTCGCCGGCCAGTAGCCCGCGATGATTGGTCACAGCCAACGTGTTGGAGAGCTTCACGCCGAACGTCAGACGACAGTTCTTTGCCGAGGCCTGCAGAGACTGAAGAAGGGAAGCCGCGCGACCGTAGGCGAGGTCATGCGCGAACACGCTGTCAGGAATGATGATCTCCGTGAAACCGAGGTCTTCGTGCAGCGTCCTGTTCACAAGGTCCTTGCCAAGCAACGTGGGGTTCAGTTTCACCATCGTGTGCAGCCCACGATCTTCGATCAGGTGTCGTGCGATCCTCTCGATCTCATCCGGAGGACATCCGTGCATGGTGGAGAGCGTGACCGAGTCGACGATCCGATCCGGGATCCGCAGATCGGCGAACCGAGGGAATCGAGCGCGCAGGGTCTCCCGAAGCGGTTCGAGAGATTCGTTGGCGTCCTGCAGCCCGGCCATGAACTCCTGCATGCGCGGGTTGAGGATGCCTTCGAGGTTGTACCCGACGCTCATGTTAAAGACCGTCCCAAAAGGCGTACCTTCGAAGTCGAGGAGTCGCCGGAGCACATGGATCAACGCCCATGCCTTCACGTACTCGAAGCGGGACTCCTCCAATCGAAGCTCCTGTGACCACTCCACGTTGTAGCCCTCATCCGCCAGATCAATGCATGGACGGGGGATCGACAGTTGATCCATGATCTGGACTGTCTTGAGTTCGATGAACCGCCCGCCCGTCAACCATGCGCTCACGATGTTCTGCGCCAGCTGAGTGTGGGGTCCGGCGGCGGGTCCGATCGGTGTCGTCAGGTGCCGGCCGAAGATCTGGGAGGCCAAGGGCTCCCGACCCCGGGGATGGAAGAACAGGGCCTCAGGAATCCCGAAGAGCGAACGTCGGGACGAGTACTCTTGGAGGATCCAGTCCAGGAGTGTCTCGAACGGGAGAGGATGCATGTGCTGGCTCATGAGTACCTATCCTAACCGATCCGTTTCCATAGGGACGCTGCGACGCTACGCGCCTCGGCGTACAACGCCTCTTCCTCCAGAGACACGAATGCTCCCTCTCGAAGGATGGGGCGGCCTCCCACGAACGAGTCGATGACTCGAAGACGGTGAAGGGCGGGTCCGTAGAGAAGATGCCCGAGCGCGTTCTCTGCAGTCCATGGCGTGGGAGGGGTGTACTCCAGAACAACGAGATCCGCAGGCCCGCCCTCACGGAGTGTTCCAACTTCGGCGCCGAGAAGGCGGGTGGCAATCGCCGGATTGTTCACAAACAGGAGCTGATGGAGCGCATCGAGTCCGCCGGCCAGCGGATCGCTGTGGCTGTGTTTCTGCAGAAGGCCGGCGGTGAATAGCTCGGCGAGCATGTTGGCGCCCAACCCATCCGTTCCCAGGCCGGTCAGAATCCCATCGGTCAGAAACGGCTGCAAGGAGAATGACCCTACCGCATTGTTCATATTCGATCGTGGATTGTGAGCGACCATGGCCTGCCTTTCCGCAAGGATCGATCGCTCGTCGTTGTCCACGTGGAGACAGTGGGCGAGAAGCGTACGAGGGCGGAGGAGCCCAAACCGATCCAGCCGTTCGATCACGCGAACGTGGTGCTTGGCCATACACTGGGCTTGATCTTCCGGCCCCTCGGCCACATGGATGTGGATCCCCGCATCGTCGGGGATCGTCTCCGCCACCCGGGCAAGCGTCGCGTCGGAGACGGTGAACGAGGCGTGAAGACCGTACTGCGCCGCCACGTGGTCGGACGCGGGTTGGGAGAGAAAGCGGGTGTTCTCGGAAATGGCTTGGTCTCGGCGTTCAGGGCCGTCTCGGTCGGACAGCTCATAGCAGAAGACGCCCCGAAGGCCAACGTCTTCGACAACAGCTTGCCGAAGGGCATCGAGCGACCCGGAGATGGCGAATGGAGACGCATGATGGTCAACGAGCGTGGTGACACCGCATCGTGCCGCTTCCATGGCTCCGACCAGGGCGCTGAGCCGCACCGAGGCCGGATCGAGCGCTTTGTCGAGCTTCCACCACAAGGTCTCCAAGATCTGTGAGAACGACGACGCGGAGAACCCCGGGATCGGCATCCCGCGCGCCAGACTGCTGTACAGGTGGGTGTGCGCGTTGATCAGCCCCGGGATGGCAAGCTTCCCTCGCCCATCGATCGGGGGGATCGATCGCCAGCGGTCGGGGAGATTCTTCTGAGCACCGATCCACGCGATCCGCCGATCGTTTAGCACAAGAGAGGCGTCCTCCACGATGCCGTGGGCTCCATCCCAGAGCCGTAGTGAGTCGTATCGGTAGGACATGAGGTCTCCGTTCCCCCCAGGGGAAACTCGTCAACGCGTGATCGATGAAGAATAGCCGTTGTCGCCTGGAGGGACAACCCAATAGAATGCGTCAAGGTGGGAGTGAGCGCCCGCGATGGGGGAGGATCGATCATGCTCTACCGGCAACCATTGCATCAGATGACACGAGACCTCGTGGCAGTGGCCGCGGGACGCCGCCCAGCGTCCCTCGTGCTGCGGAACGTACGTTGGGTGAACGTCCACTCCGGGGAGATTCTTCCCGGTTCGATGATCGCTGCGCTCGGGTGCCGGATCGCTTACTGCGGTCCGGATCGTCCTGAACTGATCGGGCCCGCCACACAGGCTCTCGACGCTGAGGGAGCGTACGTGGTTCCGGGGCTGCTCGACGCGCACGTCCACATCGAGTCCTCGATGCTCACAGTGCGTGCGTTTGCCGACTCCGCGCTCCGGCACGGAATGACGGGGGCGTTTGCCGACCCGCATGAGATCGCGAACGTGCTCGGACTGGATGGGTTGCGGATGATGCTCGAGGAGTCCCGGGAGACACCCATGCAGATCTACTTCCAGGTCCCGTCGTGTGTCCCGGCCGCGCCGGGGTTGGAGACATCCGGCGCCGCGCTGGGGCCGGAGGATGTCGCCGAAGCCATGACCTGGGACGGCGTCATCGGACTGGGGGAGGTGATGAACTACCCCGGCGTGGCGATGGGGGATGAAGGTCTACATGCAGAGATCGCCGAGACACTCAAGGCGCGTGGCGTGGTGGGAGGACACTACGCATCGGGAAATCTGGGGACTGCGTTCCATGCCTACGTCGCGGGAGGCGTGTCGGACTGCCACGAAGGGACCTGTGGTGAGGATGTCCTCGCACGCATCCGGCAAGGGATGTACGCGATGCTTCGGGAGGGATCGGCGGAGAAGAACGCTGCAGATCAGATCGGGGCGCTGCTGCGGTCCGGGGTGAGTACGCGGCACGTGCTCCTGTGCACCGATGATCGACACCCGGATACGCTGCTTCGCCGCGGGCACGTGGATGATGTCGTTCGGCTGGCCATCCACGAGGGGCTCTCTCCAGTGGAGGCCATCCGGATGGCGACGCTCAACCCCGCCGAGCATTTCGGCGTTGCGCAGGATGTCGGAAGCATTGCTCCGGGCCGCTATGCCGATATTGTGGTGGTCTCGGACCTCGAGTGCATGACGATCGAGTGGGTGGTGGCCGCCGGCGTTGTGATCGACCCGGCCGGCCCGCGAAAGGACGTGAGGGTCTCTGCCGCTCCCAAGCGAGCAACTTGTAGCGTTCGCCTATCTCGTGGTGTATCGGAGCGGACGTTCTCGATCCCCGTTCCTCTCGGAGAGAGGATGGCCCTCTGCCGGGTGATTGAGATTGTCGAGCACCAGGTGCTTACGCGGGCTCGTGTCGAGGAGGTTTCGATCGAGGACGGCGAGGTGTCCCTGGATGAATCCTCGGGGCTGGTACGACTGGCGGTGATCGATCGGCACACGTCTTCAGGGCGAGTGGGACGTGGACTGGTTCGCGGGTACGGCATCCTCCGTCCCTTCGGATTGGCCTCCACGGTGGCGCACGACTGTCACAATCTGATCGTGATGGGCTCTGATTGCGCCCTGATGGCCGAGGCGGCAGATCGGGTCATCGACGCTTCCGGAGGGCTCTGCCTGGTGCGGCCTGATGCAGAAGAGATCGTCCTGCCGCTTCCTGTTGGGGGGCTGATGACAACCGCCCCGCTCCATGCTGTGGTGGACCGTTTGGACCAGCTGGGAGAGGCGTTGCGCGAGCTTGGCTGCACGGTGGACGATGCGCTCATGTCGTTTGCGTTCCTGGCACTGCCGGTCATCCCCGAGCTTCGCCTGACCGATCTTGGGTTGGTGGATGTCGGCCGGTTTCGGATTGTGCCGCTGGTCGTTGACGGGGATAATCCGGATCGGTAAGGAGAGGGTGCGGTGATGAATATCCAAGCGGTCCATCGGCCGAAGAGCCTTGATGAGGCGTGGGAGCTACTGCGATGCGGGGGAAAGGCGGCCCGGCTGTTGGGGGGGGGCGTCGATCTGGCCTGGCTTTCGCCCGCCGGTGTGGAGATGCTGATTGATCTCTCCCTTGTGGGGCCACGGGGCATCGCTGAAGAAAACGGAGAGCTCCGCATCGGAGCAGGGACCACGCTCACTGAGATTCTGGAGTGGACCGGTACGACGTACCCGTTGAGCGGTCTGCTGAGCAGCGTGATGAAACGTGTGGCGTCTCCGCTGCAGCGGAACCTGGCGACACTGGGAGGAGCCATCGCCGGCGCGCACCCGTGGTCGGATGTGATCTCGCTGATGCTGGCGCTGGACGCGAGGGTGGTCCGCTTTGCCGGTGAGACCGAGGTTCGGCCGATCGACGAACTGCTTGCGCTGCGCGGACGCCTCGGCCGGGCGATTCTCACGGAGGTGGTCTTGCCGGCGGTGGCGATGGGCAGCGACGCCGCGTTTCAGAAGTTCTCCCGAACCGGGTTCGACATCGGCATGCTCAACTGTATCTGCCGCGTCACGGTGATCGGGGAGACCTGTTCTGACGCGCGCGTGGTCGTGGGGGGGACGCCGGGCATCGCCCAGCGGCTCGGCGCGGTGGAGGGGTTCCTGGACGGACAGCCGCTCGACAACGAACGCATCGAAGGGGCGGCACAGATGGCGTCCAAGGAGATTCCCGCACGAGATGATCTCCGCGCCAGTGCAACGTATCGCCG
>CAZQHD010000012.1:22651-28816 GCA_964593295.1 uncultured Thermotogae bacterium | reverse complement strand
CCGGACCGGAGATCCCTGGCCCCCCCATGCGATGGCTGACCATTCTCTACCACCACGTCACGGTCACCATCGAGGAAGGCATCGCCATCACCCAGGTGGACCAAGCGTTCCGCAATGAAACGGAGGCCACGATCGAGGGAACGTACCTATTCCCTCTTCCCTCCGGTGCCGTCATCCAGGGATTCTCCCTGTGGATCGAGGGAGAAGAGGTGGCCGGCGTGGTTCTGCCGGCGGATGAGGCCCGGGAGATCTACCTGTCGTATGTTCGCCAGAGCCGTGATCCGGCGCTCCTTGAGTACGTCGGACGAGGCGCCTTCCAGGCCCATGTCTACCCGATCGAGCCCGGGGAAACGCGTCGGGTCGCGCTGGAGTACGCAGAGCTTCTCTCGCCCGACCTGGGATGGTTCTGCTACCAGTACCCGCTTGCTCCGGAGCGGTTCTCCGCGCGGCCGTTGGAGGAGGTGAGGATCGAGCTGTCGGTCTCTTCGACACGAGCCGTAGGGGCCGTCTACTCGCCGACCCACGAGGTGATCGTGACGCGCGACGCCGCGAGCGATGCACACGTCGTCTACGCAGAGAGGAACGTTCTGCCGGATCGGGACTTCTTGCTCTACTACTCGCTTGCCGGAGATGCGGTCGGTGCCAGCCTTCTCACCCATGGGACGGAGGGCGAAGGCGGCTGGTTTCTCCTCCTGGTGTCGCCGCCGGCGGATCGGGATTGGGAGCCGCTACCCAAGGATGTGATCCTCGTGATCGATCACTCCGGCTCCATGGGGTGGAACGGCGGGGAGAAGATGGCGCAGGCGAAGTCGGCGGCGACGTTCATCCTCAGCCAGCTCGGTGCCGAGGACCGCTTTGGAGTCATCGCGTTTGAGAGCGGCGTGTCCGATATGACGCCGGGGCTTCTACCGGCGACGCCGGACGCGATCGACGCAGCACATGATCAGATTGCAGGGCTGTTCGCCTCAGGGGGGACCAACCTCCATGCCGCACTGCTTCGCGCCATGTCGTGGCTCCCGGCGGAGGATCGGCCGCAGTATGTGTTGTTCCTCACGGATGGTGAGGCGACCGCGGGGGTTGTGGGCACCGATCAGATCGTACGCGAGGTGTCGGCAGCCAATCAGGGGAGGGCGCAGCTCTTCACCTTTGGTGTCGGCTACGACGTGAACACCCATCTCCTCGATCTGCTGGCGGAGCAGAACCAAGGGACGACGACCTACGTGAAACCGGACGAGAACCTGGAGGGTGCGTTGACGAGCTTCTACACGAAGATCGCCGAGCCAGCGCTATCCAGCCTGAGCTTGCTCGTACAGGGCGTGGTGACGCTGGACCTCTACCCGATGCAGCTTCCCGATCTGTTCTACGGATCTCAGATCGCGCTCTTCGGCCGGTATGAAGGCGAGGGACCGGCGACGATCGCGCTGTCAGGTCGGCGCGGATCAGAGGACGTGGCCTACTCCTACGAGGTGGTGTTCTCGGAGGAAGGCGCCAGCGCACCGTTTCTCCCTCGGTTGTGGGCCGCACGAAAGATCGGCCACCTGCTCAACATCATCCGGTTCGAGGGAGAGACGGAGGAGATCAAGAACGAGATCGTCGAACTGGCGATGAGGTACGGCATCGCCACACCGTACACATCCTTCCTGGTTGAGGAAGAGAAGCGAGCGACGGTGGCTCCCCCCAGTCGCCACTTGTGGTTCCTGTCGGGACGGCAGGCGGTCGAAGCAGCGCAGGCCACGCAGACGTTGGCGGAGGCAGAGACCTCCCAGGAGGCAGGCTTCGTTCGCGAGATCGGCGACCGGGTGTTCCTCTTCGTCGACGAGGGGTGGACGGAGAGCACCTACGAGGCGGCGGATCCCACGGTTGATGTAGAGTACCTTAGTGATGCCTACTTCGAGCTCTTGGACGAGAGTCCCGAGGTGGGAGCGATCCTCGCGTTGGGAGACGCCGTCATCTTCCGCTTGGGCGATGCGTGGATCCGGGTCGTCGTCGAAGGATCTGGGTAAGCGGATGGGGCTCTGTGCGTCTCCGCGCCGGGGACGGCGGCCGATCACCACACAGTGGGCCTGAGCCAACCCGACTTCACGGGGCGCATCCGTCTCGCGCCAGCGACCAACCACGCCAGCGAAACCAGAGCGATCGCCGCCCACAGGACCGTCTCCTCCCAGTTGAGCCCGGCGCCGGAAAACGCGATGAACAGGTTCATCGAGACCAGGGCAAGCCCCAACGTGAGCATCTTGACCAGGACAAGCGCGGCCAGTACCGGCGCGATCGGGTGGGCTCGCAGAAGAAGGATCCCGGTGGCGATCACCAGGGGGAGAATGAACCCCAGGTCGAGCACGTGCACCGTGCTGGGGATGTCGTAGACGAACAGCCCGTCAGGAACGCCTCCCGGCAGTGCCGGCACGATCTGCATAAGCCACAGGGCGACGAACAGCGTCCCTACCACAATCAGGAACCAGGCGACAGCTCGCCGAGGCGAGCGATCGAATGCGCCGGCAAGCGCCCGGGCGTCGATCCGCACGAGCCCGTTCAGTAGGCCGAATCCCGAGAGCCCGATCACCGCGACGTAGACGAGGAACATGTCGTTACCAACCGGGACACATACCTTTTCCATTCGCAGTGAGGAGAAAAGGTGTGTGTCCCTCGCTCGTTAGCGTCAGAGTCATCCGGCTGCGGAGGCGGGCCGAGGATACCAGCGCACGTCTTCGATACCCGAGACTGTCTGATAGGCGGAAATCGCCACAAGAAAGAGCGCCGAATCAGGTGATGACAGAAGCTCGATGAGCTCGGGATGATGCTTCGTATGTTCATGAGCCCGCCTGCTCCGTTCGTTGGTGGGTGCTTCCGAGGCCAAGCCGTGCGCGGTTAGGAGGAAGTGGTGATCTCGGCCCGGAAGCACAGCACTCCGGTCTCCGATGAGCAGCGAGACGCGGCCATTGACCAAGAGGTTCAGGTACTTTCGGGTCGATCGGAAGGTGGCAAACGCTAGCGTCCAGAGATCATCAACCGCAGAGATCCCCACCAGACTTGTATGTGGCTGCCCCTCGCTCTCCGTCGCCAGCACGGCAAAGCGATTGGATTCTAGAGTGGCCTTGATCTCAGCCAAGGGATCCAGTTCCTTCTCCCTCCATCCAGCCTCATGCGCACCGGCTTCTTGCTTCACGGCATCCATCCTCTTCCTTCCAGGAGTTCTTCCTCGTTGCATGATGGTAGGTCTTAGATCGCTCAGACGCCACTGGTCCCTATCCGAGGATGCTTGCGGAGGTATTGCTCGGTCTGGGACGGTCATGCCCAGTCCAGTGGTGTGACCGCATCGCACCAGCTCGTTGCTGATGGCGGCTGCTCTGCGAACGCGTATTCGGGTACGTTCTGGGTTCGCGTGCCCTACAGGGACACATACCTTTTCCATCCGCAGCCAGGAGAAGAGGTATGTGTCCCTCGCTCGTTCCTCGCTCGTTGGGGTTCTCACCCCACTCATCCCAATGCAGATCCCCAGGCGGTTTCATGGCACCTGGGGCTGTGTATTGGGTGTGGTGGACGATGGCGGCTGCTCTGTTTAGCAGCTTGCGAGTCTGCTTCGCAGACTCGTGTACGAATCCGTTGTGTGGATCTCTCGTTGCTTCGAGTTTGCCGAAGGCAAACTCCATCGGTAGACGATGCCAGTTGGGCTGATCGATGAAATGGCTGGTCTGGTCTGAGGTAGTCTCCTGTTGGAGGGCACAGGGTGATTGCAGGGGTGCGGGGCCGTCCGCTCTGCTCCGGCTCATCGGCAACCTGTTCAGTGGAGGGTCGGCTCACACGATCTAGCCATCCTCCATGATCCGCCTGAAGAAGTCGACGACGCCTGAGATCGTGACTGCAGTTATCGTGTGCCCTAAACCAGGATGTGTGACAAATTCTGCCGTCACACCCGATCCGGCGAACACATTCTGTATGGCTTCCCATCTGTCGTGTCTGTCTCTTCCGAACAGGCGTCGGATAAGATCAGCGTGGATGGGATCATAACAGGCGGGCATCCCTAGGCAGGGATTATCGTCTTCCTCTCCCCTGTAGTAGTAGCCCGACACCTGGGAAAACGCTTCCAGATCGAATCCGACGCCGATGAGTGTTCTGAGATCGCTGATCCCAACGGGATAGGGAAGGCTAACTCGCTGCCAGTCGTCGGCGGGCAGCGTGATGAACGAGTCAGAGAAGCCACCACATGCATAGGCCTTCAGCACCTCTGGATGCATGAGAGCGAATCGCCCGGTGAACACTCCTGATGCTGAGTAGCCATGCATGAGGACCTTCTCTTGCACGTCGATACCGCTCCCGCGAAGCCTCTTCTGGGCATCTTGGATCATCTGCACCAGTTGAAGATCAACCCGTGCGAGATTGCCACGCTGCACGGTCATCGCGTCCCTGTTGAGCGCATGCGTGTAGATATGCCAATCGGTGCGCGGGCGAGGGAACGTGGGAACAAGAAGAGGGATCCGCAGTTCTCGTGCCATGGTAGTGGGATACCTGCTTGAGGCGAGCACCCTGGCAGAGCTTTCATGAACGTCCGGGTCATCGTCGCCTGTGCCCGTGTTGTTTGGTTCGACGAGCAGATACGGCTGGTCGCGGACGCCTGCGGGGACGAAGAGGAAGTACGGCCAGTGAAAGCCTGCCGCTGGATTGGCGTCCACGCGGATCAACTCGTCGGTCCTCTGTGTCGGTGTCCATGGCGCGGCATGCGGTGATGGGATGTCAATGCCGAAGAACGGGACTCGAACCAACGGACTCTGACACACCATGAGATGGGTCACCGAGTGACAGAGCGAAACCTGAACAGAGCCGATCCAGATGTCCTCCTGCTTCTGAACAGGCACTTGCACGAACTCCAGGGCGCCATCACGTCCGTCCCATCGTGGTCTGCCACCTTGGAGCACACGGCCCCAACAAGCACGATCGCCTTCATGCCGGACGACGAAACGTACAGAGGGATCGGTCTCGGGGTCCATCACATACGAGGCATCGAAGACCTCGATGTCGATCTCCACAGGAGCAGAGAAGACCAGCGGTTCTGTCCAGCTGAGGCGACCAGCGGACACATCTGCATCAATGGAGATCGTGACGTGGAGTTCGTCGTCGGCCAGCGCAAACGGGCCCACTGTCAATGCAAGGAAGAAGACAACCACAACCAACGTGGCTGTAAAGGTCAGGCTACGCCAAGGGCTCTTCGTCCATCGTGGTCGTTTGGTTCTGCCCTGATGCTGCGTTCGATCTGAGACCTCCACTGCAGTTCCCCGCCGTTCTCTCACCTGGACCTCCTTGGCCGATGCTCTCCCTGATCGTCCACTATACGCGTCCATTTCGGGTGAGGTCAACGAGACGAACTGACGAGGAAAATGTGCAGAGGAGACGAAAGAAACTCGATGAGGGAAGCTCGAAAGCGTAGACAGGAAAACGTCTACGCGGTGTCGGTATTGGGAGAGGGAGGATGGCGGCTGCTCTTCGAGTAGCTTGCGAGTTTGCTCCATGCAGACGCGTGCCCTTCGGGCACGTTTGGGTTCTCCTGCGGAGAACGCCGGTGCGAATGATCGAGGACGTGAGGCGGGGGTTCTCACTCCACACTCCCAATGCAGAGCCCCAGGCGGTTGTATCCGTACCCGGAATTCGCTTTGGGAGAAGGAGGATGGCAACTCGAGCGGCTTGTCGGACTTCGAGTTGCTTGGAGTTTGCTTCGCAAACTCTGTCCTTGAATTGGCAGTTCTCGCCGACTCGCCCAAAACCAAGCCCTGGGGAGCAGCAGCCTCCCAGGGCTTGGTTTTGGGTGTGGTGGACGATCTTAGAACTCTGCCAGTTGGTCTGATCGATGAAATGGCTTGTCTGGTCTGAGATAGACTTGCGCTGGAGGCCATGGGGTGAATGCAGGGGGCGGCCGTCTGTCCCGCTCCAACTCAGCTGTAACGGTTGTTCAGTCGCACATTCCCCTGAATTGGCGGCTCTGAGTCCCCAAACCAGTACAGGAGTCCGCTCTTGTGTCCTGTAAGGCCATTATGGAGTTACAATGCGCAGGTTCGCCCACGCAACATGCCACGGGATTGCCCAGGAGGGCTTTCCCGATTCTCTCCATAAGGACTGGAACAGACCCCGGGAAGTATGTCAGAATGGGAACGTACTCGGGAGGCACTCGATGGAGCC
>CAZQHD010000012.1:19416-22641 GCA_964593295.1 uncultured Thermotogae bacterium | reverse complement strand
AAGGTCGTGCCTTCATGGGCGACGACCCACGGCATTCAACGCGCAACTGGTCGACTCAGGGTGTTTTTCGGCTACGCCCCTGGTGTCGGCAAGACATACGCGATGCTCGAAGCCGCGTCGCGGGCCGGGGCTTTAGGTCGTCGGGTTGTTGTCGGTCATGCCGAGCTCCACGGGAGCGCAGATCTTGAAGCGTTGGTGCACGATCAGGATCTGCTCCACACCGGCCTGGGATCCTATGACGAGTCACATGTTCAGGGCTTCGATGTAGACGCAGCGGTATCGCGCGGACCTGACTTGATCCTTCTGGATGACCTGGCGCACACGAACCCATCAGCGAGTCGCCATCGCAAGCGGTGGCAAGACGTAGAGGAGCTTCTCGGCGCCGGCATAGACGTTTGGACGACGCTCAATGTCCAAGACGTTGAGAGCCTCAACGAGTCTGTTGCAAGGATCACTGGCGTCGTTGCTAGGGAGACAGTACCGGATCGCTTTCTACATGAGGCAAGTGAGATCACGTTCATTGATCTCTCGCCCGACGAGCTGCTCGATCGGATCCGGGACGGGAAGGTTCACGTACCTGACCGCCTTGCTGGCGACGCGGATATGTTCTTCCGCAAGGCCAACCTGATCGCATTGCGGGAGCTCGCCATGCGTTGTGTAACCGACCGCGCCGGGCAGGATCTTCAGGCGCGCTCCCGGGACGGGCGTTCGTCTGGCTGGTCGACAAGCGAACGTCTGCTCGTCTATCTCCAGACGGGTGCGGACTCTGTGAAGCTGATTCGAGCCGCCCAGCGGATGGCGAACGCCATGCGCGCAGAATGGATCGTCGTCTATCCTGAGGGACCTCTTCGGAATCAAGATGCCCGAAACGCGGAACTCCTGAGTCGAAACCTCAGGTTGAGCGAGCACCTTGGAGCCGAGACGGTTAGAGTGACTGGGGAGGACATCGTTCGGGAGATCCTGGACTACGCCGCCTCAAGAAATGTCACGAGGATCGTTGTGGGGAAGGGCTCGCGGGATCGGGGTGTCCGCTTCTGGCGCCGCTCACCGGCGGATCGCCTCATCTCGGAAAGCGGCGACATCGACGTCTACGTTATCCGCAGCGCGGAGGAAGCTGTCCCTTCATCCGAAGCTACGATGCGACGATTCAGCACTGCAGTGCACTACGGTTGGGCGGTTGGCTTCGTAGTACTGGCTACAGGGGTTGCATCGTTCTTCGACTGGCTCGGGCTGACGGACGCCAACCTGGTCATGACGTATCTCTTGGCGGTTGTTGTCTCTGCGGTGAGATTGGGGCGCGGTCCCGCGATCCTTTCTTCCATCGCGGGCGTGTTGCTGTTCAACTTCTTCTTCACCTCCCCTCGTTTCACATTCGTGGTCGACAAACCCGAGTACATCTACACCTTTGCTGTCATGCTGGTCATCACGCTGGTGGTCAGCGCATTGACCGCGAGGATCCGGGATCAGATTAGCCTGTCACGTGAGAAGGAGCGTCGTACTGAGTTGCTCTATCGAGTCAGCGGGCGCTTGGCCGGAATTCCAGGCGAATTGCAGCTGATCCAAGCTGCCAAGGAGGAGCTCGTCTCCATCTTCAGCGGCGAGATGGCCTTCTTCCTTGCACGGGACGGTGAACTGCGCATTGCCAGTCGTGAAGCTGTTCGTGAGACGGACTGGTCGGAGGCCTTCGAGGCCGCGAAGTGGGTCTTCGAGCATCGGCAAATGGCAGGATGGGGGACCGATGCCATTCCAGACGCGCAGGCGCTGTACATCCCTCTCAGCACGCCGGTTGCAACAGTTGGAGTCTTGGCATGGAAGCCTGACGATTCGGAGCAGCTCGTAAGCTTCGAGCGGCGGCAGCTTCTCAAGGTCATTGCCACGCAGATTGCGCTTGCGCTGGAGCGGGACCGCCTCGCTCACGAGTCACAGACGATGCTTGCACAAGCGGAGGCTGAGAAGCTGCGGAGTTCACTCCTTAGTGCGGTATCGCACGATCTCCGTTCCCCGCTGACATCGATCGCCGGATCGGCGAGCATCCTCGTAGAGAAGGATCTGGATGAAGACACTCGAAGAGAGCTCGCGGGGGGGATCAGCGAAGAAGCAGAACGTCTCAATCAGCTCTTGGAGAACATCTTACAGCTGACCCGTCTCGAGTCCGGGAGTCTGCGGATTGAAAAACAGTGGCAGCCGATCGACGAAGTTATCGGATCGGCTCTGCAGAGGCAGGAGCGGAACCTACGCGGAAGACAGGTGGATGTGGCCCTGCCCGACGATACCGTGTGGGTTCCAGTTGATGGGCTGTTGATCGAGCAAGTCATGCAGAACTTGCTAAGCAACTCTGCCAAGTACTCACCTGATGCGTCCCCCATTGACATAGGGGTCCGGGGGACCCGCGCGGGCGTCGAAGTCTCTGTGGGCGATCGGGGCATCGGCATCAGCGCAGATGAGTGCGAAAGGGTATTCGATAGATTCTATCGGGGAAGGCGAGTTCAGGCGGATGGAGCCCGTGGAGCCGGCTTGGGGTTGGCGATCAGTCGTGGGATCATCCTTGCGCACGGAGGCCGGATCTGGGCCGCGCCGCGTTCGGGTGGCGGAGCGGAATTCAGGTTCGTTCTGCCAACAGAAGGACGGCGTCCGTTCATCGATGGCGGATGCGAGGATGCGCGAGAAGGTAAGAGGGACCATGCCGTCTGATCGACCACTGATCCTGATCATCGAGGATGAGCCGGGGATCCGGCGGTTCCTACGGGTGTCTCTGGAGCAGGAGGGATACCGCCTTGCTGAAGCCCAAACGGGCCGGCAGGCGATGGTGATGATCAAGTCAAGGCCTCCGGACGTCATCATCCTCGATCTTGGCTTACCTGATGTGGACGGTGTCGAGATCATAGACTCTGTGCGGGCCTGGTCGAAGCTGCCGATCATCGTTCTGTCAGCCCGCACGAAGGACTTCGATAAGGTCGAAGCCCTCGATCGTGGCGCGGATGACTACCTAACCAAGCCATTCAGCCTTTCAGAGTTGCACGCACGTTTGCGAGTAGCTCTTCGGCATACAGCGTTGATTGCATCGCCTGAAGGGCAGGAGATCTTCGAGACGGGACGGTTACGAGTCGATCTGGAAACCCGGCGCGTTTCCGTCGCCGGCGAGGAGATCCGTCTGACCCCAATCGAGTACCGTTTGCTGGAAACACTCATCGCGAACGCTGGTCGGGTTCTCACGCATAGGTACCT
>CAZQHD010000012.1:0-19406 GCA_964593295.1 uncultured Thermotogae bacterium | reverse complement strand
GGCCGTACCGTTCGGGTGGGGTTCAGCACCTACGCGTTCACATGGCGAATCTCCGCCGGAAGATCGAGGCAGATCCAGCGCGCCCGCAGCTCTTGCGCACCGAACAGGGTGTCGGCTACAGGCTTGCTGCCGAGGGCTGAAAAAGGCTAGCTCCTGTGGACTTCCCGTATGTCAGGCGCTGCGGTTTCCGTTATGCATCCGACCCGTCGCGTTGTCATGGTGAACAGGCGAATCCTTATGCTTTCTTGATGCCCTCGCTCCGCTTCTATACTGCATCCTCATCCGACCCCTCCTACTCTCTGTCGGATCCTCGCGACCGAGCTGGTCGGTGACACACTGAACCGGTTGGCGCTTGCGAGTAGAGGAGGGGAGAACGATGGCATCCAAACGGATCTACGTCGTCGGTACCGGAACGGTAGGGGAAGCACTGATCCGCGAGGCATCCTCGCACGGGCACAAGGTCACTGCTCTTGAAACGGACGGCCGCAAGGCCGAGCAACTAGCCCGACTGAAGGGGGTTCAGGCGTGCCACTTGAAGGAGGTGTCCCTCGGTGAACTGCGCGAGTCCGGAGTGCCTCGAGCTGACCTTGTCCTAGCGACATCGGAAGATGACGAGCAGAACATGAGGGTGATCATGTATGCGGTAGAACTTGGCGTACCCCGCGTCGGAGCCGTGGCCTCAGATGAAGAACACCGAGAGATCTTCCAGCGCCTCGGGGCGGAGAGCGTGATCGTCCCAGCGCGAATTGTGTCTCAACGGCTGTGCGGGCTGTTCCTTTCGGCCTCTGTCGTCTACGACGTCGTGCTCAACGACGGCTCGCGAGTCGTTCAGATCACGGTGAACGAGGAGTCCCTATTCTGTGGCCGATCACCTGATGAAGCAGGACTCCTTGAGGATGACCACTGGATCATCGATGTTGTGCGCGGCGGCGAGCACTTCCGTCCCACAACCATCGACTCGCTCGCTGCCGGGGATCGCGTGACGGTGTTCTTCGCACGACAGCCCTCGTCGGATGCCGTACTGGCGGCGATGCTCAAGTAGTTGGCCCCATGCGCACTGCTGATCTGCGGATCATCGCGAGAGATTTGGGCCTGATCTGCGCACTCGTTGGCGTGATGTTGCTGGTGACGCTGGCAGTAGCCTTTGCTTGGGGAGAAGAGCAGATGCTCTTCCCATTCGGTGCCGCAGGGGGATTGGCCCTGCTACTCGCTGGCGCCCTATACTTCCCCTGTCGAACTGGGGCGGAGGCCCACCTCAAGCATGGGCTGATCATTGCCGCGATGGGCTGGCTGCTCGTCGCGATGCTGGGCGGTATTCCGTTCTTGCTGGCCGCAGGCAGTTTGGATCCGGGTGCTGCCAGTGTCTTCTCGCACTACGGCAATGCCGTCTTCGAGGCGATGTCCGGGTTCACAACAACAGGGTTATCTGTCGTCACTCATCCGGAGGACCTTCCGCGCACGCTGCAGTGGTGGCGCTCCTTCACCCAGTGGATCGGAGGCATTGGCGTCATCGTCATGGTTCTCGGGTTCATCCCAGTCCCGATTCGCCCCGGCCGTGGCCTCTTCTTTGCTGAGCGAGATTCCAAGATCCATCCGTCCATTACAGCAACGATTCGAACGATGTGGTGGATCTACCTCCTTTACACATTCGTCGGGATCGTCCTGTTGTGGGGGGTTGGAATGGGGATATGGGACGCCATAAACCACTCGATGACCGCCCTTTCCACAGGGGGATTCTCGACGATGTCCGCAAGCATGGGCCACTACCCGGGATGGGTCGTCAGGCTTGTTACGGTCTTGCTCATGCTGCTTGGAGCAATGAGCTTCGCGACACACTACGACCTCTTGCAGGGGAAGAAGCCCGACCTCCGATCCAACTTCTATCAGACTAGATGGCTTCTTATCTTCTGTGGTGGGGCGGTTGCGGTGATGCTTTTGCAGAGCATGCTCTCGGGAGCCTCCCCGTCTCTGGCATCTGTGTCCTATCAGGCTGTGTCGGCTGCAACAACGACTGGCTTCCAGACGGAATCACTGGCATCGTGGTCGGAAACGTCAAAGCTGATTCTCATCGTGGCCATGTTCGTCGGCGGAGCGGCCGGGTCGACAGCTGGCGGCATAAAGGTCATGCGTGCAGTTGTGCTCTTCCGTGGAATGGGCTGGTGGCTGCGCAAGACGATCAGCTCACCAAAGATGATGCTGGGATTTCGCGTTGGAAGCGAGAAGCTGACTCCGGAGGAAGCTGATTCGCGGGTTCAGGGAGCTGCCGTTATCTTCTTTGCTTGGCTCGTCTGCACCCTGGGAGGTACTCTCATCCTCATGAACTTCATACCGGAGACGTACACGCTCGCTGACTCGCTGTTCGAAGTCGTCTCCGCGCAGAGTACTGTGGGGCTGTCAGTGGGCATAACTCATGCAGAGATGTCGCTTGTCGCAAAGATCGTTCTCATCCTTAACATGTGGATGGGAAGACTAGAAGTGCTTCCTGTGCTCGTCATGTTTAGGGCGATCGTCCGCGGACTTGATTAGCCTAGCCACCAAGAGCGATGCAACTGACATCCCTTCCCTGGCAGCAACGGGGCAGAATTCCCGCCAGCAGTTGTCCGGCAGACCATGCGTTGATGAGGGAACGGGCCAACAGAGACCCTCAGGTTGCTGGAGCCCGTTAAGCTTGGAGCATCAGTTCCTGCGCTCACAACAGAGTGATGAATGCTGGCAACCGAAGTAGCCCGGTCGCTTCATGCCAGCGGCCAGTCTGCCCTCTGCGACCGCTGTCTGCTCGCCGGCGAGCAGCTTGCGGGCTAGTCGAGGGCAACCACGTGCCCTTCTGGCACGAAGTGAATTCGCGTGCCCTTTGGGTACGGTCCGGTTCTCCTGCGGAGAACGTCGCGATCAATGACCGGTAGGCACTCACCGACGGGGGAGAGGGAGGGATGGCGGCTGCTCGTCGAGCGCTGCGCGCTCGCGGAGCAGCTATCGAGTTTGCTGGCGTAAACTCGTGGACGAGTCCGTGGTGGCGGCTCCAGCGGCTGGGGAGTTCGCGTGCCCTTCGGGCACGTCTCGGGTTCTCCTGCGGAGAACGCCGGTGCGAATGATCGAGGACGTGAGGCGGGGGTTCTCACCCCACTCATCCCAATACATAGCCCCAGGCGCTTTGACGGCACCTGGGGCTTCGCGCTGGAGAGGAGGATGGCAACTCGAACGGCTCGTCGGACTTCGAGTTGCTTGGAGTTTGCTATGCAAACTCTCTCCTTGACTTGGCGCTTCTCACCGCACTCATCCCAATGCACAGCCCCAGGCGGTTTTTGGCGCCTGGGGCTATGTATTGGGAGAGGAGGATTCGAACCCCCACTGACGGGACCAGAACCCGCTGTCCTACCATTAGACGATCTCCCATGGATACGCTGGATGGGGTCTCCAACGATTGGGTGGATGGTACGCAAAGCACGGCGGAGCGTCAAGATCGGTTTGCCGGGGTCGTCGCTCGAGGGCTACAATGGGACATGGCTGATGGTGTGCGTGAACCGCTGGTGGCGGGGTCGTTCTATCCGGCACATGCTGGGCGTCTGCGCGATCTGATCGATGGCTTCTCGCCAGGTGTGCAGATACGTGATCTGCCGCTGTCCTCGCCGGTGGGGCTGATCGCCCCGCATGCGGGGTATGTCTTCTCGGGAGGGGTCGCGGCTCAGGGCTTCGCGGCGGTGGCTTCGCGCGGAAAGCCGGATGTTGTGGTTCTTCTCGGCGCGAACCACACGGGTCTGGGACCGTCGATTGCACTGGCTCCCCACTCGGCATGGAGAACGCCCTTGGGGGAGGCTCGGGTCGATGGCGACTTGGTCGCTGTTCTGGTGAGGCGAGGCCTGCCGATGGCGGAGGCGCCGTTCCTGCGTGAGCACTCGATCGAGGTGCAGATTCCTTTCGTCCAGGTGTTGTGGGGGGTCGGCTGCGCGATCGTGCCGATCTGCGTGGCGCCGGGTTCATTGTCGCGGTTGCGGGAGGCGGCAGAGACACTGGTAGCATCCATGGGCGAGCGTCGGGCGCTGCTGGTCGCGAGTTCGGATTTCACGCACTACGAGAGCGACCAGGTGGCGCGGAGTCGGGATCGTCGCGCGCTGCAAGAGATCCTCGCTCTAGATGTGCACGGGTTCCACGCCCGCTGCCGCGAGGAGGGGCTCTCCATCTGCGGTACGGGGGCGATCGAGATGCTGATGTACTGCGCGCACCGGCTCTCGCTCGATCATGTCGAGCAGGTGGCGTATGCTACGTCGGGGGACATGACGGGGGATACGGCTTCGGTGGTGGGTTACGCGGCGGTTCTGATGACAAAGGAGTGACATGGTCAAGAGCATGACCGGCTTCGGCTTCGGCTTGGCGGAGGGAGACGACTGGCGGGCCGAGGTCACGATCCGCTCGGTGAACCAGCGCTTTCTGGCGGTGCGCATCCGCTCGTTCAACGATCACCCGCAGCTCTTGTCTCGCATGGAAGCTCGCCTCAAGCAGGCGTTCTCACGAGGGGAGATCAGCGTCTGGATCGCCGTGCATCACATCGCCGGTGGTGGGACAGACCGGCCGCTGGATCACGACGCGGTGCGCAGCATGTACACGGAGCTCGATGCGATCCGTCAGATGCTTGAGATGCCTGAGCCGCCCACCTTGCAGGACCTGGGTCGTGCGGGCGGACTGCAACCACTTCAGGCCGAGGATGAACAGCTGTGGCCAGTCTTGGAGAAGGCCTTGGGGGCTGCGGTGGAGGATGCCGACGGCGCGCGCGCACGGGAAGGAGAGGAGCTCGCGGCGGAGATGCGGTCTCTGGTGGCGACAATCCGTGGTGCACTGGATGCGGTTCAGGATCGTCTGCCGGCGGTTCTCCTCGAGATCCGGCAGCGTCTCCTAGAGCGGCTGGAGTCCCTTGAGCTTCGGGTCGATGAGTCGCGATTGGAGGCGGAGGTTGCGTTGCTGGCGGACCGGTTCGACGTCCAGGAAGAGATCGTCCGCCTGACGACCCATCTGGATCGCGTTGATCAGGTGCTCGGCAAGTCGGGGCCGATCGGCAAGGAGCTGGATTTCCTCAGCCAGGAGATGCTGCGTGAGGTGAACACCCTCGGTTCGAAGGCACGGGATACGTCCACCAGCTCCCAGGTGGTGGACATGAAGCTGGCGATCGAGCAGTTCAAGGAGCAGCTACAGAATGTTGAGTGAGATCGAACGTCGACGACGAGGCGTGGGTAGGGGCTTGGCGTTTGTGATCACCGGCCCGTCGGGTGCAGGCAAGACGTCGGTGATTGACCGGGTCATGGCGAAGTTGGCCGGCCTGGCGTTCTCGGTCTCTTACACATCGCGGCGTCCGCGCCCGGGCGAGGTAGACGGCAAGGACTACCTGTTCGTCTCCAAGGAGGCGTTTCTCAAGCGGGTGGCCGACGGTGACTTCCTTGAGCATGTCACGTACATGGAGGATCACTACGGGACCTCCTGCTCGCAGATTCGGGAGCTGATCGAGCGGGGCTGCGATGTGCTGCTCAACATCGAAGTCAACGGGGCTCAGGCGCTCCAGAAACAGCGTGTTGACGGGATGGATCTGGTGTATGTCTTTCTCACCCCGTCGTCGATGGAGACGCTGGAGACGAGGCTTCGTCGACGAGATACGGAGCCTGAGGAGATCATCCAACGGCGCCTTCGGGTGGCGCGGCGAGAGCTGGAGGCGCTGCACACGTTCGACTATCTTGTGATCAACGATGACCTTGAGATGGCGGTGACGGAGCTGATGTCCATCATCACGGCGGAGCGATCGCGCGTTCTTTCAACCAACACGGATCGGATGAAGGGTGAAGTCGATCGAAAGGAAGAGGCCAGCCTCTAGTGTGTGAGGCTGGCCTTCTTCTAGAGATGGAACAGAGCGTTCTCTCTATACCTTCGCGACGCCCTTGGGCGTCACCTTGAGCCTCTTCTCGACCTGGCGCTTGAGCTCCTTGCCGGGGCGGAACAAGGGGACGACCTTGGCTTCCACCTCGATGGGGCGCTTGGTCTGTGGGTTGATGCGACTGCTGGACTTCCGCGCACGCACCGCGAACTTCCCGAAGCCCACGAGCTTGACCTCTTCGCCCTGAAGAAGCGTGTCTTGAACCAGCCCAAGCACCGAGTCCAAGAGGCCGCGGGCTTCCTTCTTGGTCATGTGGGTCCGGTCCGCCAAACGATCGATGAATTCGCCCTTGTTCATTCGTGCACTCTCCTTGCGGTGTTCTGGTCGAGCTTACTCTTTCTCGGGTTCGTCGAGGTTGGCTTCCGCCAACAGGTCGCGCATGCTGAGGGACTCGTGGCCGACATCGTCAAGGAACCGACGATCCACGCGCTCTTTGCGGCCCCCGCGATCCTTGCGGCGGGTCTTGCCGCCTCGGCCTGAGCCACCGCCTCCACGCTCCCTCTCCCGCTCGTCGAATGCAGCTGCCGGAATCTCCGGTGGGCCGAACAGGCTGCGCATGGTGAGCCGGACCTGCTTCTTCTCCTCGTTGATCCCGATGATCCGTGCCTGAACCTTGGCGCCGATGGTCAGGACGTCCGAAGGCGTCGCGATCCGCTCATCGCTGATCTCGGAGACGTGAATCAGCCCGTCGACATCGTCGGTGATTTTCATGAACGCACCGAAATCCTTGATCTCGGTGATCACCCCGTCGACGACCTCGTCCATGGAGAAGCGATCGACGAACTGCTTCCACGGGTTGTCTTTCAGCTCGCGGATGCTCAGCGAGATTCTGCGCTCCGACGGATCAGCGCTGAGAATCTTGACCTCCACGGGATCACTCTCGGAGAGAACGTCGCGGGGATGGCTTACATGCCCCCAGTCGAGTTCGGAGACATGAACCAAGCCCTCGATGCCGTCCTCTAGCTTGACGAAGGCGCCGAAGTCGGTGAGCTTGGTGACGGTTCCGGAGACGATCTGGCCTTGCGGGTACTTGGCGGAGACGTCTTCCCACGGATCGTTCTGTGTTCGGCGCATCGACAGACTGATTCGGTGGGCAGCTTCATCGACGTTCAGCACGACAACCTCGACTTGGTCTCCCTCCGACACCAGCTCCTTGGGGTTCTCGGGATGGCCCCAAGACAGCTCGGAGATGTGTACCAGCCCTTCGACATCCTGCTCCAGTTCGACGAACGCGCCGAAATCGGTCACGCTGACCACAGTGCCTGTCATCCGCGCACCCGCCGTCAGTCGCTCGGTGATCCCGTCCCAGGGATTGGGGCGCAGCTGCTTGATCGAGAGCGAGACCTTGGCCTTCTCGGTGTCGAAGTCGATCACCTTGACACGCACGTTGTCTCCCACCTTGTACTCCGGCGGCGGCACGGGCAGGTCTTTCCAGGCGATCTCCGATCGGTGGACCAGTCCTTCGAACCCTCCGATGTCCACGAATAGACCGAAGTCTACGATGCTTCGGATGGTCCCGTCGATCTCTTGTCCCTTCTCCAGCGTCTCGAACAACGCCTTGCGTTGCTCCTTTTCAATCTCTTTGAGGTAGACCTTGTGAGAAACGACGAGGTTCTTGTCCCGTCGTGACAGCTCGAGGATCTTGAACTGGATGCGCTTTCCGCGCAGTTCGTCCATGGAGCTGGGAAGGTCACCGCCCAAGTGGGATCCCGGAAGGAATGCGCGAACTCCGTCGAGGTTGACGTGATACCCGGCGCGTTTCACTTCGCCGGTGATCTCGCCTTCGACGATCTCGCCGTCTCGGTACGCCTCCTCGAGCTTGTCGATCCGCTTCTCGTATTCGGCCTGCTTCTCGGAGGCGAAAATGGTTCCCTTCTCTTCGTCGATGTACGTGACGAGAACGTCGATCTCTTCGCCCTCTTCGACCCGTCCATCGGTGCGGAAGGGAGACAACTCGCCCACCGGGAGAATGCCCTCCGACTTGTAGCCGATGTCTACGAGGATCTCACTCTCGTTGACCTGGACGACCGTCCCGGAGATTGCATCCCCGCGGCTGTACATCTTGACGTCGCTTTCCGTGAAAGCGTCTTCCATCTTGATCCGCTGTTCCATGCTCTGCTCACACCTACCATCGCGTTTCCTCAGAGTTTGACCCCTGAGCCCGCTGTGTCTAGTTTATGTACCGTTCTTATCGTCCGCAATTCCTCATGCGCTGTCAACTCTCGCCATCAGCTTTGCGCTCATCTGCGCGTACTTCGCCGCGCGGGAGGAGGCACTACGCTCTGTCTCCTCCAGCTCTAGGACGTCGAATGGACGTCCGATGGAGACGTGCAATCGGGGGTATCGCCACGGGTAGCTCGGGGGGTACGGGCCGTTGCTCCGGATGTTGACCGGGAGGATCTTCTTCCCGCTCAGCTTGGCGAAGTGCACGGCGCCCGCCTTCGCATCCACGGCGGCCTTCGTGGTGCCCTCGGGAAACAGTCCAATGATCCGCTCCCTCTTGACTGCGGTGAGGATGCTGCGAAAGTCGTGTCGGCTGAATCGCTCGCGCTCGATGCTCGTCGAGAAGGTCCGCAGGATCGGTTGGATGATGGGGTTGCTCTTCATGATTCCCTTGCGGGCGATGAAGTGTACGCGGCGAAGAGGACCCAGTGCAACCGCCAACACAATGGCATCCCAGTAGCTACGATGACGGGCGAGGGCGATATACTCCGCGCCGCGATCCAAGTGATCCCGGCCGTCCACATGCAACCGGAAGAGGAGCTTCAGAAGCGCCCAACACAGGCATGCGATCAGCGCATAGGTTCCGTTCTTACCCCAGACTCTCAGCTGCCCGACCAACGTCGTCTAACCGATCCCTCACTAGGTTTTTTGCTGCGGAAATGACCTCTGCAAGAGGCTTTTGATCAGTGTCGATTATAGTTGCGTCGGGGGCGGCTTTCAAGGGGGAGATCGAGCGCTGGGAGTCTCGTCGGTCGCGCAGGGCGATCTCCTGCATTACCTCGGAGAGCACTCCGAGCCCGCGCTGCCGGATCCGGCGGATCGCCCGCTCCCGGGTCGAGGCTTTCAGGAAGATCTTCACATCCGCGTCGGGGAGAACTACGGTGCCGATGTCGCGTCCTTCCATGACGACACCGCCGCCGGCTGCGATCGCGCGCTGCAAATCAACCATTCGTGTTCGTACGTCGGGAATCGTGGCCGCCTTGGACGAGGCTTGATCCATCTCCTGGGTGTGCAGCCGCTCGGTCACATCCTCGCCGTTCAGCAGAAAGTGGCCATCGGGCTCCACATCGATGCGGACCTCCGAAAGCGGCATCCCTTGATCGAGCGCGTACGCCACCGCGCGGTACATCTTGCCGGTCTCCACGAAACGCAGTCCGAAGGCATCGGCCAAAGCTCGCCCCAGGGAGGACTTCCCGGAGGCGGCCGGTCCATCGATGGCAATCCTCATGCCGACTCCTCTTCTGACTCGATTTTGAGACCGGTACTCGTCGGGTGACAGACAAACGCTCGGCACTCCGGATGCTCCCGCTCCAGCGCTTGGCGGGCGTACTCCGCCTCGCGGTCAGTTGCGAACGCCGCATAGAACGCAGACCCGCTTCCCGTCATGCTCGAGGTAATGCCTCCAAGACCCGCCATCGCATCGCCATAGTGCTCCAGCGCAGGGACCACAAGCACTGCAGCTGCGTACAGATCGTTGCGCCCCCACGTCGGACCATGGCTCGTCTCGCCTTGCAGCGATGGAGACCAGGCGCGGTAGATCTGGGCGGTCGAGCAGTGAATGGGTGGCACCAGAACGACATACGTCTCCGAGCGGGGGGCAAGCCGGTGGACGGGTCTTCCCTTTCCCTCGATCCGCTGACACCCTCCAGCGAGGAACAGCGGCACGTCGGAGCCGAGCTTTGCGGCCAAGGCACCCAGATCCTGCGGCGGCGTGGGAGGAGGTAGGAGACGATCGATGCCCGCGAGGACGGCGGCGGCGTTTGAGGACCCACCGCCCAGGCCTGCGCCCATGGGGATCCGCTTCTCAATATGGATCCGCACACCTCGATGCGATCGCTTCCAGTTCAGCAGGGCACGTGCTGCCCGCTCGGCGAGGTTCTCTCCGTCGACGGTGGCAGAGCAGTCGACAGAGACATGATCTGCCAGAGACAGTTGGATCCGGTCCGCAAGACTCACAGTTTGAACGATGGAGCGGATGTTGTGGAATCCATCGTCCCTGCGCCCCAGCACTTCAAGCGACAGGTTGAGCTTCGCGTAGGCAAGCAGCTGAAGGCTCATGCTACGCGGACCATCTCCCCATCGATCATCACCCAGGAGACCGGGGGGAACCCGGTGAGGCTCTCCAACGCGCGGTAATCATCCATGGCCAGAAGGATGAGATCAGCGCACTTCCCTACGTCCAGCGTGCCGAGATCATGCGTCATCTCTAGGGCTGCAGCGTTGCCTAAGGTGCAAGCAGTGATGGCCTGGTCCAGGCTGAGGCCCATCCGCTCGATGCCCGCCGCCATCACCGACCACATCGAGCGGGGAGCTGTCGAGCCCAACCCGTTCCCTGAACCCAAGGCCACGAGGATGCCTCGTTCGATCTCCTCAGGATACGGCGTCCGTTCCATGCCCCGTGCATCGAAACACAGGGGAAGGTACAACGGGATGACGCCGGCCTCCCACAACGTCTGCCCGACCTCCGCGGGGACGTGACAGGCACATCCGACAGTGGAAATGCTCAGCGTCGTGGCGAACTCCGCCAGGCCGTCCGCCGGTGTGGGGGCTGAGAGGAAGAGCTTCGGACGAAGCCCCGCGCCGCAGGCGGCGCGAAGCACAGCCCGCCCCTCGGATAGAAAGTCAGCATGCTCATCCCAGCAGATCTCGAGAAAACGAGCCGATCGATGCTGACGGATCTCCGGGATCACCTCGCCGATCAGTCGGGAGACCTGAGCATGACGAAGGCGTGTCTCCGCTGGGAGGGAGACGAGCACCGTGCCGGTCAGTCGGACACGAGATCGACGGCTGAGCTGGGAGGGCTGCACTGTCTTGCCCTCGTCGCTTCCGTGCGGCCACTTCAGTTCCGCGGCGGTCAGCCCACTCCACGAGGCGAGGGTTAGTATCCGCTCGAGCCACTGCACAGAACGGTCTTCTAGGGGTTCCTCCGTCTCGGTCCATGCAGGGGGAGGCGATGCCCTCCAACACGGATCGATCAGCCCGGGCAGGAGGACGCCGCCTCGCGCATCGATCGTCCGGCAAGACTCATCGCGGCGATCCGCGACCTCCGGGACGATCCGTCCCCGATGGATGCACAACTCGGTGTCGTGGACCACGCGCAACAGACCGTCGTCCACAGAGGCTCCGGCGGTGACATCGACGGGCGTGATCAGCTGAGCGATGTTGGTGATGACGGTATCCATGACGTGAGCACGTTTCGAGTATAGTGGTGGCCTGGAAAGAACACAATCGTGGGTATGGCTGTAGGGATCCTCCGGCGCACGTCGTGGGGACCGAGGAGGTGAGGAACTGGAATGGGCACGGGAGAGGGGCGGGCCCCCATGGACGAGCGCGGCGCGCTTCGATCTGGGTTCGTCGCACTGATCGGGCAGGCGAATGTCGGGAAGTCGACGTTTCTCAATGCGGCCATGGGACGAAAACTCGTCATCACCTCCAGCAAACCCCAGACGACAAGGAATCGGATCCGTTGCGTGCTCACCACCGCCACCGCTCAGATCGTCTTCGTCGACACTCCCGGACTGCACCGCTCGGGAGATCCGCTCAGCCGGCGACTGCTTCGCGAGGCGAGGCGAAGCCTCCGTGGGATGGACCTTCTGGTCTACATGGTGGAGCCGTGGGGCGAGTTGTCGGCGCACGATCAGGCAGTTCTGACGGAGGAATCGCGTCGGGAGACTCCGATGCTGCTTCTGGTGAACAAGATCGACACCGCCAAGGGCAACGCGCTGGAGGAGACCCTGATCGCCTACGAGAAGACGGGACGTTTCTCGGAGATCGTGCCCGTGTCCGCCCTACGAGGTACAGGGATCCAGCACGCGGTCGAGGTGATCGCATCATATCTTCCGTTGGGACCGCTTCTGTTTCCGCCGCACCATCTCTCCGATCAGTCCGAGACCTTTCTCATCTCCGAGATGATCCGTGAGAAGGTGTTCCGGCTGACCCACCGTGAAGTTCCGTATTCGACTGCTGTACGTGTCCAGTGGTCGCATGAACGCGAGGACGGGCTTCTGGAGATCAAGGCGGCCATCATCGTGGAACGCGAGTCGCAGAAGGGTATCCTCATCGGAAAGTCGGGACACATGATCAAGCGAATCGGAACGCTTGCGAGGCAGGACATTGAGGCGCTGTTGGGGCGTCCCGTCTTTCTGGAGACCGTGGTCAGGGTTCATCCGAACTGGGCGCAAGATGAAGACGAGATCGAGAAGTTGACGCAGGAGACGCAGTGATACTACGCAGAGCCGCTCGGCTGCGATCTCTCGAGAAGCTCCGGAGGTGACGTGTTGTCCGTGGAAGTCGCGTCTCTGAGCACCTGCGCCGACCTGCGCGAGGCCGTCGATCTTCAGCAGGGCGCCTTGGGGACGACGTCAATCGCTGTCTGGAATCTACCCCACCTGCTGTCCGTGCTCCAGAGCGGAGGGATGATTCTGGGAGCCTGGGAGGCACCGTCCGGGAAGGGTGCGCCGTGCGATGGACTGCTGGTCGATCTGACAGCGGATGTCGACGGATACCCGGCGCAGCACACCGTCTGTTGGCTGGTTCGAGAGGAGTGCCGCGGACGGGGAGTCGGTGTGCGGCTCCGATCCAGCGAACGGAGGCTCATGCAGCAGCGGGGCGTGGATCTCTCGTTCTGGGGGGTGGATCCGCTCGACAGCCATGGTCTCTACGTGTCGCTCAACCGACTCGGCGGTATCGTGACGGGGTACACCTGCGACGCAATGGGAACGCTTGGCGAACAGCCCGGATTCAGGCCCGGGACCGACCAGCTGCGCGTCGAGTGGTGGGTGGACTCCCCGCGAGTGAACGACCGGATGGACTGGAGCCGGCGACCGGGTCCGCCAGCGATCGGGCTGAGTCAGATGGAGGTGCTCACCGAGACGACACGAGGTCCGTCCGGGGTTCGCGGATTGGTCGGCTCCCCCCGAATGCCGACGTCCGATCATGCGCTGATGGAGATCCCCGAAGCGTTGCCGGTGGTGATGGAACGTGACCGGGATGCGGCACTATACTGGCGCGTAAGAAGCCGGGACGTCTTGGAACCGGCCTTCCGCCAAGGGTACATAGGTGTAGGCGTCTTGCACGAGGCAGGCCGCAGCTTCCTGTACCTCAAGAAGGGAAATCGGAGAACGGAGCTGGGCGAACCATCGCGCCCGGGGGAGGGAGACGCTACATGATGAGGAAAGATGAACTGGCTCAACGGATCGACCATACGCTGCTCGGGCCGACGGCATCGATCGAGGGCGTGAAGAGGCTCTGTGAGGAGGCGGTGCGGCACGGCGTGGCCTCGGTCTGTGTGAACCCATGCCACGCCAAGCTCGCCAAGTCGCTCTTGGAGGGCTCCTCGGTGCTTCTGTGCGTAGTGATCGGGTTCCCGCACGGGATGAACACACAGGAGACGAAGGCGTTCGAGGCGCAGCGAGCGATCGCCGCCGGAGCGGATGAACTGGATATGGTGATCAACGTGGCTGCCCTGTGCGAAGGAGAGTACGCCGCCGCTCACAATGACATCCGCGCGGTCTGCGCCGAGGCAAGAAAGGCGTCTCGGTCGGTGCACGTGAAGGTCATCCTGGAGACGGCGTTGCTCACCGACGATCAGAAGGTCGCGGGTGCGATTCTGGCCAAGTCCGCGGGAGCGCAGTTCGTGAAGACCTCCACCGGGTATGGTCCCGGAGGAGCGACGGTGGAGGATGTGGCCTTGCTTCGCAAGACCGTGGGCCCGATGATGGGGGTCAAGGCGGCCGGCGGCATCCGGGACGCTGTCTCTGCGAAGGCGATGATCGAGGCAGGCGCTTCGAGGATCGGAGCCAGCCGAACGGTAGAGATCCTGGAGAACATGGGGTAAGAGCCCGGCCCGGTGGCGGCGCGACGCCCAAGAGAGCTTGGTTGGGAGAAGGACAGGGGATGTGAGGCATGCACTGCGTTGTGCGTTCGGCGGATCGTGTGGCGTTTGACGGAGAGGCGGATCGAATCGTGGCCAGAACCCCCGACGGCGAGTTTGCCGTGCTGGACGGCCACGCACCCTTTCTGGCCGCGTTGCCGCGCGGAGTCATCCGCATCGTGACCGGAGAGAGCGAGCAGATTGTGGCCTGTCGCGGCGGCGCGATCGAGGTCGATCGGGATCGCGTCACGCTCCTGGTAGAGCGCCCCTACACGCTGGAGGAGATTGATCCCGCGGCGTTGCGTGCAACGCTCTCGCAGCAGGAGACGGGAGAGGCCGCGCCCTCGTCGGAGGAGCAAGCGTATCTCCAGTTCTTGATCGGAGTGAAGGAGCAGCATGCGTAGGCGTGTAGTCATCACCGGCGTCGGCCCCGTAACCCCCCTCGGAATCGGACGAGACCCGTTCTGGACGGCATTGGTCGCCGGGAAGAGCGGCGTCCGCAACGTCGAGGATCTGGTCGATCTTGACGGGATTGAGGTCAAGATCGGGGCACCGATCCCCTTCTTCCAGCCCGAGGAGTTCATGGAGAGCAAGAAGGCGCGCCGGCTGGATCGTTCCACGCAACTGGCGATGGCGTCCGCCAAGCTTGCCCTGGAAGACGGCGGGATCGACCTGACCGCCTGTGACCGGGAGCGGTTTGGCGTGGTGGCGGGTACGGGGATCGGTGGAATGGAGACGTTCGCCGACAACTACACGACGCTGATCGAACGAGGGCCGCGTCGTGTCAGCCCATTCTTCGTGCCCAGGATGATGCCCAACGCGATCTGCGGCGAGATCTCGATCGAACACGGGTTGAAGGGGCCAAACTTCGGTGTCGTATCCGCCTGCGCCAGCGGTGCCCATGCGGTGGGGATGGCGGCCAAGTTGATCATGATGGGGGACCTGGACTGGGCCCTGGCCGGCGGCGCGGAGGCTGTGCTGCTGACCATCACGTACGCCGGGTTCACCCGCATCGGCGCCCTCTCGAAACGCAACGACGATCCAGAAGCGGCGTCTCGTCCGTTTGACCGGGATCGAGATGGATTCGTCATGGGCGAGGGAGCCGGGCTGCTGTTGCTGGAGTCCTATGAGCACGCGATGGCTCGCGGCGCCCATGTGTATGCCGCGCTGGATGGGATCGGGATGTCGGCGGATGCTTCGCATATCACGTTGCCGGTCGAAACAGGCGACGGCGCAGCACAGGCGATGCGCTCAGCGCTGCGGTCGGCCGGGGTCGCTCCGGTCGATGTCGACTATATCAATGCCCACGGAACCTCCACCGAGCCCAACGATCGCGTGGAGACACAGGCTACCAAGGCGGCCTTGGGCGACGGCGTGGCACGACGGGTGAGGATCAGCTCCACGAAGTCGCAGGTGGGCCATCTCCTGGGGGCGGCAGGAGGCGTGGAGGCGATCGCTACGGTGCTGTCCATGAAGCACGGGATCATCCCGCGCACGCTGAACTACGAGACAGTGGATCCGCTGTGCGATCTCGACTACACGCCGATCACCGTATCACAGCCGATTCGGGTGGCGCTCTGTAACTCGTTCGGGTTCGGGGGACAGAACGTGTCCCTGCTGTTCCGGCAGGTGGAGTCGCCCGGTTAGGGGAGCCCTGCGCGCGCTATCGGAACTGACGCAGGAATCGAAGGTCGTTGGTCAAGAAGGTGCGGATGTCATCGATGCCGTACCGAAGCATGGCCATGCGCTCGACGCCGAGGCCGAAGGCGAATCCAGTGTACTTCTCTGCATCATACCCCACGGCCGCGAGGACAGCCGGGTCCACCATGCCCGCCCCCATGATCTCCATCCAAGCATTGGCATCGGGCGCCTTGATGTGGACTTGCACCGACGGCTCGGTGAACGGGAAGAAGTCTCCGGAGAACAACATCTCGTAGCCTGAACCGAAGAACTCCTCTGTGAACAGCTCCAGCACGTACTTCAGGTTCGCTAACGAGAGTCCCTCTTCGATCCAGAGCAGTTCAATTTGGTGAAACACGGGAGAGTGTGTTGCATCCTGCGCATCCCGGCGGTAGCAACGCCCAGGGCAGATGATGCGCACGGGGGGCTGGGTCTTCTCCATCACGCGAATCTGGACGGGCGAGGTGTGAGGACGAAGCAGCTGAGACTCTCCGATGTAGAACGTGTCCCAGTCGGCGCGTGCGGGATGGTCGGCGGGAATGTTCAATGCCTCGAAGTTGTAGTACTCTGTTTCAATCTCCGGCCCGATCGCCATGTCGAACCCCATCCGCATGAAGATCCGTTCGATCTGGCGTTGCACCACGGTCAACGGATGCAAGTGGCCGATCGGCCGTCCGATGCCGGGCAGAGACAGGTCCATCCGCTCCGACTCGAGCCGCTCACGTCGAAGATCTCTCTCCTGCAGGGCATTGCGCTCCTGGAACGCCGCGGTGATCCGATCTCGGAGTTCGTTGATCCTTCGTCCGGCGGCGCTGCGAGAGGCCTCATCCAGTTGGCCCATGTGACGGAACAACTGCGGGATCCGTCCTCGCCGACCGAGGAACTCCACACGGAAAGTCTCCAGCTCGTCAGGCGTCGTCAGATCGTCCAGCTGCTCTTGCGCATCGGTCTCGATCTGTGCGATCTGCTCTTCCAATTGTCGAAGCGGGATCATGATCGGGAGATTATAGAGAGCGTTTGTTTCGTTGACAAGGGGGTTTGAGTGGTATAGGCTCAATGAGCAGGCCGCGCCCGGGCGCACGCCACGCAGCGTGTCGTGACCTCCGGATGCGTGAAGAAGGGGGAACGCATGTTGACCGAGTACGCGCTGCGGCGACGCCGGCTTCTCGAGTCGATCGAGTCGGACGGGTATGTGGCCGTCAATGTAGAAGGATCGGATCCAGTATCTCTTCGATATTTGACAGGGTTTACGGGAGAGGGTGCCCTGCTGCTGTCGAAAGAGCACGCCGTGTTGCTCACGGACTCTCGGTACACCGAGCAGGCGAAGCAGGAGACTGAGCAGCTGAGGATCGATGAGGTGCGAGCCTGGCAGGTGCGGGGGCTTCTGGAGGCACTCCATGCGTACGGTCTGTCCGACGTTACCGTGGCCTCGGATCGCGTCAGCGTCTACTGGCTCGAGCAGGTGAGCACGGAGGCGGTGACGTTCCACCCGACGCGCGATCCGGTTGCACGGTTTCGGCGGATTAAGTCCGAACAGGAGTTGGAGTATCTTCGCGCCGCCGCTCGTGCAGCGGATGCGGCGTTCGCTGACCTGCTCCCGTGGATCGAGGTCGGCATGACCGAAGCGCACGTCGCGCTTGAGCTGGAGATGCGCATTCGCCGCTCGCGCGTCGAGGGGGTGGCATTCGGGGTCAATGTATCCACCGGCATCTGCTCGGCGTTGAACCACTACAACCCGTTCCATCGGCCGGCGCCACTACAGCCCGGCGATCTACTGTTGTTCGACTTCGGGGTCAACGTTCACGGGTACCGATCGGACATGACGCGGACCGTGGTGGTCGGCACACCGTCGGATCGGGTCCAGCGGATCTACCAGGTCGTTCTGGAAGCGAATCAGCGAGCCATCGACGCCCTGCGGCCGGGCATGTCTGGGGTAGAAGCTGACGCGGTGGCGCGCGAGTTCATCGCCCAGGAGGGGTTCGGCGATGCCTTCGGACACGGCCTGGGACACGGAATCGGGCTGGAAGTGCATGAGGCGCCGTCCCTATCTCCCAGGAGTACAGATACGTTGGAGCCGGGGATGGTGGTCACGGTGGAGCCGGGCATCTACTTCCCGTCGTTGGGAGGAGTTCGCATTGAGGATGACGTGATCCTCACCGATCAAGGCTGTGAGGTCATCACCTCCTTCCCGAAGGAGGAGCTGATCCGCGTTGGATAAGAAGAGCCGGTGCAGTGTGCGGATGCTGGGGGCGCTCGCCGCTCTGTTGTTGGGGATCTGGGGATGTGGCCTGCAGTCGGTCGGTCCGGTCGCTGAGTTCACGGTTTCCCCGGTGGTGCTCTACGCGGGGGAGGCCTTCCAGCTGGACGGTTCTCTCTCGGTCGGTCGCGCGCCGATCGTCTCCTATAAATGGACGCTGGGCGACGGACAGTCGTTGGCCGGGCAACAGGTCAACGCAACGCTTTCACGACCGGGGACATACGCTGCTGAGTTGACGGTCGAGGATATCCATGGTCGCAACGCCTCGGTTCGCAGGCAGATCGTGGTCTACGCTCGGACCGGGACGGTGCTCATGGAGGAGACCTTCCTGGACGGCGAGAGAGCGCTGGGTCGATGGATCCTCGATCCCACGTGGGCATCCGCAGGAGATGCAAGGATTGACTTCGTGGCTGGCGCACCGGGGTACGCTCTGTACATTCGAAGTGCCCCGTCTCGGTGGCATCGCCGGTACCGTGCGCTGGAGCTTCCACCGCTACGGGTCGGGCAGAGGTTCGTCTTCTCTTGCCGGATCATGGCGCTAAGGACCCAAGACTTCCATGCGTTCGTCTTCTCCCCGGGACGACCTGTTGCTGACTCGGTTGCCGGCGCGCTCCCCTTCTACCGGTTCACTAGCGAGAACGGCGGATCGTATGTGCACACTCCTTCGGCGCTTGGCACGGATCTGGCTCTCCCTGTGGAGCACCTGCCCGACGTGTACCGCTGGCATACCTACACCTTCGTGTTCGACCAGGACTCGTATTCGTTCCAGGTCGACGGGATGGTGCTGCGACAGGGCCCGCTCGATGCTCCGTTCGGGGACACATCGCAGTGGGTCTTGGTGCTGGGCGACGAGAGTCTAACGGAGACGTGCAACGCCTACTTCGACGACATTCTGGTGACGATCCAGGAATAGACGGCGCGCCCGCGGACGAGGGCATCATTGCGCCGCAGCGTGCCATTCGACAAGATTGTGGAGAGATGATCCTTGGATTCGGGGTGCTGATGCTCGTGTGGATGGCGCTGTCGCGGTCGGTGCACCCGGCCACGATCGCCACCGGTATGCTCTGCTCGTCGTGCGTCGTGGTGTTCTGGCGGCGAGCCATGCCGGTCCCTCCGTCCAGTGCCCATCGTATCTTCCTTCATCCGCTTCGGTTCAGCTTCTTCCTCGGGACGCTCACCTATCGCTTCGTCCTCTCTACCCTCGCCACCGCCTGGATGATCCTTCGGGGTGGTGAACAGGGCAGAATTATGGCGCTCCCGTTGCGTGTGCGTGATCCGTTCGCGCAGTTCGTGCTCCTGAACTCGATCACGATGACGCCATCGACGATCTCATTGCTGACCGAGGAAGATCTCCTGTACATCCACTGGCTCCAACCCGAGAGAGGGCAAGGAGACTGGCGTGGAATCAAGGAATCACTGGAGCGGCGGCTTCTCCGTGTGTTCGAGGAGGCGGAAGGTTG
>CAZQHD010000011.1:0-29134 GCA_964593295.1 uncultured Thermotogae bacterium | reverse complement strand
GGATCGAGGCTTGCGAACGGATGCGTTGTGTTGGTCCCCAGGTCAATGATGGAGTATCCGATCGTCTCTTCCCCCCTGAGAACCCTTGGAGAGAGGATGCCGCCAGGACGGAGCCCATAGCTGCGTAGAAGCGACACAAGCTGAAGACCGGCCGCCGTCTTCCCGGAGCCGACTGCACCCACGAGGAGCACCGCACGCTTCCCCCCCCCGTGGCCCATCTGGTCTCGGATTCTCTCGCAGACCGATGCCAGCGGAGATCGGGAGAGATCGGTCCGATCAGAGCCCATCCTGCAGCCCTACCGCTTCGTTGAAGGCAATGATCTCCTCATCGATCTTTGAGACAGATCCGTGGATGCTTCCCCAGTACGTCTCGCTGTCGTACCACTGCCGATCGAGCTCCTCAACCGTTCGCTCCATCTGCTCTACCCAGGTGAAGTACTTCAGATTGTGAATTCGTCTGCGTTCTCGGTAGCCAAGTTCCGTCATGGAGTCGGTGCTGGCTCCCAGCAGATACCGGTTGTGATCCACCGCAGCTTGTGTGGACGTGTACTCTCCGTGCCGGTCCCGAAGCTCCTGCAATCGCGTGCCGTACAGCTCCATGGAGTCCGTCAGGACAGTCAGAATCACGTCCGAGCGGCCGAGTTCGAAGTACTTGGCGAACTTAATCGCAGAGATCAGATTCGCGATTCCCGAGATCCCGAGGAGATCAAGTCGCTCAACCACCCCCTCCGGGACTTGAGCGGACAGCAAGTACTCCCTGCCGCAGGGCTCATTGAACAGTCGTACCAACCGCATTGTGTTCTCATCATCGACGGCAACCACAACGTCCGTGTTCTTCACGTTGTGAATCCATGGAACGTGCTTGTCACCGATCCCTTCGATGCGGTGCCCCCCGAACCCATTCTCCAGCAGCGTCGGACACTGGAGCGCCTCGGACGCCACGATCTTCGAGCTCGGGAATCGCTCCTTCAGGAAATCTCCGCAACCCAGCGTCCCTGCAGACCCGGAGGTTAGGACCACGCCAGCATATCGATCACCATCAAGGGTCTCTCGCAGGACGTCCTGCATCGCGTGCCCCGTCACCTCGTAGTGCCAAAGATGATTTCCGAACTCTTCAAACTGATCGAACACCATCACATTGTCGCGGGTGGCGCGAAGCTCCTTGCATTTCTGGAAGATCTCCCACACGTTCGACTCACACCCCGGGGTCGCGATCACTTCTCCCGCAACCTTCGAGAGCCAATCGAACCGCTCCCGCGACATCTCCACAGGGAGAATGGCAATGGACTCACATGCCAGCAGGGCCGCGTTGTACGCTCCTCCTCGGCAGTAGTTGCCTGTGGACGGCCAGACCGCCTTGTGAACGGTAGGATCGAACTGTCCGGTGACCAGGCGAGGGACCAGGCACCCGAACGTAGCCCCGACCTTATGGGCCCCTGTAGGAAACCACTTTCCGACCAGCGCGATGATCCGCGCCTCCACGCCGGTGAGCTCCGGAGGAAACTCCATCGAGTTGACCGTCCCGAACCCTCCACCGTGGGACACAGGCTCATTCTTCCAGGTAATCCGGAACAGATTCCTCGGGTGAAGCTCCCAAAGACCGAGCGTCCTTAGCTGCTCGCGTATGGCAGCCGGGATGAGGTCGGGGTCCTTCATCTGTCGGAAAGTGGGGATGAGGATCCCCCGCTCGCGGGCCCTCTCGATCGTGCGTTTTCTTCCGGTGTCGTGGCAGGTAAGGTCGATCATGTCGGGCCCCCTCATTTCGATTGTGGAGTCGTTGGGGGAATGCTATCATGCGTACGAACCACAATCCAAGATTCGTTCTGAACGGGAGACGGGGAAGGACATGCATGATCTGGTGGTCCAGGGCGGCACGGTCGTCACCCCGCTGTCATCGCAACGCATCGATGTCGGCATTGATGGTGAGACGATCACGGCCCTCGGCAAGAACCTCCGCGGACATCGCGTCATCAATGCTGAAGGCCTACTCGTGTTCCCCGGCATCATCGATGCACACACGCACATGAACCTCCCGGTGGCCGGAACACGGTCGTCGGACGACTTCTACACGGGAACGGTTGCCGCTGCCTTCGGTGGGGTGACCACCATCCTCGACTTCACCGTAGGATCAGCGTATACGTCGGTCCCACTGGATATCGATCGGCGCCTTGATGACCTCGCCCCGTCCGTCATCGATGTCGGACTTCACGCCGAGGTGGTCGGCTGGCGCCCGGAGGATTCCCGCCAGTTCTCCGATGCTTGCAGGCGTGGCGTATCCAGCTTCAAGTTCTACACAACCTACTCCGAGTCGGGTCGTCGCACGTCCCCTGAGGTTCTGCGACACGCGTTCGAACACCTCGCAGATCTTGGCTGCGTTGCCCTCGTCCACTGTGAGGACGAGGATCTCATCCGCTCCCTGACGGATGCGATGACTCCTGCACAGCGGGCCGAGATGGCCAGCCTGGCAAGAGCACGTCCCGATCTCTGTGAACAGACCGCCATCTCGCGAGTCGGACGCATCGCCGCCCAGACGCACTGCCGGACACATATCGTCCACGTATCGTCCGCCCTAGGGCTGAGCGCGGTTCAAGATGCCCGTCAAGCAGGAGCCTCACTCACCGCCGAGACATGCCCGCAGTATCTTGTTCTCGCGGCGGACTCGTACGATCGCATGGACGGCCACCTGTTCTCTGCCACCCCCGCGTTGCGTACACTGCAAGACCAAACAGCGCTCTGGCGAGGGCTGCACGACCAGACGTTGGATCTTGTCGCCACCGACCACTGTCCGTTTCGACGCGAGCAGAAGGCTTGGAAGGGGTCGTTTCAGGACCTCCCGTATGGACTGCCCGGGGTCGAGACGCTGCTGTCCCTTGTGTACTCGGAGGGAGTGGGCCGCGGTCGCTTGTCCGTCACAGACATCCCCCGTCTTCTCAGCGAGACCCCCGCACGAACGTTCGGACTCAGCGAGCGCAAGGGGGCAGTGGAGATCGGTCGAGATGCAGATCTAGTCCTGTTCGACCCTTCGGTTGACTGGGAGTTATCCGCATCATTCCTGCACATGCGCACCGACTTCTCCCCGTACGAAGGGTGGCAGGTTAGGGGAAAGACGCGCTTCACCATCTCCCGAGGAGACGTCGTTGTGGAGCAGGATGAGTTCGTCGCCAAGGAGGGACGAGGCAGATTCCTCTTCCGCACGCCCTCATGATCCCTGTCTTCCTTTTGCGGGAGGCAGACGGTGGGGCTACCATCTTCCCCCTCCTCCAGAGGAGGACCCCTCTTGATGGGAGTCTTGCAGGATGGATGAACAGAACCTGTTCTTACGGAGTCCCTGACCTGTCTGCACGGACCGACGGGCCGGGGCAACACAGACGGATGCAAGGGGCTGATTCAACAGGATCAGGCCCCGTGGGCCAAGGAACGGCAGAGGATGGACCGCACAGATGACTGAGACAATGGGCGTCAACAAGAAGACCGTGGTGGTTGCTCTGGGAGGAAACGCGATTCTCCAACCCGGACAGCGTGGAACGTTCGAAGAACAGATGGCCAACGTTCAGATCACCTGCGAACAGCTGGCACAGATGGTGACCTCTGACAGGTACCGCATTGTCGTCACACACGGCAACGGACCCCAGGTCGGAAACCTGCTGCTGCAGAACGAGGCTGCGCAGTCCCTGGCGGCTCCAATGCCGTTGTTTGCCTGCGGCGCGAAATCCCAAGGGTTGATCGGCCTGATGATTCAGCAGCAGTTGGGCAACCTCCTGATCGCCCGTGGGCGAGGGGACATTCCGGTGGCCACGCTGGTCACCCAGGTCGTGGTCGACAAGCACGATCCCGCCTTCGAGCATCCCTCCAAACCTGTTGGGCCATTCTATTCGGAAGACGAGGCGAAGCGGCTGGAGCAGGAGAAGGGGTACAGTGTCCGTGAAGATGCCGGACGCGGGTGGCGTCGCGTTGTGCCTTCCCCCGACCCGGTCGAGATCCACGAACGTCAAGCGATCCGCCATCTCGTCGACGCCCAAGCTCTGGTCATCGCCTCGGGCGGCGGGGGCATTCCCGTTCTCCGTGAGAACGGACGTCTCGTGGGTGTCGATGCCGTCATCGACAAGGATCTGGCCGGCGAGCGATTGGCCGTCGACGTGGATGCATCGATCTTCATGGTGCTTACGGATGTTGACTCTGTCCGGCTCAACTACAACACGCCCGAAGAACGCGCGCTTTCGACGCTCACAGTGTCCGAGGCGAAGCGGTATGCAGACGAGGGCCACTTCGCCAAGGGATCGATGGAGCCGAAGGTTCGGGCTGCAATCCGATTCGTAGAGGCGGGCGGGGAACGTTCGATCATCACATCGTTACACAAGGCCGTGGACGCGCTCGACGGAAACGCCGGAACGACGATTACGGCAGACAGTTAGGGGAGGAACCATGTCCAATACAACGCTTCGAGGCCGTGACTTCATCACATGGCTCGACTTCACGCGAGATGAAATCGAGGCCATGCTGGACACCGCACATGATCTGAAGAGGAAGTTCATCCGAAGAGAACCCCACCGTGTGCTTGAAGGGCAGACGCTGCACATGCTCTTCTACAACACCTCGCTACGAACCCGAAACTCGTTCGAGGCAGGCATGACACAGCTGGGAGGCCATGCGCATTTTCTTCAACCCGGTGCCGTCTATACGCCCGCGCTGAAGGGAGAGGAGGTTGCCTACTCCACCGAACGGATCTCCGACGTAGCTCGCGTGCTTGCGGAGATGGGGGATGCGATCGCCCTGCGAATCTATGGGAAGCCAACAGGCTGGGAGTATGGCAAGGGCAACCGCATCGTGCGAGAGTTTGCCGAGTGGTCAAAGGTTCCCGTCATCAACATGGAGGATGATGTCTATCATCCCTGTCAAGCGCTCGCCGATGTCATGACCATGCAGGAGAAGCTGGGGCACAACCTTCAAGGCAGACGGTTCGTCATGTCGTGGGCCTACTCCGGCTCCGTCGCCAAGCCGCTCGCCGTGCCGCAATCTGCGATCATCTCGGCGGCGATGATGGGCATGGATGTTACGCTCGCGCATCCGGAAGGACTGGATCTGGACCCGAGGATCCTCGAGAAGACGAAGCTTCTGGCCAAGAAGCATGGGGGTGCGTTCAAGATCAGTCACAGCATGGAGGACTCGTTCAAGGATGCCGATGTTGTCTATCCCAAGGCATGGACCGTTCAGCCGACCGACGGCTCTGGCGTCATGGACGAAGCCGAGGCCCAACCTGTTTTCGAGGCCAACAAACACTGGATCTGCACACAAGAGAAGATGGCCTTGACCGACGATGCCTACTACATGCACTGTCTGCCAGCAGATCGGGACATGGAGGTCACCGACGAGGTCATCGACGGCCCCTCCTCTGTGATCATCGAGGAGGCGGCGAACCGTCTCCATGCACAGAAGGGCATGATGGCCTTGCTCATGGCGTAAGGGACGGTGTTGTCCCCGAAACAGAGTCGTCATGTTTAGCATAAGGAGGAACGATGAGTTGGTTTGATCTTGCAGGTCGAGATCTCATCAGCGAGATCGACTGGACACGCGAAGAGTATGAGATCGCGATGAAGGTCACCGATCAGCTGAAGGGAGCCTACTACAGCCGCAGGCAGCATCACACGCTTACGGACAAGACATTCGCTATGCTCTTCTTCGCCGGGTCCACGCGGACCCGGATGTCGTTTGAGACTGGAATGACCCAGCTGGGAGGACACGCTCAGTTCCTCAACCCATCCACGATGCGCCTGTCTCTGGAGGACAAGCCCGGCGCGGGAGAGACCGTAAAGGATACGGCCAAGGCGATGGCCCGGTTCTGTGATGGGATCGGCATCCGGCTTCTGGATGACGCCGTGGATCGATACGGACTCGGTGACGAGGTGATGCGCCAGTTCGCGCAGCACGCAGAAGTTCCCGTCATCAACATGGCCTCGGACATCAACCATCCCTGTCAGTCTCTGACGGACATCTACACGATGCATGAGAAGCTGGACGGCAGGGTCAAAGGCAAAAAACTCGTCATCATGTGGGCCTATACTCCGTGGGTTCGGGGGCTGTGCTCCGTCCAGGGTACGGCTCTGATCGGCTCGATGTACGGGATGGACGTCGTCGTGGCGCATCCGCCGGAGTACGAGATGGATCCTACGATCCTTCAGCAATGCCGTGCGTTGGCCGACGCATCGGACGGTCAGTTCACCGTCGAGAACGACCTGGACCAGGCACTGAAGGGGGCCACCGTTGTGTTCCCGAGAAACTGGTTTACACTGAACCGGTATGAGATTGGCAAGGAGCGTGAACACGAACTCGCGCTCAAGCACAAGAACTGGTGCTACACGGCGGAGAAGCAGGCCTTGACCGATCCCGGATACCTCCTACAGTGCATGCCAGTCGACCGAGGGCATGAGGCGATGCCCGACGTCTGCGACAACGAACGGTCATGGATCTACGATCAGGCGGAGAATCGGCTGCACACGCAGAAGGCAATCATGTCACTGACAATGGGTGGTCGTCTGTAAGTATGGATCGCACGAGGCGTTCGACCCTGATTGGGAAGGACTTGCCGCGCGCTGATGCCGTCGCCAAGGTCCGGGGAGAAGCGAAGTACATTGACGATCTCGGCTTCCCCGGTATGCTGCACGGGTGGGTCGTACGCAGCCCGCAACCCCATGCATTGATCGGCGACATCGATGCTGCACCCGCACTCCGGATGAAAGATGTCGTGTGCGTGATCACGCACCGGGATATCCCCGGACAGAACGTCGTCCATGTCATCTACGATGACCAGCCTGCGTTGGCGGAGGAACGCGTTCGATACGTCGGAGAGCCTGTCGCTCTGGTGGTGGCGACCTGTCGTGCTGCAGCAAGAGTCGCGGCAGCAGAGGTCCACGTGTCGTACGATCCGCTGGCTGGTGTGTTCGATCCCCTGGAGGCTCTCAATCCGAGTGCTCCCCTCGTTGTCTCGACATCGGAGGCGGCGGAAGGAGGCGGGAACCTGTTCAACGAGATGAACCTCTGCAAAGGGGATGTCGCCGCCGGGTTCTCCGCTGCGGACGTCGTGGTCGAGGGAGAGTACGAGACCGGATACCAAGAGCATGCCTACATCGAACCTCAGGGAGCGGTCGCCGTACCGCAAGACGGCGGGATGACGGTGTATGGCTCCATGCAGTGTCCGTTCTACGTCCAGGGAGCGGTCGCTCGGGTTCTCGGCTTGCCGTTGTCCAAGGTGCGAGTCGTCCAGACAACGACCGGGGGGGCCTTCGGCGGAAAGGAGGATGTCCCTTCGCAGATCGCTTCGCTGGCTGCGCTGATGGCCTGGAACTGCCGGAGGCCGGTGAAGCTCGTTCTCGACCGTGATGAAGACATTCTCACGACAAGCAAGCGACATCCCGCCCGAGTTCTCCATCGGATCGGCGCCAGGCAGGACGGGACACTGATCGCTCTCGATGTCGACATCGTGCTCAACGGCGGAGCGTATCAGACGCTTTCCTCCGCCGTCCTGTGGCGAAGCCTCTGCACGGCCGCCGGTCCGTACCGTGTGCCCCACGTCCGCGTCCGTGCCCGATCGGTGGCCACGCACACAGTACCTAACGGAGCCTTCCGTGGATTCGGCAGCCCTCAGGTAATCTTTCCCCATGAAGCTCAGATGGACCGCCTCGCGGATGCGTTGGGCATGGACCGCCTCGCGCTGCGGCGGAGGAACTTACTGCGGGTCGGCGATACCACCTCGACAGAGCAGCATCTTCCTCACAGCGTCGGCGCCGTCGAAACCTTGGAGAGGGCCCGCGAGCTCTTCAGATGGGACGAGAGACTCCTCAGGGTCTCCGCGTCCAACGACAGAGGACGGACCCATCGGCGAGGGTTGGGCGCAGCGTGCGTGCTCTACGGGGTCGGACTGGGAGGCAAGGCACCCTTCCTGGACAAGGCCGGGGCTTCGATGAAGCTGGAGGCGGACGGCTCTGTCTCTCTTGCCGTCGGCACAGTGGAGATGGGACAAGGCTTAACCACCGCGCTGCTCCAGATCGCCGCAGAAGCCTTGGCTCTTCCGATGGAGCGGATCCAGATCGCCCCGGTCGACACCTCTCGCGTGCCCGATTCCGGTCCCACCGTGGCGTCCCGAGGAACGATGATGTCCGGTCTGGCCATCCTCGATGCGGCGGGCAGGCTTCTAGAGCGCGTAGAGACCATGGCACAGACGCTGGGGATTCCCGAGGCGTCCGTCCGCGAACGATGGGATGAGATCGCAGCCGCGTTCTGGCATCAGAATCGAGATCCTGCCGTGGAGGGCTGGGCCCACACCCAGCCCGTCTCATGGGACCCGAAAACAGGTCTCGGCGACGCCTACCCCGTCTACGCGTACGCTACACATCTGGCAGAGGTCGAGGTGGATACCGCCACCGGAGAGACCGATGTTCTGGACTACGTTGCCGTGCATGACTCCGGCCGGATTCTCAACCACGGTCTGGCGACCGGTCAGGTTCAAGGGGGGGTGGCCCAGGGAATCGGGTTTGCCCTGATGGAGGAGATTCCCCAAAAAGACGGAACCCTTCTCGTCAACGGTCTGACAACGTATCGGATCCCCACCGCTCGTGATGTCGTCCCCACGCTGCGCGTCGACTTCGTCGAAGCTGAGTTCCCCTCCGGCCCGTTCGGTGCCAAAGGACTCGGTGAGGTCCCGTTGATGGCCGCCCATGCGGCCGTTGCCAACGCAGTGGCCCATGCCGTGGGACAGCCGGCCGTCCGGTACCCCTTGGATCCTGCGACCGTGAAAGGCATGATGGACCGCGAGAGCGGGAAAAAGAGAGAAGGGCCGTAGCCCCTCTCTCATCGTCAGTTCCTTATCTCTCAGCCCGTTCAGAATCCGAGCAGAGCGAACAGCGCGCTGAAGTCGACGTCCCCTTCAGTGACGTCAGAGAGCTCGGTGACACCGAGCATTCCGATGACGGTGTTGAAGAAGTTCTCAATCCCCTCCGCAGGAGACGCCATGATGATCGGCATCAGTGAGTCTGCCAGCGACATGCCCAGCGCCTGAGAGGCCTCGACCAGGAACTCCGCATTGGATTCGAAGAACTCGTCGAATGCGGCCATGAGTGCTTCAGGATTGGCTTCTCGTGCGGCCACAATGCCCTGACCGAAGAGACGGCCGAGCACAGCGATCGACGTGAAGAACGGCTCTCCCACGGGCACAGGACTCCCGGATGCATCGAATCTGAGCCATTGCGCAAGCGCAGGAACAGTTCCCAATGGGACGTTGATCTGGATCGCGCCAAGCTCCACAAGCCCGCCCACGAAGTCGAATGTCCTGCCTGTCATCGTTCCCGACAGAACCATCCCACCACTCATCACATCGCCCCCGACAACTGCGCTGTAGTTGAGCGTGACCTCCTGCTCGAACTCCAGGTGAAGCACATTGACGGCCGTTCCCGTCGTGTTACGGAAGAACCAGTCCGCCGTTTCCGGGGACGGGTAGACTTCCGTCCATGCCCCAACAGCCAACGTCACCAAGCAGAGGCTCGCGCCCAAAGTCAGAACCATCCCCAGTCTCTTTGCTAGAATCATACCTTCCTCCTTGACGAAGCGATTGTCGCATTCTAGCCGGACAACGCGCTGGTGACAATCCTTTTCTACCCTACGATGTCCGTGCAGCGAGCCCGCGCGCAAGCAGGAGGTCCTCCGGATATGTGACCTTGATGTTGCCGGGTTCTCCGGCGACGACCGTCACGGGGCGTGCCGCCTGAACTACGGCAGATGCGTCGTCTCGGATCTCCGGTCCCGCCTGCTCGAGACAAGCCAGGATCAGCTCGCGACGGAAGCCCTGTGGTGTCTGTGCACGCACCAGAGACCCTGTGCCGGTGATCTCTGAATCCAGAGGCAAGAGCCGCGAACCCCTTGTCCTGTGCAGGAGATCCGCCATCGGAATCACGGGAATTGCAGCGCCTCGATCCTTCACAGCCTCCAGCACACGCTGGATCAACGCAAGCGACGGGAACGGACGGGCGGCATCGTGGATGAGAACCCACTCGGCCGTGGACGCACGCACCCCCGCCAAGGAGGAGTCACGCCGGGCCGCTCCGCCTTGAACCCAGCGACAGCGAGACAATCGGTCACCACAACGGCGTCGAAGCTCGGCCTCATCCTCCGGTCGGACCACCAGAATGGTCTCTTCCACCTCTGGAACACACGCGAATGCCTTGACCGTACGCAAGATCAACGGCTCGTCACCGAGAGGAGCGAAAATCTTGTTCTCACCCGACTGGAGTCGATCCCCCCGTCCCGCAGCCAACAAAATCACGTCCGCCTTCATGGCTGAGGATCTCGCGACGTAACTTGAACAAGGGCGCGCGTTTCCGCATCAAGTGTGTAGATCTCCCAAGCGCCGGTCCGATTCGAGTTGAAATAGATCTTTCCGTCGCTTCCCCAATGAGGGTTGATATCATCGTCTTGGTGGCTGGTGAGTCGAACCGTCTCCATCGTCTTCAAGACCAGAAGATAGAGATCTACGTTTTCCTCGCGCTTTGAGACAAACACGATGCGATCTCCATCCGGCGACCAGTGCGGTGACCAGTCGGGATCCTCGTTCAATGTCAGCTGTTTCTCGGTCCCAGTCGACAGATCCCGGAGGAAGAGCGCTAACCCCGACTCCGTGCTCGACTCGTACACCAGTTGCGCACCGTCGGGACTCAATGCAGGCTCCCAATAGGTGAACTCGCCCTCTGAGCTCGAGACCAGATCGCAGCCTGTGAGCACCATCAGCAGCAGGCCTCCAAGCACGCCCCACGCACCCAACCGGCCCATGTTCATTGCTGCCTCCTCTCGTCACGAACCCAAGCCGCGTGTCGTCGCCTACATCCGCAGAATCCGCTAGCCTTCCTGAATATCAGACAGCATCCGAAAAAGCCGTTCATCCGCGTCGCCAGCCCGCTCAGTATACGGAGCGCTTGTATTCACCACAACATTTCGCTATTGTAATCAGGAAATGGGGGCGCTTGGCCCTCTTGGGTGGGGGGGACCTACGCTGAGCACTGAGTGGACCATCCGCGAGGTCTTGAACTGGACTCGTGGGTACTTTGAAAGCGCGGGCATTGTCCAGCCTCGGCTGGAAGCGGAGATCCTTCTTGCACATGCGTTGGATGTCGATCGGCTCCATCTCTACTTGGCTCCCGACAAGCCCCTCACCGAAGACGAGCGCACCCGGTACCGTACTGTGGTCACCGCACGCCGAAAGGGTGCTCCTCTTCAACATCTGATCGGGGAAGTCACCTTTTACGGTCTTCGGTTTCGCGTTGATCGAGAGGCGCTCATCCCCAGACCAGAGACCGAGGAGCTGCTCGATCACGCGATCAAGCGCGCCCCGCGCGATCGTGAGATTCGGTGTCTTGATCTGGGAACGGGAACCGGTGTTCTCGCCGTCTGCATGGCTCGATACCTGCCATTGGCGCAGGTCACGGCCGTAGATATCTCCCGACAGGCGCTGGATCTTGCGCGCGAGAATGCTTCGCTCAATGGTGTTGATGAGCGCATCCGGTTCATCGAATCCGATTGGTTCTCCTCTGTAGAGGACACCTTCGATCTGATCACCGCCAACCCTCCCTACATCTGCTGTGATGACCTGGACACGCTTCCGTCGGAGGTCCGCAACCACGAACCGATCCAGGCCTTGAACGGCGGCAAGGAGGGGTTGGAGAGCCTCGCCATGATCATCTCCCACCTAGGGGAACACCTGCGGGTCGACGGTGTGGCACTTCTTGAGATCGGCCACGATCAAGGAGATCGTGTAGCCCAGATGCTCCGCGACATCGGGCTTGTCGACATCTCCGTGGAACAGGATATGTCCCGCAAGCAGCGGTTTGTGGTGGGTCGATCTCCATGATCCAGGTCTCTGAGCTTCACTACACAACGCAAGATGGCGTCAAGATCTTGGACGATGTGCACCTACGGGTTGATCAAGGCGAGGTCCTGATCGTTCTGGGGGCCGCCGCCACAGGGAAGACACTTCTTCTCGGGTTGCTCAGCGCACAGATCCCTCCTCAACAAGGACAGATCTTAGTTCATGGCAGGAACGTCGCCCGGTTGGGGCCCGACAAGATTCTCACGCTTCGTCGACGGATCGGCGTCTACCCACAGGGGTTTGTCCCTCTGTCCAGGACCGTTCGGGAGAATGTCATGTTCAAGCTCCGCGTCCTGGGCAATGACCGCGAGCAAGCCGAGGAGAAGGTCCTGTATGCACTGGAGTCTGTGGGCCTGATCCGCCAACAGGGCATCGAGGCCAGAGAGCTTTCCTCCATCGATCGTGTTCGTCTGGGTATCGCGCTGGCCATCTGCCACGATCCGTTGCTTCTCTTGATTGATGAGCCGTTCGAAGGCCTGGCCGACTCGGAGAAAGCGGAGGTCGCGCGCCTCCTGAGCCGCCTGAACAACGGACACCTCTCGATGCTGCTCTCCACACGAGGGCCCATCCCGCCGGGGATCGAGAGTTCGCGCCGCGTGCGTGTGGTGGATGGGATGGTGAGGCCGGCATGACTGTCTGGTTCTACCTGTTTCGGGAGCTTCTAGGGGCTGTACGAGCGAAGGCAGCGGTGTTCTTCGCGCTTTCGGGCGTGCTTCTGTTTGTCTTCCTAGGATGCGCCGCCAGCTTCTTCATGCTCAGCCCGCCGAGCGTGACCACGACCACCGAAGGCCAACCCATCGAGAGGATCCACGTGTTTCTTTCTCCGAGGGTTCCCTCAACCACGGTCAACCAGCTGTTCCTCGACTGGCGAGAGCGAAGCGACATCGCAAGCCTCCGCTACCGCTTCGCACAGGAACTGGAAGAACGCGCAACAGGAGGCGTTCTGATCGTTAGACCCGTTTCTGATGAGGTTGCGGAGCCGCTCGTGGAAGCCTTTGAGAGTGTGGAGGGCGTCACCACGGTTGTTGCGGTTCCCCGAGAGACACTGCTGCCGGCGCCAACGCTCTCGTTCATCGTCCGGATCGCGTTGCTGGCAGTGTTGGTCATCGCCATGGCCGCTAGTCTTCTCTTCTTCCGGAAGGGTTACCACGCGCTCCTGACAACGTTTTCTGGAGAGATCCGTCTTCTCCGGCTCTCGGGAGTTGCTGAGCGGAGTCTCATCTCTCTGACGTTGGCGCTCGGCATGCTCGTCGGGCTGTTGGCCGGGGCATTCCTGTTTGCCACGCTATACATTCTGCACCAGGTCGCTATCACCACAGATGCCCTTGAGCTGTTCAGTGGCCTGGCGCACACGGACCGCATCCTGAGCGTCGGCTTGCTCTCTCTCCTGCTGGGCACTGTTCTGGGGGTTTTGGCTGGTGTCCTGGGGGCAAGCGCACTCCACCATCGAGAGTACAGACCCCTCCCGTAGTCCGGACATCCCACGGGCAAACCCCGATTGCTTCGCTGTTCGTCCTCCGGTCGCCACCAAGCCATCAGCTTGCAGCGCGCGGATCCCAGCTTACGACAGGAGCGTTTGCCGCCGGCGGTTCATGTACTGAATGCCACGCTTTGCCAGATAGATCATGCCCACCAGCACGAACACCGACTCGACGAATTTGAATATGAGCGCATAGGCCACCACGGATGCGCTGGTCAATCCGGGCCGGATTAGCGCGAAGACGCCTACAAGAGCGGCCTCGGACGTGCCCAGTCCCCCGGGCGTGACCCACAAGAAGAACGACAGCATGATGGTGAAGGCAAAGATCAAGGACAGCTGAGGAAACGTGAACTGGATGCCCGAGAAGAAGAAGAAGAACTGAGGTCGCGTGTAGACGAGGCAGGTGGCGGCCGCCTGCAGTCCAAAGGCAAGCAACGTCCCCTTCCAGTGTCGGGTAAACGCATGAAAAACCTCATCCTCAGTTTCCGAGACTGCACTCGCGGCTCGGTCGAGAGCACTCTTCCATCGGGCCAACGGCCGCCCCAAAAGGCGAAGGCTTCGACTGATCCACTTGAAGTTGCCGGCGAAGTTCACCAGACCGATGAGGACCCAGAACGCAACGAATCCGATCACAGCTGCGAGCAGCCTTCGTTGCGACCAGTCCAGATGGGGCGAGGTGAGGGCGAAGAAGCTGCCGACCAGCACGAGCAGGATCATGCTCAGGCCGCCGAGGAACCGCTCCACGATAATCGATGCCGCGATACGGGTCGTCGGCGCGTCGGACTTTCCGACCACGAGCATGGCCCGCACCGGCTCTCCCCCGAAATAGAGTGTCGGTGTGAGATAGCTGACCGCATAGCCGGCAAGGCGCGCACCGACGAGACTCCGGAACGGTAGACGAATTCCGTAGGAACGGAGGATGACACACCAGCTGAACACCCAAAACGCCATCGAGATCGTGACGTTTCCCAGGACGGCGAGCAACCCGAGCCCTCCGAGGGCGATCATCTCGTCCAACGTCTCTCGCCATCCAGCGAAATGGAGAACGATCGAAAGAATCGCTGCCCCAATCGCAACCGACAGAAGAATCTTCCACCCGGTCCCCTTGGCCCTCATGCGGTATGCTATCACAGTCGTGGATACGGGTGCAAGGACTCTCAGCCTCCCAAGAGCACGCGCACAGCCCACCTACCGCCGGACAGTCACCAGGTCAAGCACCATCGTGAGTGCGCCGGCCACCGCCTGGGAACGAACTCGGGCGCGATCTCCGGAAAACCTCTGCTCATCCGAGATCGAAGCTCCCATTCCGTCGACCGCCAGGAACACCAGCCCCACAGGCTTCTCTGCCGATCCGCCGCCGGGGCCCGCGATACCTGTGATGCTGACCGCGAGATCCGTGCCGAACCGCTCGCGGCACCCTCTGGCCATGGCCAGGGCGGTCGCACGGCTCACCGCTCCATGCTCCTCTAGTATCTGATCGGGGACATCGAGATGGTCTCTCTTCAAGCTGTTGTGATACGCGATCAGGCCTCCTCGGAAGTAGCCGGAGGCACCTGCGATCTCCGTCAGCACGCACGAGAGCATGCCTCCCGTGCAGGACTCTGCCGTGGCCAGGGTGAGCCCACGCTCAAGCAGCACATTCGCTACTTGCCGGACAAGACCCATGAGCTGAACCTCGTCTCCACAGGCCCTCACGGATTTCCTCCTCTCGGCGACTGGTGGTGAGCCATTGCCCAGGCACAGCGTACCGCAATCGGACACTCACCGCACCGGGGAGGCGCCGGCCGACAGATCTGTCGGCCCAGCTGAAGGGTCAGTAGATGCAGATGCTGCAGGAGATCCCATTCCGAAGGAACGATCTGATTGAGGAGGCGATGGGGATCGCCCCGTCCCGTGATCAGTCCCATGCGCGTCATCACCCGCCGAATGTGGGTGTCCACTGGGAAGACTGGTCGCCGAAACGAAAAGAGAAGAACGATCGCGGCCGTCTTCGGTCCCACCCCCGGGATCGAGCGAAGCCATGTCATGGCATCCGAGAGGGAGAGATCCTCAAGAAACGATAGATCCAACCTTCCCGAGGTCTCCTCCACCAACCTCAACGCGGCACGAATCGTCTTCGCCTTCTGCTCCTGAAGGCCGCCTGTACGGATCGCAACGGCGATCCGTTCCGGCGGAGCCTCGCGCACGGCATCCAGGCCACCGAATGTCTTCATAAGCGAGGAGAACGCACGATCACGGTTCTGATCGGTCGTATTCTGCGAGAGGATGGTCAGGACAAGTGTTTCTAGCGGCGGCGGCCATGTCGGGTTTGGCTTCCCGTAGGCATCGATCAACTCATCGATCATCCACCGAATTGTCTCGACATCCCCCATGGCGTGAGGAGGATAGATCGTTCCCGAGGGAAACGCAACTGGCAGACGGTCGCAGCACTCGATACCATGCTGGGATCATGATCAACGTACGATGCGGTCAGGAGTGGATTGTCCGACTCCAGGACGGAGACAATGTCGTGGAGGCGCTACGCAGTCTCGCCCCTCAATCGGCATGGATCCTCTCCGGGATCGGCATGCTGAGGGACACAGTTCTAGCCTACTGGAACGGCCAAACCTACGAGGAGCATCCGCACGGTGACCCTACAGAGCTCGTCTCACTTCAGGGCAACCTCGGCGTGGATGAAAGCGGATCTCCGCTCGTGCATGCGCACGTTTGCCTGGCAGCGCGGGATGGGACGGTTTCCGGCGGACACCTCGTGCACGCCACGGCTCATAACACTGTTGAGCTCGCGCTTCTGCCTCTTGACAGAATCACCCTGTCTCGATGTCTCGAGCCAAGCGGTCTTGTCGGTCTGTTTCCTCGCGCGAACTGAACGCCATCGGAGGTCGGCAACCCTGGAGGAAGTCCCATCCACAGACGCAGCACTTCCCTTCACACTGCAGTTCCAGGACCTCGATCAGGCGATCCTCGGTGGCCACAAGCAGACAGCGGCTCTCGATCGGTCCGAACTCTCCCGGCCGAAGCCGTCCGACCCCGACCTCCGTGAGACGCGTGCGATGGATCTTGACGCGCCGTCCGTTGAGCAGAGTCCATGCTCCCGGCCAGGGAGCGGTGCCTCGAACTCGATTGTGCACCTGAAACGCGGGGAGATCCCACTGGATTCTCCCGTCCGCTCGCGTGAGACTGGGGGCCAACGAAACACCCTCTTCAGGCTGAGGCGTGGGCTGAACAGTCCCTGTTTGGATCCCCTCGAGCGTCTGCACGATGACACCGCTCGCAAGAACCGCCAGCCGACGCTCCAGATCACCGGCGGTCTCTTCAGGATCGATGGGCAGCGCCGCAGAGCAAAGCATGTCCCCCGTATCCAACCCCTGTTCAATCAGGAAGGTCGTAATCCCCGTCACGGTTTCTCCGCGGATGATCGCCCAGTTCACCGGAGCGGCCCCACGGTAGGCAGGAAGAAGTGACGCATGTATGTTGATCGTACCCATGGGAGGCAGCTGAAACACAGCGGGTCTCAGCAGTTGCCCATACGAAGCGACGACGATGACATCCGGCGAGCACCCGGCAATTCGCTCAACGCTCTCCGGTGCGTTGACATTCTCAGGCTGAACGATCGGCAATCCGCGAGCCTCGGCCAACCGCTTGACATCGGTGGGCATCAACTCAGCGCGCCGACCCGACGGACGATCCGGCTGGGTCACCACCAGCTGGACTCCATACTTTTTATCTAGGGTGCTCAGCGTCGGACAGGCAAACGCCGACGATCCGAAGAAGACAATCCTCAACCGTTCCCCTCCCGCGTTGTCCTCTGATACTCTCGCAGCAGGCTCTGTCGGCGGGCAGCCGACAGCTCATCCAGGAAGAGGTATCCGTCGAGGTGGCCCATCTCATGCTGGATCGCCCGAGCCAGAAGCCCCTCCCCTTCGAGCCGCACTCTCTCTCCGTTGAGGTCTAGCCCCTCCACCACAACCCTTGCAGCACGGGGAACGACAGCGTCCACTCCCGGGACACTGAGGCAGCCTTCCCGGGTCTCCACAAGTTCATCCGACCGTTCTACCAGCTCCGGGTTGATGAACACATGGAATGCACCCTCGACATCGAGCACGAAGATTCGCTTCTGGATCCCGATCTGCGGCGCCGCCAACCCCAATCCGTTCTCGCGGAGCATGACCTCGACCATGCGACGGCATTCGTCTCGAACCGTCTCGTCGATCGCTTCCACCGGCTTGGCCTTGGAGCGCAGCACCGGATCACCATACGTGCGGATTCCCATATCACTCTGTTGCATCGCAGATCGTCGGATTATAAAGTACACCTCGGGATGCCACAAGAGAACAGCGATTGGACGACTCAAGTTTCGAAGGTCGTTGCCTTGGAACGTAAGACCGGGTGTGCGAACACGGCAACCACGTGCGGGCTGGAAGCGTTCGTCGAGCGACACACGCCGGACTGGTCGATCTACGTCCGAGGCTACCAGTCCGCCGATGCACCAAGGCGTCGCGCGATGCTCGCCAGGCTGGAGAGGGCCATGAAGCAACCCTCCGTCCCAGTGCCTGCTTCAGAGGTTGAGGCCACCGCGTCAATCGCGCGCGCAAAAGGAGTCGGCGCCAAGCGTGCGCAGATGCTAGCTCGTCTCGGCGTGGAGACCCTCGAAGACCTCCTCCTGTTGCTGCCCCGTCGTCTGGAGGATCGCACCCGGTTCCTGAGCATCGGGTCCCTTCACGAAGGCATCGAAGCCTGCGTTCGTGGCTCCGTTCGTGCCGTCGGCAAGCATCAGACTCGACACCACAGGACTCTGGTGAAGGCCACGCTCTCGGACGGGACCGGATTCCTTGACCTCGTCTGGTTCAACCAGCCCTGGATCGCGGATCGACTGAAGCCCGGCACCGCGATCGATGTCTTCGGACGGGTGGAACGAGCCTATGGACGTCTCCAGATGAGCTCTCCCGTCTGGGAGCCTCAGGGAACAGGGGACGAGATCGGCGGCTGGATTCCCATCTACCCGGCCACCGACGGGCTCTCCGCAAAGGCGATCCGCGCACTTGTTCATCATAACCTCCCGCGGTATCTCCCTTCCCTGACGGATGCGCTCCCGGCGACTCTCCGTTCCCAGCTCGGCCTCCTGCCCCGTGCCGACGCCATCCGGACACTGCACCGACCGCCGAACGAGCAGATGTTCGAACGCGCCAGGAAGTCTCTGGCGTTTGAGGAGTTCTACCTTCTACAGATCGGGCTGCAAGCCACGCTGCGCGCGGAGCAGGGTCGGATCCATCAGCCCAAGACGGGGATGGTGCTGTCCTTCCTTGCCGCCCTTCCGTTCCGCCTGACGCTGGCGCAGCGGACCGCCGTTGACGAGATCCGATCCGACCTCAGCAGTCCGCGTCGCATGATGAGGCTTCTGCAAGGAGACGTCGGATCCGGGAAGACAGTCGTTGCTTTGATCGCTGCGCTGCTTGCCGTCGACGGAGGATGCCAAGTCGCGTACATGGCGCCTACCGAGATCCTTGCCGGGCAGATCACGCGTCTCTTTCAGCGGTATCTGTCGGATCTTCCCATCACGGTGGAGGAGCTCACAGGAAGCACACCGATGAAGGAAGCGGTGCAGAAGCGAGCCGCCTCAGGAGAGATCAACCTGTTGGTGGGCACGCATGCACTGATCCAAGAAGCAACGAGCTTCCATGACCTCGGCCTGATCATCATCGATGAGCAACACCGGTTCGGTGTCGTTCAACGCTCGGCCATTGAAGAGAAGGGTCATGAGGCGGATCTCCTCGTCATGAGCGCAACGCCCATTCCCCGGACCATCACGCTGACACTCTACGGGCAGTTTGATCTCTCGATCCTCGATGAACTCCCGATGGGATCTCGGTCCGTACAGACACGGTGGATGGATCTGTCGCGAAGGGACGCGCTGTATCAGGAGGTCGAAGCGCTTCTGGAGAAGGGCGGCAAGGGCTATGTCGTGCTTCCCTTGGTGGAGGAGTCGGAGAAAGTGGATGCGGGCGCCGCGGTTCAGGTCGCCGACGAGCTCTCTCTGAGGTTTCGTCGTCACGGTGTGGGACTGATTCACGGACGGCTCTCCTCGGAGGAGAAGGCCGCCGCCATGCAATCGTTCCGAGACGGAACAACCCGGGTTCTGGTCGCCACGACAGTGATCGAAGTCGGGATTGACGTCCAGGATGCCGACTTCATGGTCATCGAGAACGCCGAGCGATTCGGGCTATCACAGCTCCATCAGCTCCGAGGACGAATCGGGCGCGCGGGACAACCGGCGTGGTGCTTCGCCCTGGCGGATGGAGGGACCGAGGACGCCAAGCAGAGGCTGTCCGCTTTTGAGGCCCACTCGGATGGATTCGCGCTCGCAGAGGAGGACCTGAAGATTCGCGGCCCCGGGGACGTCATCGGGACACAGCAGCACGGATACTTCACCCTGCTTCGAGCCGTGAACCTCTCCCAGGACTTGGATCTGATGCGCCGCGCACGCGAGGCGGCCAAACGTACCTTTGCAGAGGGAGTCCCTCCCGATCTGCTGCGCTCCGTAGAGCATCGGTTCGGGGAGATGATGCGATGGATCCGCGTGTGAGGGGGGGCTCCGCTCACCGAATGCGCGTTCCCACCTTCCGACCGGCAGCCACTGCCATCAGCGCACCGGGGACGTCCAGATCGAACACCTCGACCGGCATCCCGTGTGCCCGGCAGATCTCCACCGCCACCTGGTCCATGACGCCATACCTTTCAGCCAGGAAGGCATCGTAGCTGATCTCGTCGAGCCGTTCCGCCTGTGGGTGTTGGGCCGGATCGCGGTCGAATACGCCCGCCACATTAGACCCCTTGGCCAGGACATCCGCTTCAATGGAGACTGCACGAATCGCCGCCGCCGTGTCCGTGCTGAAGAGCGGGTTTCCTGTGCCTCCGGCGAAGATCACGACAGCGTTCTCGTCTAGTGCTGCTCGCGCCTCGCGAGGAGAGATCGGCCCTATCCCCTCTGTAGAGACGGCCGATTGCAGAACAACCGATCGACCAAGACCTTCCAGATACGCACGGAGCGCGAGCGCATTGAGCACGGTCCCCAGCATCCCCATGGCATCAGCTTGGATCCGGTCCAGCCATGGGCTCCTGGCTCCGCGCAGCAGGTTCCCGGCTCCAACCACGATCCCCCATTGAACCGAAGCCTCTGCGATCTCGGAGCAGAGCCGGCGCAAAGAGACGGGAGAGAACAGTCCGTCCTCTCCCTTCAATGCTTCGCCGCTGATCTTGAGCAGAATCCGTGCGGGACGTGAGTCCATGACGAGCTATGCCTCGTGCTCTGTATCCCCGATCGCGAAGCGCACGAACCGTGACACAGAGATGTTCTCCCCTGTCTTCGTACGCAGATCCGCCAGCAGGTCCTCAATCGCAACCTCGGGGTTCTTGACAAACGCCTGCTTGATCAGGCAGGCATCCTGCAGAAATCTCGCCACATTCCCCTCCACAGCCTTCTCGATGATGCTTGCTGGCTTGCCTTGCTCCTCCAACTGCCGCTGCATCTCTGCCTTTCGCTCCTCCAGCACAGTCGAGGGCACGTCGTCCGGCGCCACGTAGAGGGGCGCCTCGGAAGCGATGTGCAGCGCAATGTCATGGGCCAATTGGATGAACTCGGCACCGTTGGCCGCGAAATCGGTGTTGCATGACATCTCCAACAAGACCCCGACTTTGCCGGTGTGATGGACGTAGGATACGACTCGTCCTTCATGAGCCTCTCGTCCGATCTGATCCATCAGCTCCAGCCCCTGCTCGCGGAGGATCTCCTTGGCCCGCTCCAAATCACCGGCCGCCTCGGTCAGAGCCTTCTTGCAGTCCATCATCCCGATGCCGGTCTCCTCACGGAGCCGTTTGATGTCATCGATTCTGATCGTCGTCATCGGTGTCCTCTTCCTCCAGATTCCCCTCAGCCGGAACCCGTTCTTCAGCATCGGTCTCCTCGACGCGATCGGCAACCGTCTCCGTTTCGGTCTCCTCGGACTTCGAGGTTTCCTGGGGTTCCTGAACGTCCTGAACGTCCTGAGCCTCCTGGACTCCTTCAGCTGCAGCGGCCTGCCCGGTCTCTTCCGCCTCTGCGGAGGGTGTGTCGTCCGCAGAAGGAGCTGGTTCGCGCTCGTCCTGTCGTCCCTCCCGTCCTTCCACCACAGCGTCAGCAATCCGAGCGGTGATCAGCTTGGTGGCCTTGATCGCGTCATCGTTTCCGGGGATGAGGTAGTCGATGGGATCAGGATCGCAGTTTGTGTCGACAATAGCGATGACGGGAACCCCGGCAAGGTTGGCCTCATGAACCGCGATGCCTTCGGCGTCGGGGTCGATGACGAACATCAGCCGGGGCATCTTCTCCATGTGGCGAAGACCATCCAGGTTCTGCTGAAGCTTGGCTAGACGACGACGGAGTCGACTCGCCTCCTTGTTCGGCATATGCTCAACAGTGCCGTCCTCAACCATGGCCTCCAGCTTCTTCATCGTCTCAATGCTCTTCTTGACCGTGGAGAAGTTGGTGAGGGTCCCGCCAAGCCATCTTCGGTTGACATAGTGCGCACCGCATCGCTGGGCCTCTTCCGTGATGGTCGACTGAACCTGTTTCTTGGTTCCCACGAACACCACCTCACCGCCATCAGCCACGGTGTCTCGCACGCAGTAGTAGGCCTTTCGGAACAAATCGACCGTCTGCTCAAGGTCGATGATGTGAATCCCCTTGCGTTCGGTGAAGATGTACCGAGCCATCTTGGGATTCCATTTCCTTGTCCGATGCCCGAAATGTACTCCCGTTTCGAGCAGCTCTTTCATCGTCAGGACGTCCACATCACCCTCCCAAACTGTGCTGAACTCATCATGCCGAAAGTATAGCGAACCCCCGTCATTTCCTCAATCCGAAGTTCTCGCGGAAACGCAGGACCAGATTCTCGGCGGACGGACTTGTCCGTGCTCGTTGCGTCGGGTGATAATCATGCCACATTAAAGGCGGTGGCGCACGTGGACGAGTCCCGAGTCGAACGCACCCGTGTGCGAGAACTCCCCAAGAACACCGAGGCTGAGCAGGTCGTTCTCGGGGCTGCTCTGCTGGAAGCTGACGCAGTGTTACCCATCCTCGTAGACCGTTTGGTTCCGGAGTACTTCTACGAGCAGCGTCACCGGGTTATCTTCCGCGCCATCCGCGAGCTGTTCGACCAGGGGAAACCCTGCGATGTGATCCTTCTCGCCAACCGGCTGGAGGAGACGGAGAGCATGGAGCGAGCCGGTGGACGACTCTACCTCAACGAGCTGCTCGATCGAACCACCACAACTGCCAGCGTCGAGTACTATGCGGAGGTCGTGCGTCGAAAGGCCACGCTGCGTGCGCTGATTGAAGCGGGCGGCAGGATCTCCGAACTGGGCTTCCAGGAGAGCCGCGACACAGAGGAAGTCCTCAACCAAGCGGAGAGCATGATCTTCGACATCTCCAACCGGAGCCTAGGTTCGGAGTATGTCTCTCTAGATCAGTTCCTTCGCGAACACCTTGATGCGCTGGAGCAGCTGAAGCCGATGGATGGCCACGCGATCAGCGGGTTCTCCACTGGGTTCACCAAGCTGGATGAGCTGACCGCGGGTCTGCAACGATCCGACCTGGTGATCGTGGCCGGCCGCCCCGGCATGGGAAAGACGAGTTTCTTGCTAACGCTCGTTCGCCACATGGCGATCCGAGAGAGCGCCAAGATCGGCTTCTTCTCCCTAGAGATGACCAAAGAAAGCCTCTTGGAGCGGCTCCTCTGCGGGGAGGGGAAGGTCAGCCTCCACACGCTTCGTAGAGGGAAGCTCCCTCGCGAGCACTGGCGAACCCTGCTCGATGTCGCCGGGCAGTTCTACAAAACCACGATCATGATCGATGACACGCCGTCCGCATCGATTCTCGAGATCCGCGCTCGAGCCCGACGCATGAAGTCGAAGGTCGGACTGGATGTAGTCATGGTCGACTACCTCCAGTTGGTGGAGGGCGGGATCCGCTCTGATCATCGCGAGCAGGAGGTCGCCTACATCTCTCGCTCGCTGAAACGGCTCGCCCGCGAACTCGATGTCTGCGTGATCGCAGCTTCCCAACTCAACCGCTCTCCCGAGGGGCGTACGGAGAAGCGGCCTCGGCTGGCCGACCTGCGCGAGTCTGGGGCTATCGAACAGGACGCCGACGTCGTGATGTTCGTCTACCGAGAGGATTACCATCGCCAGCAAGAGGAGGGGGGCAGCGAGAAAGAACGCGATGCGGTTACCGAGGCGGAGGTCAATATCGCGAAGCAGAGGAATGGACCCACGGACAAGGTCCGCGTCATGTTCCACGGGAGGTTTGCCAGTTTCTATCCGATGGCGCTCTAGATCCTCTCGTACTCTGGCATGGCTACGATCAACGTCGGGTCATATAATGGGCCCAACAGCAACTTCGACAAGGGGGAAACGATGTCGTATCCAACTGAGTACCGTTACACCAAGGATCATGAGTGGGTTGAGCTGAAGGAAGGCCGCGGCCGCCTGGGAATCACCGATCACGCACAGGCTGAGCTGGGGGACATCGTCTTCGTGGAACTGCCGACTGTGGGCACCTCGGTTCGCAAGGGAGAAGTCATCGCAACCGTGGAGTCCGTGAAGGCAGTAGGAGACGTCTCTTCGCCCGCCACAGGGAAGATCGCCGAGGTCAACCCGGCGCTGGAGTCTGCCCCGGAAACCGTCAACAAGACCCCGCACGGCGACGGCTGGCTCGTTGTCTTGGACCTCGACGATCCCGCAGAACTCGATGAGACGATGGACGCAGCCGCTTACGAGAGCTTTCTCGCCCAAGGGTAGGTGGCATGAGATACATCCCCAACACCTCTGAGGATCGACGTGCCATGCTCTCCGCCGTCGGCGCGTCCGAGATCGACGAGTTGTTCACGGACATTCCCCCTTCCGTGCGGGCGGCATTTCGCCCTCTGGGGCTTCCGCCACGCTCCGAGATGGAGGTCGCAGAGATCCTCACCAGCCTGTCAGCCGGCAACAAACCCGTGGCAACCTGCTTCCTGGGCGGGGGAATCTACGATCACTACGTTCCCAGCATTGTCGGCCACTTCCTCTCCCGCTCGGAGTTCTTCACCGCCTACACACCCTACCAGCCGGAGATCAGCCAGGGAACGCTCACTGCGATGTTCGAGTTCCAGACCTTGGTGTGCGAACTCACCGGAATGGAGGTGGCCAACGCATCGATGTACGACGGAGCCACTTCGCTCGCGGAGGCGGTTCTCATGGCGGAGCGCGTCCGACAGCGTGGATCCGTCGCCGTTCCGCGCTCGCTGTTTACCTCTCTACGCCGTGTACTCGACACCTACTGCTGGGCCACCGGAGTTCAGGTACACGAGATCCCGTACACGGAAGACGGACGGATCGACCTGGCCTCTCTGCCTGAAGACGTGTCCAGCGTGGTTGTACAGAGCCCCAACGCATTCGGGGTCGTCGAATCGCTGGCGGGGATGAAAGAAAGGATTGGAGATGCGCTACTGATCGTCTCCTGTCATCCGCTGTCCTTGGCCCTGCTGGAGCCGCCCGGCGGCTTCGCCGCGGACATCGTTGTCGCCGAGGGACAGCCGTTCGGTCTCCCCATGGGGTACGGCGGTCCTCTCCTGGGATTGTTTGCGACTCGGGAGGCGTATCTCCGTCAGATGCCGGGTCGTGTCGCTGGCCGTACACGCGACGCGCAGGGTCGGATCGGGTATACGATGGCAGCACAGACGAGAGAGCAGCACATCCGTCGGCAGCGAGCAACCTCGAACATCTGCACCAACTCCGCACTGTGCGCTCTGGCAGCCACCATCTACCTCGCCAGCGCCGGAGCCGAGGGGCTGCGCCAGCTGGCTCTGATCAACATGGAGAAGGCGCATGCCCTGGCTGATCGGCTCTGTTCCCTCCCGGGGTTCGAGCTGGCATTCTCCGGACCGTTCTTCAACGAGTTCGTCGTCCGTGTTCCCGGAGACGCAACCGCTGCCGCACAGCTTCTGCTGGAACACGGTTTCAGCGTCGAGTTTCCTGAGCATCTCCGACCGCTCGGCCTGGAGAATGCCCTTCGCTTCGCCGTCACGGAGAAGAGAACGTCACAGGAGATTGAGCGGCTGGTCTCTGTGTTGGGAGGGATCCGATGAACACGATCTTCGACTGTCGCTGCAGTGAACCGACCGGAGGGTTGTTCCCCGTGCCCGCGTCGCTCTCTGGACCTGCCAATCCGCTCTTGGAGGCGCCGCTGAAGCGCTCCCAACCTCTTCGACTGCCGCACCTCTCCGAGCCCCAGGTAGCTCGACACTACACCCGCCTCTCGAAGATGAACTTCGGGGTGGATGACGGATTCTACCCCCTCGGCAGCTGTACGATGAAGCACAATCCACGACTGAACGAGGACATGGCCAGGCTGCAAGGGTTCTCCGGCCTTCATCCGCTCAGCGATCCTTCCCGTGCCCAAGGCACACTGGAACTGTTGTATCGGCTCACTGAACTACTCTCTGAGATCGCCGGAATGGAGGGCGTTTCGCTGCAACCGGTGGCCGGAGCCCACGGTGAGATGGCGGGCATGTTCCTGTTCAAGCGGCACTTTGAGCTGCTTGAGCAGCCCAAGCGAACACGGATCCTGCTGCCGGATACCGCCCACGGGACAAACCCTGCGTCGGCAGCCATGGCGGGATTCTCCGTCACCGAGATCCGGTCCGATGCACGAGGGATGGTCGATCTCACCGCGCTCGACGACGCGCTTGACGACACCGTCGCAGGGATTATGCTCACCGTACCCAACACACTCGGACTGTTCGAAGAACGCATTCTTGAGATCACTGGGAAGGTTCATGCCGCCGGCGGGCTGTGTTACTTCGATGGAGCAAACCTCAACGCATACATCGGCAAGGCCCGTCCGGGCGATATGGGAGCCGACGTCTTCCACTTCAACCTCCACAAAACGATGTCCACACCGCACGGCGGAGGCGGCCCGGGCGCCGGCCCGATCGCCGTGTCCAAGCAACTGGTCCGATTCCTGCCCGTTCCCCGCGTAACACGAGAAGACGACCGATACGCGCTGAGCTGGAGCCATCCCGACTCGATCGGGAGCATCCACTCCTTCTATGGGAACTTCCTGGTCTGCGTCAAGGCATTCGCGTATATCCTTCAACTCGGTGACGAGGGACTGCGGGCTGTCAGCGAGAATGCGGTGCTGAACGCGAACTACCTGCAAGAACGGTTGAAGAAGGCGTTCCCGCTGCCCTATGACACCCTGTGCAAACATGAATTCGTGCTCTCCGGCAAGGACATCGCAGAGGGAGTCACGACGTTGGACATCGCCAAGCGGATGATCGACTATGGTGTGCACCCACCCACCATCTACTTCCCGTTGACGGTTCGAGAAGCGTTGATGATCGAGCCAACGGAGACCGAGAGCAAGGAGACCCTGGACGCGTTCGTCGAAACCTTGGAGACCATCGCGCAAGAGGCCCAAGAGACGCCCGAGCTTCTCCGCAACGCTCCGCACCATGCCCCGGTTGGAAGACTGGATCAGACGCTGGCCGCGAAGAAGCCGATTCTGACGTACCCGTGGGAGAATGAGCCCCGCTAACCCGTCTCGACGACTGCCTGCGCGATCTCGACCAAGGCCCGTTCGAGTTCGTCTGCCGTGGCGGCGCAGCGAGCCGGGTCTTCGCTCTCGACCATGATCCGCAGATATGGCTGTGTCCCCGAGGGGCGCAGCACGACCCGCCCTGAGGCACCGAGATCGGTCTCTGCGTCCTGTAGCCTCTGTTGGGTCGCTTCGGCTCGCGCGAGAACGTCGGGGCGCGCACAGCGAATGTTCCTTGCACATTGTGGGAACAGCGGGATCCGCCGGGCCAGCGTCGGCAGATCCGTCCCCTGCTGACGCGCCATGCCCAGAAGCTTCACTGCAGTCAAGATGCCGTCGCCGGTTGGAGAGTCATCCCGGAAGATGATGTGTCCCGACGCCTCCCCCCCGATCTGGATCCCTTCAGCCACCATCTGGTGCGAGACGTGCCGATCGCCAACCGCGGTTCGGTGAACAGAGATCCCATGCTCTGCCAGCCACAACTCCAACCCTCGGTTGCTGAGCACGGTGGCTACGATGGCGGGGGGATGGAGACGACCGCTCGATGCCAACGAGGTCGCCGCAATCCCCATCATGCGGTCTCCGTCGATGACGAATCCAGCGGAGTCCACCAACAGCACACGATCTCCGTCCCCGTCGAATGCAATGCCCAGATCCGCGTCGTGAGCCCGCGTCGCCTGCTCCAGCTGCGTCAGATCGGTGGCTCCACACTGAACGTTGATCTTCTCCCCGTCACATGTCGCGTGAATCGGGATCACCGTCGCCCCCAGATGCCGGAACACCCGTGGCGCGATCCGTGCCGTCGCCCCATACGCACAGTCCAGGACCAGCCGCATGCCCGAGAAGTCCACGTGGTCCACCTCAAGGATACCACTGAGGAACGCACCGTAGCGCGTGGCTGCTGCGTCCACCTCACTGAGACTGCCGATCCGCCGCTGCGAGCCCGGACCGATCGTCTCCATAGCCCGTTCGATTGCTCGCTCCACGACCTCTGAGAGCTTCATCCCGTGTCGGTTGAACAGCTTGATCCCATTGTCCTCGGGGGGGTTGTGCGAAGCAGAGACAACGATCCCGAGATCTGCTCCCTCATCCTTGATCAGAAAGGAGATCGCAGGTGTGGGGATGATCCCTGCGAGACGGACATCGATCCCCTCCGCCGCAAGCCCGGCCGCCAAAGCGCTCTCCAACATTGGTCCACTCACACGCGTATCTCGACCGATGATCGCTGTGCCCCCCTTTGGGAGCATCGTCCTCGCCGTGGCTCTCGCCAATGCGACCACCAGTTCAGGGGTCAGCAGATCGTTGGCGCGTCCCCGGACACCATCGGTTCCAAACAGTCCCTTCATGGTCTAGAAGGACCACCCCCCAGATAGAGAGAACGCGGGCGCCGGGAACGCCAGCGGGTAGATGAACTCACCAGAGACGTTCACATGGATCGATCCGCCCGACAGCGCCGGCGAGGAGAAGCCCGCGCCGATCAGAGGGTACGGCAGCGGTTGCTCCCCCTCGACATGGTAGCATCCCCCGGTCAGTCGAAAGAAGACGTCACCCTGGGAGACAGCGGGGACGTCAACGTAGGTCATGAAGAGCGTTTTTCCCCGGGCCGTGACGAAGAACGCCGCAGACAGCAACGTCTCCGAAATTGTGGAGGTGACCTCCGCTCCCCACCACAGGGGCGGATCGCCCCAGGAGAGCATCAGTCGGACCCCCACGGACCGGATGCCCAGCCCCTGCGCGCATACCGTCGTCTGTACACAACTCCCGACGATCAAAAGGGTAAGAAGAACGAGCCCCCCGAGACGTTCCATAGGGCTCTAGTCTACCGCACGTCCAGCCAACGCGCGAGTCGGACTGTGTGAGGGACCCAGGCTCCACTACATCGCAACTACAACACTCCCCAGTTCTCTCCCTGACGCATCTTGACCGTCAACGGAATGTTCAACGGGTAGACGTTCTCCATCTCGTACCTCACCATCTTCGCGACGGAGTCACAGACCCCAACCGGAGTCTCAAATACCAGGTCGTCGTGGATCTGCAAGATCATGCGGACGGCGGGGAACTCGCTTCGAAGCCGGCCGTCGATCCGGATCATCGCCACTTTGATGAGATCGGCCGCACTGCCCTGGATCGGTGTGTTGACCGC
>CAZQHD010000010.1:27698-29935 GCA_964593295.1 uncultured Thermotogae bacterium | reverse complement strand
TGCACTTCGTGTCGTGTCACCGCGCCGACGAGTTGAACCTGCAGCCGATACGATCATAGAGGCGCAGCTGTAGGGGGAGAAAGAGTGACCGTGAGTCGAGGGGGGGCGTCTTGACTCCTTGCCACTCAAAGATGTGGCAGCAGGCCTAGTATTGGGCCAAGCAGGAGAGAACTAGCATGGGTCTCAAACGCTTGATGGCTGCGAAGGAAGCGAGCTTCCGTCACGCAGGCGAACGTCTCTGAGTGGCTGCGACGGGTTCGCGTCACTGGAAGCGAAAGCTCGTGTCGTTCGGGGGAGAGGTTGGGTACTGTGCCGGATCAAGCGCACATCCCAGTGCTGCGCTGTCACTTCTGAGAGTGCGTGAAGGAAGATTCTGATCGAAAGGACAGATGCATGGACTACCCGCGAAGAATCATGGGACTGCAAAGAGTGATGGAACAGCAAGGGATCGACCTTGTGATGTATGGATCGTGTCCCAACTTCCAGTACATTACGGGGATTCCGGTGGACTGGCGACAGGCACGAGATTTGCAGCCGGCTGGCGATGTTGTGCTGGTGCCGAGTGATGGCGATCCTATTCTCATCTCGTCAGGGAACAAGGAAGCTCATGGGTGCCCCATCCCGAGCATCCTCCCGTACGATCGTTCAGCTGGGTATAGAGGAATGTTCAGCTCCCTGATCAAGGATCTCTGTGTGGATGCGCGCAAGCTCGCGCTGGGCGCGTATCTTCCGGTTCCCGCTGTGACCGCGGCCATGCAGGTTATGCGGGTCCCCGAGCTGTGTGACGGTTCACACCTACTGGACGATCTGCGGATGATCAAGGAACCCGAAGAGGTGGAGCTTCTCCGTAAGGTTGCTCACTTAACCGACGAAGTCATGGTCAGTGTGATCGAGCGAATCAGGGAGGGTGTTTCCCAGCTTGACTTGATGTTGGAAATGGAGGCGCGAGCTCGGCGCATGGGGGCAAGTGATGTGGCCTTCAGCCCGTTGGCTTGCTTTGTCCAGTCTGACGCGCCAGTGCTCAAAGGGTCCGATGGGGTTCAGGTGTCGAATGTCCCCATCAAGCAGGGGCTTACGTCAGATACGGCGATCACCTTCGATGTTGGATTCGTCATGGATGGCTACTGCTCGGACTGGGGAAGGAGTGTCTACTGGGGAACACCTCCCGAGAATACGAAGAAAGCACATGTTGCCCTTCGAGAGGCGGTTGTGGAGACTGTAGAAGAGCTGCATGACGGTGGCTGTAGAGCTTGTGACATCTACCCGGCCATTGAGGAGAGATTGGATCAGCGCGGCTTTGGAGATCAGATGCGACTCCGCCTCGCGCCTGGCCGAACCGTCGGTCATCAGATTGGCACGGAGGTTCACGAGAGCCCATGGCTCAAGCCCGAGTCCGAACAGACGCTGCAGGCCGGGATGGTCATGTGTATCGAGCCGAAGCTGTGGGCTCCAGGCAAACACTATCTCAGGCAGGAGGAGATGGTGCACATCACCAAGACAGGCGCGGAGTTTCTCACTCAGTTCGACCGGCAGTTGTTCGAACTCTGAGGGACCAGCCGTGGCGTAGAGAGTGAGGGATGGGCCCCCTGCCACTCAGAGAGAGAGGTTGCCTGAGGAGAGATGTTGCGAGGAGCCTTCGGGGGGAGGAGATAGGCGCCCGAGAAGTGACCGGAATACGGGTCACTGCGGTCGGTGTGGCTTGTCTACCCCTGCTCCAGCCGGTGGAGGATCTCGTCCGAGAGGGTGCCTCGAACGAGCCGATACGGCGTCTTCGTCAGGTCAAGGATGGCGGAGGCCGCACCAGACACCGGACCCGTGATCAGAAGATCGACCTCGTGAAACGACTCGATGATGCGGTTGACATCGTTGAGTGGAGGTTGACCACGGCGGTTCACAGATGTGCCGAACACGGGCTGGCGAAGCACCTCTGAGAAGAACGGGTGGTCGGGGACCCGGATCCCGACGACGCCGTTGAGAACCGTGGAGGGTGGAGCGCCTGAAGTTGCCGAGAGAAGAACCGTGATTGGGCCAGGGAGAAGCCGGTCAAGCGCAGCTCGCTCGGCGGCCCCACAGTGCGCGTATGTGGAGATCTCCGTGAGCGAGCGGAGATGCAGCGTGAATGGTTGTTGAGTCCTGCGCTCCTTGAGAGAACGGACGCGGCGGAGGGTCCGCTCATCCCACGGGTTGCCTCCGATCCCATAGATCGTATCCGTGGGGAAGATCAACGTCTGGCCCGC
>CAZQHD010000010.1:0-27688 GCA_964593295.1 uncultured Thermotogae bacterium | reverse complement strand
AGTGGAAGCCGAGAGCACTACCGCTATAAGTTTTATGCCTTTAGCTTTAAACTGGCCTCAAGCGAAAAGTGCACGGTGTCTGATGCATCTGGATGGTCGTAGGCCAGCACGAGAGGCATCATGCGCAGATGAACCGAACGACGTCTTGGTCCTGAATCTCGTAATCGTGGCCTGCTCTTCGCACGTGCCCGGACTCCCGGAGCGTCTTCTCGGAGCCTACGTGCAAGAGATCCTCAAGCGAGAAGATCTCCGCAAGGACGAATCGGTCGGTGAAGTCCGAGTGAATTCTGCCCCCGGCCTGGGGAGCACTCGTTCCTCTTGGAACCGTCCAAGCGCGAACTTCAGGGCCCTCTAGGGTATAGAACGTGACCAGATCGAGAAGGCGATACCCCGCCTGAACCAGGAGATCCAGCCCCGTGGCTGCCAGGCCGTATTGCTGAAGGTAAGACGATCTCTCCTCGTTCGACTCGGCAGTCTCCACGATCTCCGCTTCCAGCCTTCCGCGAACAACAATGCATGGCCGCCCGCGCGCGGACGCATACTCCCTCACCGACGCAGCATGCACGCAGGAACCATCGTCCCCGGCGTTGGCCACGTAGAGGGTTGGCTTTCCGGTGAGGGGAGACAGCTCGCGCAGCAGTTCATCGATGACGAGCGGCGTCTCGATCTCCCGCACGGGGACCCCTGACGCCAATTGCTCCAAGAGCTCTTCCCATGCTACCAGCCGTGCCGGGGCGTTGCGATCTTTCCCTTTGGTCTCCTGTTGGAGGCGCTTGAGCAGACGTTGCAGGGTCTCGTAGTCTTTGAGCAGGATCTCGGTTTCGACGATCTCGATGTCCCGAACTGGATCGATGCCACCAGACATGTGGGCCACGTTCTTGTCTTCAAAGCATCGGACCACATGGAGTACGGCATCGACGGCGCGGATCTCCGAGAGGAACTGATTCCCCATCCCCTCGCCTGAGGAGGCGTGTTCCACGAGGCCTGCGATGTCGATCAATCGAATCCGTGTGTTCACCCTCTCCTTCTCGGGAAAGAGCCGGGCGAGCTGATCGAGCCGCTCATCCGGAACAGGCACCGTGGCGGCGTTGGCCTCGATGGTGCAGAACGGGTAGCTTTCCACACGGGCCCGGCCACCGGTCAACGCGTTGAATAAGGTTGACTTGCCTGCATTGGGCACCCCGACGAGCCCACAACTAAACCCCATGCGTCCTCCTTGGCAACAAACTATAGGGGGTCGGATCTCACCGAGCAAGATGCAGGGGGAGGAACCGTCGGCTAGACTAAGCTGTCTGCACAAGAGAGGGGAGGGAGCATGAGCGAAAGGAAGCGGAAGATTGAGATGCCGGATCTGGGCGAAGTCACAGAGGCAATCGTTGTGGAGTGGCTTGTCGATATCGGCACGGCCGTGTGCGAAGGGGATGATCTCCTTGAGGTGGAGACGGCCAAGACGACGTTCGTGGTTCCTGCACCAGCGACCGGAGTGTTGAGGTCGATGACCGCACCCGCAGGGACGAAGGTGATGCGAGGGACCGAGTTGGGACAGCTGGGTCTTGGCTAGTGTGATCTCCCATCTTCCATTGGGGCGAGCCGACTACGTCAGTACGCTCGGTCTGCAGCGCCGGCTCCATCGCCGGAGGTGTGCCCGGGAGATCGGTGACATCGTGCTGTCGGTGGAGCACAATCCTGTGCTCACACTTGGACGCTCAGGCTCCCGGACGAACATTCTGGTGTCGGAGGCTGAGCTGGCAGCGCATCGGATCGAGGTCCACCAGGTCGAGCGGGGGGGGGATGTCACATACCATGGGCCTGGGCAGCTTGTGGTCTATCCGATCGTCGATCTGCGGCGGTTCGGGAAGGACATCCGCCGCTACGTGGGGTCTCTGGAGGAGGCCATCCTACGCGCGCTTGATTCGGTGGGTGTCCTCGCCGAACGTCGCGATGGCTTCCCCGGCGCATGGATCGGAGCACGAAAGGTCGCCTCAATCGGAGTGCATGTCAGAAGATGGGTTTCGTACCATGGCCTGGCGATGAACGTGAGCGTGAGCCAGGAGCACATGCGGCTGATCCGTCCGTGTGGGCTCCCGATCGAGACTGTCTCGGTGAATGATGTTCTCGCTGCAACCGTGACAGTGGATGCGATGCGGGTATCCCTCCTCCGTTCGCTCTCGTCCTTGTGGGAGGCTGAGATTGTGGATGTCCAGGTTGAGGAGGTCGGGTAGCCATGCCAAGGCATCCCGAGTGGATCCGCGTGCGTGTGCCCACGCCCTCTCAGGCGCAGGGGATGCAAAGGATGCGCGAGATTCTGGGTCAATACCGCTTGGAAACCGTCTGTCAGGCGGCCCGTTGTCCGAACACAGTGGAGTGCTGGAGTGCCCGTACGGCGACGTTCATGATCCTGGGCGACGTCTGCACGCGAAACTGTCGGTTCTGCGACGTGACGACCGGAGATCCCGCCGGTGATCTGCAGATTGATGAGCCCACTCGACTGGCGGGGGCGGTCGGATCGTTAGAGGTGAAGTACGTGGTTCTGACCTCCGTGGATCGTGACGATTTGCCCGATGGTGGTTCGTCGGCCTACGCTGAGTGCATTCGCGCGGTGGCGGAGGTGGGTGGTGTGGACGCTGTGGAGGCGCTCATCCCCGACTTCAGAGCGGACCGAGTCTCCTTGGATCGCATTCTGGCGGAAGACGTGACGGTGATCGGACACAATCTGGAGACGGTCCGCCGGCTTACTCCTGCGCTGCGTGATCCACGAGCGGAGTACGAGCAGTCGCTGGCGGTTCTTCGCGAGCTCAAGCGGCGTTCGGATGGACGGAGCATCAAGTCGGGAATCATGGTTGGACTGGGAGAGACCCAGGCGGAGGTCTTCGCATGTATGGGAGACCTGCGGTATGTCGGTGTCGACATTCTGACCGTTGGGCAGTATCTACAACCGTCTCTGGAACAGGTGCCGGTGGTTCGGTTCGTTCCGCCGGAGGAGTTCTCTGCTTACGAGGAGCACGCCAGGTCGTTGGGGTTCTCCCACGTGATGGCTGGTCCTCGTGTTCGAAGTTCCTGGCACGCCTCTGACGCACTCGAATGCGGCTGATCGAGACGCTGCACCCTAGTGATCCACGCCGGGGACTCGCCATGGATGAGTCGTTGCTCCGTTCGCTTCAGGAGAGCGGACGTGAGACCGTACGAATCTGGATCAACCATCGTGCCGTGGTATTGGGCCGTTCGCAGAGTGCGGCCGCAGAGGTGGATCTTGTAGCGGCCGATCAAGCCAGAGTTCCCGTCTTGCGACGGGTATCTGGGGGAGGCACCGTCTTCCACTACCCTGGCAACCTGAACGTGTCTGTCTTTCTACGTGGAAGGCGGCTTCCGGGAGTGGAGGCACTGTTCGCATGGCTTGGTGGCGCGCTGGCATCGACTCTTTCGACGTCGGCGATCCGCTTGGTTGCCGAAGATCACGGGATTTATGGGGGCGGACTCAAGATCGGCGGCGCTGCCCAGCTTCGGCGGGCCTCGGCGGTATTGTACCACACGACCTTGCTCCTGCATCCATCAGCGCTCGAGATGAGCGATCTGTTGAGGGCCATGCGTCCGGAATACCGGCCGGAGAACGTTCCGTCCCGTCCCCGGCCGATGGGCACCTTGTCCGATCTGATGGGGCATGATGTGGATGTACGCGAGGTGAGTCGATCCATCGCCGGATCGTTGGCGGCTGCACTGGGGCGGCGGCTTTGCCCGGGAAGGTCAACGGACGAAGAGGATGCCTGTGCTGAGAGACTGGAGAGAGAGAAGTACGGATGCTCGAAATGGAATCTCAAGATCTGAGGGACTGGGAGTGGGTCGCCGCTCAGCTAGGGCGTGAGCCGCGCGGAACGCTTGATGTGGTCACCCGCTGCCCATATGGCTACCCGCAGGTTCTGCGTGTTCATCCGATCATCGAGGGAAAGCCGTTCCCTACACTCTATTGGCTGAGCTGCCCTTTCCTGGTTCGCCAAGTGGGGCGGTTGGAGGCGGGGGGAGGGTGTCAACGTCTTGCCGAGCGCATGCGAATCGAGCCCCACCTTCGTGCTGCGATGGAGAGGGCGCATGATCAGTATGCGCGAGAGCGTGCAGAACGCATCGCGGCGGAGGACTTGGGCCTGATGCAGCATGGGGAGCAGTCGTTCTGGCTCTCGGATCGAGGGATCGGGGGAATCAGGGACCGGGCCCACCTGAAGTGTCTCCATCTGCACGTTGCGCACGCACTGGCGGGTGAGAACCCCATCGGAACGATGGTGCTTCGTGAGATCACGACGTGGTCCTGTCCACCGGAGAATGTGATCTGCTCCGCCTACGAGAGGCGGAGCAGATCGGATGGCTCAATCGTTGAAGGTCCAGCGTCTATTGATCCACACGAACCACCGGGGGGTGGTTGACGTTCTCTACGTAGATCTGGATCGAGTCCGATGCAGACAACCCGCAGGGATCGGAGACGGTCAGCGTAACCACGAATGTCTCACCATCGCAATCGTGAATCGAGGGTGCGGTGAACACAGCGGCAGGACAGTTGTAGCTGTCCAATGCGCCTCCCGTAACGGTCCATGTGTATTTCAGGGGATCTCCGTCGGGATCGTTCACGATCGGTGTCAGGAGGATGCTGCTGCACTCGAGCACGCTCAGGTCCGATCCCAGATCCACGAGCGGCGCCCTGTTGACATTCTTCACGTGAACTCGTACAGAATCCGTGCTCGTCAGACCACAGGGGTCGGTGACGGTGAGCGTCATGACGACCGTCTCGCCCTCACAACATTGCGTCATCGGAGCGGTGAACGTCGGGTTGGCGACGCAGGGATCGGAGAGCTGTCCGCGGCTGATCGTCCAACGATACTGAAGCTCGTCGCAATCGGGGTCGTGGATCACCGGCTGCATGCGGATGGTTTCTCCCTCGTCGATCGAGAAGTCGGGTCCCAGATCCACCACCGGCGGGTGATTGACGTTCCGAACATGGAGTGTGACGGTATCACTGGCCGTGGCGCCGCAGGGGTCTGTGACATCCACGCGAACGATCACGCATACGCCATCACATGCATCGATCCACGGAGCAACGAAGGTCGCGTTCCTCGCAGTGGGATCAGTGATCGATCCGTAGGGTCCGAGTACCGTCCAGTTCACTCGTAGCGGATCTCCATCGGGATCGTGGAGCTCAGGCTCCAACAAGAGCGCCATGCCCTCATCGACCGAGCGGTCGGGCCCCGCGTCCACGGTCGGCGGGTGGTTTACCTTAAGGACACGGAGGATGAACGAGTCGCTTCCCGTTGCGCCACATCGGTCCACGGCTGTGAGCACCACTTCCACATCCAGATCGTTGCATCCATCCAGGCTGGGCGCAGTGTAGGTCGGCGTCAGAGATGCCGGGTTGTCCAAACGTCCGGCGGTGACCTGCCATTGGACGGAATCGACGTTGCAATCGATATCAAGCACCGATCCGCTCAGCTGGAGGCTCTGCCCTTCACGGACCGTCCTGATCCCGGTGGGCAGCGTACAGTCGGCCTTCGGGGGTGTGGCACCCAGTACACAGGCAGCCTCTGGCGACATAGGGAGCGGGCAGTGTGAGATCGGAAGCGGGCAGATCGTGGTTCCCTGGATCAGGGCTTGCAGCTCGAGACAATGTGGGGAGGGTCCGGCGACAGGCATTCCCTCCAGCAACATGTCGCGTGGGTTGATCGAGTAGAGCGTGTCCTGGCCCGGCCCGCCGAGGAGACGGTTCACGCCGCCCCCGCCGAACAGAATGTCGTTGCCCGACTCCCCCTCCAACGTGTCGTTGCCCGTCCCTCCACAGAGGATGTCGTCTCCTGGACCTCCCATCAAGAGGTTGTTTCCCCCGCCGCCGAGCAGGATATCGTTTCCGGGACCTCCGATCAGAAGATCATTTCCGGGACCGCCGATCAGAATGTTGTTCCCACCCACGGCGAAGATCTTGTTATTGCCTCCCACGGCGAGGATTAGGTCGTTGCCTTTCGTCCCGTAGATAGTATCGTCGCCTTCCGTTCCGTAGATGACGTTGGTGATGCCCATGCGTGCGGCCCAGGTGGGAATCCCGGTTGCTTCCGTGGCATCGCCATCGGAGACCTCGAGGGCGGCACGAAGGGCTGCGAGCAGACCCGAGGTATCACGCGCCGACCAATACTCGCCACCGGAGTAGAAGGCCATCTGCGTCAGCGTTTCACGGACGGATTCGTCGACGTCCAGACCGATGATATGGAGCTTGATCGGCGGATCCATGATGGCAAGGGTCTCAGCCATCACTTCGTAGAGACCACCACAGTTCCCTTCGCCGTCGGTGATCAGGATGATTGTCCCTGCCTCGGCTCGATCCGCCAGGGTATTGGCCGCCACCTCCAACGAAGCGGCGAGTGGGGTCATGCCTTGCGCACGGATTGTCAGGATCGTCGAGAGCATGGCGTCTCGACGTGAAGACGAGAGGGGCTCCACAGAGTACATGAGCTCGATGTCGTCACAACTTGCGGCTTCATCCAACCGGGACACACGATGTCCGAAGGCGATCAAGCCAACGCGCTCTCCGTCGGGGATGCCCTCCAAGAGCTCTGACAAGGCATCGATCGCCACGTCGAGCCGCGACAGTGCTCCCAGCGGTTTGTTCATGCTGTTCGATGCGTCGAGTACGAAGACGATGTTGTCCAGTGCGGTCGCTGTCCATACGGTCAGACAGGCAACACAGATCACCAGAAAGAGAATTCGGCTTTTCATCCTGCAACCTCCTTGACGACTGATCCAACTTCCACGGGCATTCTAGCCGATCGGTGCAGGGGGAATCTGTGATCTGAATTACAATTCCAGGTTGGTGTTGACTCAGCTCAGGTGGGCGAGGATCTCAAGAAGCTCCCTGCGTCGGCCTGTGGGAATGAGCGTTCGAAGCTCGCCCACCTTCACCTGACCGCATCCAATCGTATCTCCGAGAAAGGTCAGGGCTACGTAGCCGGGCTCAATTGAGGTCTCCGGGATCCGGTGACCGAGCAAGAGGTGTCGAAGCTCTTTGGACGAGATCTCGACACGGGATCTCGTCACGAGAGGACCGAGGGCCATGAGGAAGACCGAGGTCGGCTTGATGCCGGATGGAAACCAGCGGGCCATCCGCAGTCCGATCGGCCGGTCGGCGGCGATCCCGGGGAGAGGGGCTGCTGTTGTTGCCCACACTTCCTGTTGTGAGGGTTGCACGTGCAAACGCCATTCGGCCGGCCAGGTGACGCCGAAGCGATCTCGGTAGAGACTCAGGGCCGAGCGCTTAAGCTCTTCGGATGCAGGCAAGGAACCCTCCTCCGCTGTCGAGGTGATGCGGGTAGATGCGGCGGCAGTTGACGATCTCCTCTGGGTACCATTCGCCTTTCCAGTTAGAGATCCCGGGAGCCACCCTCACAGGGAGGTTGGGAGCCACGACTGTCGCGCTGCGCCGCGAAAGTAGATGCGTGATGACGGACTCGTTCTCCTCGGGAGCAAACGTACACGTGGAGTATACTAACAGCCCATGGGGCGCCAACAGATCGAACGCCCGCAGGATCAGGCGTCGCTGAACCCGGGAGAGACGGTCAATCGTGTGAAGTGATGCCCCTTCGAGGAGAGATGGCGCTTTGCGTACCGTCCCCTCCGCAGAGCACGGGGCATCGATCAAGATCCGATCGAACGGCGTGGTCCCTGGGAAACTCTCCCCACGATACCCGGTGACAAGGGCTTGCAGGACGCCCAACCGGTTCAGGTTGGCGAGAAGTCCCATCTGTCGACGACCGTTCGGTTCGTTGGCCACGAGCGTTCCTCGATTGAGCATGCGTGCGGCGATGAATGTCGTTTTTCCTCCGGGCGCGGCACATAGGTCGAGAACTGTCTCTCTGGGATGTGGATCGAGAGCGATCACGGGCAACGTCTGCGTTGCTTCCTGGATGTAGTAGAGTCCAAGCCAGTGCTCGATCCGAGGTCCGGGTGGCTCGGACACCTCGATCAGCTCGTCCAACCAGGCTACATTCCGGGTCCGAACCCCATCGGCGTTCAGTCGCTGACAGAGCGTGGAAGAGTCGATTCGCAGCGTGTTGGCTCGCACGATGTGGGGAAGCGGCTTCTGGACGGACACCAGAAATTCCTCCCAGTCGTCGATGACACGGCGGTAACGATCGAATGGGTGCGAGACCAAAAAGGGTTTGTCTCCAGCTTCACGACGATCCACGGATGCGGTCCATCACGCGGGCGGCAACCTGCTCGGAAAGCGCAACGGCTTCGGACTCGATTCGATCCGCAGCCTCACGCAGTGTCTGTGCTCTCTGCGGGAGTGCCATCAGAGAGAGGTTGACGTGAACGTTCAGAAGTGCCGCGCGAAGGGATGCCAGACTCAGATGTGCGGCAGCTCCGACATCGCTCACGCAATGGCGGGTCGACAGCTCCGTCAGTCTGCTGAGCGTTGAGAGAAGCTCCATGCAAGTCTCAGCTGTGCGCAGTGGGACGCCGGCCGCGTCGCTGAGGCTTCGCTCTAGGGTTTCTTGACGATCCGAATCCTCCTTGGACAGGCGGAGCGCCGCCATCACCTTGTTGAACGCCTGTTCATCCTCTTCGGCCAGCTGCAGGAACGTCTGTCGATGCGCTGCGCATGCAGTTGCGATCGGTTCGAGCTTCGTCGCGTCACGAGTCCTCGAAGAGATGGCGGCCACCATCGAGCCGAGCGCCGCGCCCAATGCGGCCGAAACTGCAGCGGCGCTTCCACCACCGGGGGTCGGATCCGCCGACGCGAGCCGATTCAGATACTCGTTGATGGACAACTCCCCTCGGGCCCTCATCGCCGGCCCGAGCGTGTGGCAGGGGGTGGCGTACAGTGAAGCATGGAACAGCGGGCGCGCCGTCTCATGCCCAGTTGCTGGGCAACGCTAGGCCTGCTTCTCGGTAAGAAGCTTCTCAAGGTAGGAGATTGCTTCGCCCACGGTGGAGATCTTCTCGGCCTGTTCATCGGAGATCTCAATTCCGAACTCATCCTCAAACTCCATGATCAGCTCGACCGTGTCTAACGAGTCAGCCCCGAGATCCTCGACAAACGATGACTCGTCGGTGATCTCCTCAGCGTCCACCATCAGCTGATCACAGATGATCGCCTTCACCTTCTCCGAAACGTCACTCATGGCGAATGAACCTCCCTCATGATGCGCAGTTTAGGGGTACAACCCCCCATTCACAGCGAGTACCTGCCCAGTTATATAGGATGCCTCAGCTGAAAGCAAGAAGCAGACAGCGGCCGCTACCTCCTGCGCGGTCCCGACTCGCTGAAGAGGAATCCGATCCACGTAGGCAGCTCGGAGGGCGGCCGGCAGGGACGCCGTCATCTCGGAATCGATGAGGCCCGGTGCGACCACGTTGACGCGGACACGCTTGCGTGCGACCTCCTTGGCGGCCGACTGGCACAGCGCGATCAGTCCGGCTTTGGATGCGGCATAGTTTGCCTGACCAGCGTTCCCCGTCTGTCCGACCAACGAGGAGATGGCCACGATGGACCCGTGTCCGCTCTTCATAAGCGGCCGGAGCGCGGCCCGGATCCCGTAGAACGCGCCGGTGAGGTTCACGCGAAGGACGTCGTCCCACTGCGCGTCGCTCATGCGCAGCAGAAGCTGGTCCCGGGTGATGCCTGCATTGCAGACCAGATGGTCCAGTTTCCCCTCGGCGTGGAGAATGCGATCGACGACGTCGGTCATCTGATCCGGAGCCGAAACATCGGCAGCGCAGAACCGGAAACGTCCGCTTTGAGACTCAAGCTCCGTACCGAGGTCCTCGCTTCGACCGACACCGTAGACGATGGCGCCTTCCTCTAGAAGTCGTTCGGCAATCCCCCGACCCAGTCCTCGTGTAGCTCCCGTCACAAGGCACACGGTGCTCTCAAATCTTTCCACTGAAGGCCTCCTCATACGTGATGAATCGGATGCGTGTCTCCGATCGTCGGCCCAAATCCGTGAGAACGCGTCCGCCTCCGACCTCCACAGCCAGGGTCACACCCATCCGGCTCAGAGCCCGAGTGACGTCCACCCACCGGACCGGCGACGTCATCTGACGAAGCATGACGTCTCGCAGGTCCTCGGGTGACGCGAGAACGTCGCCGACGACGCTTGAGACGAATGGGATGGCGGGTGGAGAGAAACGGACCCGTCGAAGCAGCGGCGATAGCGATGCTTGAGCGTCATGCATCTGCGGTGAGTGAAAAGGACCGGAGACGTCCAACAGGATACCGCGCCCTCCTTGTGCGTCCGCACGCTTCAGAACGGCTTGAACCGCGGCGGTCGTCCCTGAGACGACCACCTGCTTCAGGGTATTGTGGTTGGCCGGGACGGCATCCACGCCGTGACAGAGCGAGCATACCGCATCCCAATCCAACCCGAGAACAGCCGCCATGGCTCCGGGAACATTTCGCATCTGCCGGCCGCGTTCAATGACGAGGCGCATGGCGTCGTCGGCCGTGAGCACGCGGCTGTGAACCAGCGCGGCGTACTCCCCCAGCGAGTGACCGGCGACACAGTCAGCGATCCACCCCGCCTCGGCGAGGCTCTGCGCTCGGGAAAGACTTTCTAGGAAGAGGGCTGGCTGGGCCGCATCGGTCTGGGCCAAGCGATCCTCTCGTTGCTCTGAGATCCAGGTCTCCAGCGCGAGCCCGGCGTCCACTGTCTGCTGGCGCAACGCCGAGAGCCCTCTTGTGGATTCGGGCAATCGCTTGGGCACGCGACCTTGGCCAGGGAAGAGAAAGGCAACGCGCTCCTTCATCGTGTCTCTCCTTCGTTGGTGCTACAGACGAAGAACGACCGCCCCGTACGTGACTCCAGCACCGAACGCGGTCATCACGAGGACATCCCCCGGCTGAATGCGTCCGGATCGGACCTGCTCGTCCAGCGCGATCGGAATGGACGCGGTGGATGTGTTGGCCACTCGATCGAGATTGCTGATGACGCGCTCACCGGGTACGCCCAGGCGGCGAGTGAGCGAATCGATGATCCGCTGATTGGCCTGATGCGGGATGATCCAGTCGACCTCAGAGAGGTCGATCCCTGCATTGGCGAGCGCAGCCAGTGTTGCCTTCTCCATCATGGGAACCGCGCTGCGGAAGACCCCTGAGCCTTCCATCTTGAGAAAGTGCCCCCCTTGACTCAGTGTCTCTGTGCTGGAGGGGTGTCGGGTTCCCCCTGCAGGAATGTGGAGGAACATTGCCTTGTCGGCATCCCCAAACAGAGCAGATCCCAGGATCCCGACGGTCTCTTCTCCTGGCTCAAGCAACGCAGCGCCCGCGCCATCTCCGAAGAGGACGCACGTTGTGCGATCCGACCAATCGGTGACACGAGACAGGGCTTCAACTCCAACCACGAGGACGCGGCGGAAGAGACCCGAGGAGATCAGCCCATTCGCTACCACAACTGCGTAGACGAACCCGGAGCAACCCGCGGTCAGATCAAAGAATGGTCTGTCCTCTAATCTCAAGCCTTGGGAGATAAAGGGGGCCGATCCAGGGCAGATGTAGTCCGGAAAATTCGTGGCTACAAGCAGGAGATCGACCGTGGACGGATGTGCGCCGGCTGCCTTCAGGGCACGCCGAGCGGCCTCCACACCCAGGTCTGAAGGATGTTCGTCGGGCTGCAGAATGTGCCGAGAACGAATGCCGGTCCGTTGCACAATCCACTCGTCGGACGTATCCACCTGGGTCGCAAGCTGTTTGTTTGAGACCGCGTTGGGTGGGATCGAGCTGCCGAGTCCGCTGATCCTAGCCCCCATGGTGATCAACTCGAGGGGAGATGCTGTCGGCAATCTGCTCTGTGAGGCGTGCTTCGACTTCGCGACGCGCCCCATCGATGGCTGTGCTGATAGCCCGGGCGTCCGAGCGCCCGTGAGCGATGACGACCACTCCGTTGACTCCGAGCAGAGGGGCCCCTCCCCGTTCTCGGTACGATAGTGTTCTACGAAGTGAGGCGAACGTCGACTTCATGAGCAGTGCCCCAAGGCGAGCGGCGATCGATCGGTGAACCGCTTGCTTGAGAAACCCGGTCACGCCGGAGACACCTCCCTCAATGGCTTTGAGGCAGATGTTGCCCGCGAATCCGTCGGAGACAATGACGTCCGCAGGGCGTGTTATGAGGATCTGATGGGCTTCCACGTTTCCGACAAACGACGGGACATCAGCCTCGAGAAGAGAAAACGCTCCCTCGGTCAGTCGGTTGCCCTTGGATCGTTCCTCTCCAATATTCAGAAGCGCGACGGTCGGACGAGGGATCCCGGCCAGCTCACGAGCGTAGGTGATGCCCATCCGTGCGAAGTGCAGCAGGTGCTCCGCGTGGCAATCTGTGTTGGCGCCGGCATCGATGAGGAACAGATCGGGCCCCGGCAACGTGGGGAGAGGAGCTAAGATCGCGGGCCGAGGGATTCCGCGGATGCGGCCCAGAGTTAGGAGAGCCCCTGCGACCACCGCACCGGTGTTCCCGGGCGACACGAAGGCATCCACCTGCTTCGCACGCAGTGCGCTCAGTCCGCGGACAAGTGAGGAGCTCGGTTTCTCCCGAACGGCTCGCACAGGGAGCTCCTCCATGGAGATCACTTCAGGACAATCCAGGATATCGAACAGGGCTCCTGTGGTTTCGCCGAGACCCCTGAGGGAAGACTCGATCCGGTCCGCATCTCCCGCAAAGAGGATCCCGATCTCTCTCAGACGGCCAATCTCCACACCGCCCCGTACGAGCTCTTCTGCAGGGGAGTCTCCTCCCATTACATCGACCAGAATTCTCATCCGAGAGTACACCGTCCAGACGTGGTGCCGAGAGCGGGACTTGAACCCGCACGGACATTTCGGTCCACATGGCCCTCAACCATGCGCGTCTGCCAATTCCGCCACCTCGGCCCGTATTGTTGATGGTAGCCAACCGTGTCTTGAGCGTCAACCGGCTGCGAAAGGGGCGTGTCGTCTGCGGTTCGCGATGTGCCAAGATTTGCCTTCTTCGGGGAAGCGTTCTATGATGAAGCGGTGGGCTGGGGTGGGATTCTAGGAGGCGGAGGTGACGGGATGAAGTTTGGCTTGTGTCTTCGATGGTTCGTTCTTTGGTTCTTCGTTGTCAGTCTCGGGGTGGGCGTCGGTCCGCAGCTCGTTGCCCAGGCGACGACCTACTTCGGTGTGACGTTCCCGCATGGGGACATCGCATTCGCCGATCGCGTGGTGCAGTATGTTCCCGCCAGCTGCGTTCGAGCAGCGTATGCTCGACCGGAAGCGGCTCTTGGCCCTCCAGATGCAACGTGCGGGGGGTGCTATGCATGTGACGGATGTGACACCAACGCCGTATCGCTCGGATACCGATTGAGCGATCTAGACACACGAGGGTTTCTGGTTCTGGAGTTCGTCGACAATGTCCTAATCGATGGTCCTGGTGACGATCTGTTCATCTACAACACCACGCGCAAGCCAGCACGGGTGTACATCAGCCAGGACGGAGGATCATTCCTCTTCGTGGGCGAAGTGGTCGGGTATCCAGGGGGCATCGACATCGGTCCGTATGTCGAACCGAATGAGGAATACCGCTTCGTGCGGATCAGCGACGTTCCGGCCGATGAGGACAAGTCGGATTGCTCAGGCCCCAGTATCGATGCGGTGGGTGCCATGGGACAGGCGAGGGTCCAGGAGCCTGAGATGGTCTTCGTGGGAGAGGCGTTCGGAAGCCTTTCTCTGCTGCCCGTGGGCGACCTCGCCTTCTCATTCGATCGGTCCGAGCGAACGGTCCTGGTGCTTCTGGACCGTTCCTCCAGCATGAGGCAACGCATTGCAGGCGGTGAGGTCAAGATGGATGCCGCCAAAGAAGTCATGCTCGAACTGATCGACGAACTAGCCCGGGATCGCCTGCTAGGCATTCGCACGTTCGGGGGAATGTGCGTGACAGAGCTTGTTGCTCCCGTGGGGACCCAGGATCTCGATGAACTGCGGGACGCCGTGCTCGCCATCGAACCGACCGGGTTTACGCCGATTGCCATCGCACTGGACAACGCGAAGACGGACCTAGCGGGCGCTGAAGAACCGTATCTGGTCCTCCTGATCAGCGACGGAGAGGAGACGTGTGCCGGTGATCCCGTGCATGTGGCGCAGGAGCTGGTAGACCTTGGGTTCGATCTCATGATCCATGTCGTGGGGTTTGATGTCAGTGGTGGCGACGGCCGGGCTCGTGATCAGTTGATCGAGATCGCAGAGTCCAGCGGCGGGCTGTACTTCAGTGCGGACAGCACCGAGGATCTGCGTCAAGCGCTGGGACTGAGGGAAGGCGCACCGATCCCCTATGCAGTCTACGATGAAGAGGATGAGCTGGTCTACAGCGGCACGTTGGGTGATGCCGGGCAGCAACTGGCCAGCGGAATCTACACGATCGTCATCGACACTCCGTCCGGCCAGATTGTCCTTCCAAACGTGCTTGTGCGTGAGGAACAGGAGACCCGGATCCAATTGGAGCGCTCCAACGGGGAGTACCAGGCAGAGATCGGCGGCTAAGAGCAAGACGCGGCCGGGAAGGCCCGTCTGGCGAGATGAACGATGACATCGACAACGTCTGCGACCTCTACTAGAGAAGGGCGCCGCCGTGGATCTCGAGAACAGCTCCCGTGACGTACGCTGCTTCGGGAGACACGAGATACGCGACCGCCTGCGCGACATCCTCCGGCGTTCCGAGCCGTCCGAGCGGGACGCGCTGCATGTCCTCCGGTTGTGTGTGCGCTCCCCCGTCGATGAACCCGGGAGCCACCGCGTTGACACGGATCCCATACACCGCTTCCGTCTTGGCCAACGCATGGGTGATCTGGACAACGCCCATCTTTGCAATCGCGTAGGGAAGCGTGTTCGGTCGTGCACGGATCCGGTCGGCGTGGAGACTTGTCACGTTGATGATGTGGCCACGGCCATGTGCCCGCATCGAGGGGAGCGCTCGCCGGCAGGCGCCCACCGTCGCCAACAGGTTGCTCCGTAAAACTCGGTCCCAATCGCCTCGCGTGGTCTCAAGGAACGGACGGTAGAGAAACTCGCCGACGTTGTTGACCAAGACATCGATCGGGCCGCGCGAGAACGCAGTTTCGAACAGTCTGTCCAGATCGCTCTCCCGGCAGACATCGGCGCGGATCAACTGGGCTTGGGCACAGACAGTCGAAAGACGTGCCATCGCCTGTTCCGCGCTGACGGCATCCTGCCTGTAGGTCAGGATTGGAGCCATCCCACGATGAGCTAACGCCCAAGCGATAGCCCACCCGATGCCGCGTGTGCTCCCGGTGACCAGCGCGCGCAATGGCCTGTCCTCGGTCTGCGCTCCACAGGAGTCCGTCTTCCTCACGCAGGAACCTCCCACGGTCCAATCCTCTGGAGCTCCCTGACGTGCATCACTGGACTTGACGCCACGCCAGCGCCAAGAAGACCGCCAGCATCCATGCCAGTCGGGGCAGGTCTCGCTGGATCTGCGTGCGCGGAAGCTTGGCGATGGGAGACTCGCATCCGTACTGCACAGGATTGGCGAGACAATCGCCAATCGGCTTCGTCATGGCGGTCTCCTGGGTGAGGCCCTCGTAGCCGATGAAGACCTCATCAGCGATAAACACCACCGGGACGATCGAGGGGGCCTCGATGCCATAGGCACGCGAGAGAGAGGAGAGCAATTGCGCCGACTCGGGCTCGCTGAGCTCGTGACGAGCGATGACGCTCTCTGGCTCCCCGAACGTCATCAGGGTGAGAAACTCATCCATCTCCTCGCAGCTTGCGCAGTCATGGCTGTAGAAGAGAACGATCAGTGGGTCATCCTCGGCGAGGGCGCTGCACGCGATGCTTACGCAACCCGAGAAGACGAGCGCAAGGATCACCGAGCACATCACGGTTGGAGAAGCCAGAATGCGTGGTTGCACCGTTTCCGAGAGAGCGATCCTACGCCTCGTTCGCATCCGCTCCTGCCTCCTCCTCATAGATGCAGCACTCCTACTGAGCACTACGGGCTCGCATCCGTGTCGCTGATCCCTGCGCTCAGAAGACGTACGTTCAATCCTTAAGTATACCGCATGCAGTGCCCGTCGACGATGCACCGGGGCGGGGCACGACCAACGGAATCCACGCCTTGCGGAGTGGTGATTGCGACGCGGGGAACGGGACCGTATGATCCCGCCGCGAAGGAGGAATCATGCACAACGTTCACGTCAACGCAGAGGACGTTCTTCGGAGACAGCTGGATCTAGCGGAGGTCAACCGGAAGCGGCTGCAGGAGTGGAACGTCGTAGCGGTCAGCGTGATGGGCGCGATCGGAAGTGGGAAGACATCGCTGATTGAGCGGATGATCGACCAGCTCTCCGAACGCGGCTTGCGCGTCGGGACGATTGCCGCAGACTCCGCCGGGGACGATGACCATCAGCGATTCGTGGCACGCGGCGCAGTGTCGATCAATCTCAACACACAGGATGACTGTCATCTGGATGCGCATACCGTCGCGCATGCGATGGAGCATCTGCCGATGGATGCGCTCGAGATCCTGTTTCTGGAGAACGTGGGAAACCTCATCTGCCCTGCCGACTTCCCCCTAGGCGCGGCACACGAGGTCGTTGTTATCTCCGCGACCGAAGGGGATGACATGGTGCGCAAGCATCCGAAGATCTTTGCGCAGACCGACGTTCTTGTGCTGAACAAGGTGGATCTGGCAGAGGCTGTGGGGGTCGATCCGCAACGGTTGCTCTCTGACTATCGCCGCATTAATCCGCACGGCAGTTCGGTGCTGACCGATGCGCGTCACAACCGTGGCATCGAGGAGCTGTTGGATGCCCTCAAGCTGTCATGCACGAATACTCCGTCGCATCCGAGCTGATCTACGCTCTGCTTCCACAGCTGGACGGCTTGGAAGGAAGGATCACTCGAGTCTACCTGAAGAAGGGAGAACTGCGGATTCTCTCGGATCGGGCTTTGACCCATGCGTTTGAGATGCTGGCCGAGGGAACGCGTCTGGAGGGTGCAGAGCTCGTGATCGAAGCTGTGCCTGCCTGTGTACGGTGTTCAGTGTGCCCATACGAAGGAGAGGTGCAGCGTGTCTCCGATGAGGCGCTCCATTTCTCGGTTCCGATCTTAAGCTGCCCTATCTGCGGTGGCGAGGTGGACCTGATCACGGGGCGCGAACTGTCGGTGGAACAGGTTTCCGTGCAGGATGCGGACAGGCCGGGGGATGAGTAGGCATGGAGAGCCGTCGCGTTCGGGTACGCGGGGTGGTTCAAGGGGTCGGATTCCGTCCGTTCGTTTATCGTATTGCGCACGAACATGGTCTCGCGGGCTACGTTCGCAATCTCGGCGATGCAGGGGTGGAGATCCTGGTCCGTGGGTCCATTCGCTCGCTGGAGATGTTCCTGTCGGATTTGCAGCAGCGTGCTCCCACGCTCTCCCGGCTTGATCATGTAGAGGTCACGATCACAGACGATGAGGAGGTCACGGAGTTTCGAATTGTGCCCTCCAGTGAGGCGGGAGGGCAGGGAGGCGGACAGCTTCCCCCTGATGTTGCGACCTGTGAAAAGTGCATCGCGGAGATCCTGGGCCCGAGTCGATTCCGCGGCTACTGGGCGACGAGTTGCACGGACTGTGGTCCGCGCTTCACGGTGGTGGAGACCTTGCCGTATGATCGGCCGCGTACGTCGATGCGGGTGTTCCCCATGTGTCAAACCTGCGCGAAGGAGTACGGAGACCCGCTGGATCGAAGATACCATGCCCAGACCACAGCCTGCGCTGCCTGCGGTCCGTCGCTCTCGTTCGATGGGGGTGTCGACGATGCCCTCGAGCGCGCTGTCGACGCGTTGGCCGAAGGCCGGATCCTTGCTGTCAAGGGGATCGGCGGCACGCACATTGCGTGCGACGCGACCCAGCCTGACGTGATCCAGACCCTTCGGGAGCGTCTCGGAAGGCCGTCGCAGCCGTTCGCTGTGATGGGCTGCGAGGAGGCCCTGAACAGGGTGGTGATCCTTTGCCCGGAGGATTGGGAAGAGCTTCTGTCTCCACAGCGTCCGATTCTGGTTGTGCCCAAGAAGACACACGACGTACTCTCCGGGGTGGCTCCGGGTCTTCACACCGTGGGTGTGATGCTCCCGTACTCGGGGCTTCACCATCTCCTGCTCGCGGGCGTCGGCGTGCCGCTTGTGATGACGAGTGCGAACAGACCTGGACAGCCGATGCTCATCCGAAACGGGGAGATCATCCAGAAGCTGGAAGGGGTCGTCGACCATCTGCTGCTGCATGACCGGCAGATTGTGGCCCGTTGTGATGACTCTGTTCGGCGTCGGGTGGGCGGGCGCTTCGTCTTCCTCCGCCGGTCGCGCGGGTTCGTCCCTGAGGGGATCGATCGAAACCTGGGGAAGAAGAGTGTCTTGGCGCTGGGGCCGGAGTCCGATGTGACGTTCGCTCTGTACGACCGTTCTCGGATCACACTGTCACAGCACATTGGGACCGTAGACGACCTTGAAACCCTCGCGTACCTCCAAGATGCGATGCGCCGTCTCACGTCCATCGCGCAGTGTCGACCTCCCTCTGTGATCGCGTGCGACCTGCATCCTGCGTTCCTGACCACGCAGCTGGCTGCAGAAATGGCGCAGGAGGCCGGCGCGAGTAGGATACAGGTCCAGCACCACGTGGCGCATCTTCTCTCACTGGTTGCAGAACACGAGATGGAAGATGGACTGCTCGGCATCATCCTGGATGGGTTCGGGTACGGGGCCGACGGCTCGGCGTGGGGTGCGGAGCTGTTGATGGCGCGTGATCGCGAGGTACGTCGTCTCGGCTCGCTTGTTCCGGTTCGTCTCCCCGGAGGAGACCTTGCGGCGCGTTATCCACTGCGGATGGTGGCTTCGCTGCTTCATGCCTCTGGTTGGTCCGACCGCCGGATCGCTACGGCCCTGGCGAGCCGGGGGATGTCCGCCATGGAAGCTCAGGTCCTTTTGAAGCAGATCGGACGAGGAGTCCATTCGCCGTGGACGAGCAGCGCGGGACGGTTCTTGGATGCGGTGGCGGCCTGGCTGGGCGCGAGCGACTCCAGAGGGTACGAGGGAGAGCCCGCCATGCGATTGGAGGCATTGGCGGCACGCGGAACACCGCGCCCCATCCGTCTTCACACGCGATCGAGTGCGGGAGTTCTACAGCTGGATATCCCCTCGCTGTTCGAAGAGGTGGTCGACCTCTCCGCGAGCGTCTCCACGGCCGACGTGGCGGCGACAGCCCAGCAGGCGCTGGCCGATGGGATGGCGCGCATGGCGATGAACGCTGCGGAGCGCGTTGGAATCAAGAGGATTGGTCTCAGCGGAGGCGTAGCCTACAACGATCACATCGCGTCGGCCATCCGGTCTGCGTGCGAAGGCGAGGGCTTCGGGTTCTACACCAATCAGCTTGTCCCGTGTGGTGACGGGGGGGTCTCATTCGGTCAGGCGGTGTACGCTGCGGCGGGCTGGACGTTCATTCCATCGTCCGACGAGGACGTCTGAAGCCTCCTCAGGAGTCTTCGGAGTGTCCTCTGTTCCGAAACACCCTTGGCCAAAGCAGGGAGCAGCGTGTCCTTGTCTGTAGTCGGCACCGCGGATCGTTATGGCTGTTGTTCACGGTCTCCGAAATGCCCGACAGCGAGCTTGAGAGGAGAGACCGCTACGGAGCGGTGGCTGCACGCGCGAGCCACTCGTAAACCTGCTCGTCCCAGCGGCGCTGTTCCTCGAGGTTCGTTCCGTGGGATGTCTGCGCATCGTAGAGTGCATGCATCGACTCCAGTTGGTCCAACTGCTCATTGGCCACCTGATGAAGCCGACTGTCCAACCACTGGATCGCCCCCTGCTGCGTCGATGTCTGGCAGGGTCCGATCGAAAGGAGCGACGACTCGATCCGTCTGCGATACACCTCATTGAGGTCGAAGTGGATCTGCTCGTGATGGAGCAAGCGGTCACTCTGCCTTCCGTCAACGACCCACGAGCGTTGGGGCTGCATCGTGTTGGTCACCGAGACGGTGGCGACACGACCGACATACCCTGCGGAGGACGATCGGATCTCGTAGGAGGCGCTCCATTCCAGGGTCATGTGGATCGCCGCCGCTTCACTCCGCTCACAGGCGTCTTGTGGGGGGGCTCCCTGGAACATATCCCAGGTGATCGGACGCTCCGGGTGCCATGAGACCCGGGCAAGATCGGTGGGCTGGGACGCGTGAAGCATGATGCTTGCGATCGTCACCAAGGCCACGGTGAACCACAGCGGGATGAACCGGTTTTGTCTTCTCATACAAACCCCTCTCCCCCCGAGCGCCGCCATTCTAACGCCTTGACACATCGTATTGCCACCCGACATGACCCGTTGCTTTCCCCGTCGTTCGGCTCCGCCGGGACGGCTTGCTCCAGAGAACCTATAGGCCCTTGGACGTGTGGGAGGAAGGCTTGCCACGGCGGGAGATGGGGACGATGCACCGAAGATCTCGGTGCCGAGTCATCGTCTGGCAGGGACTGTTGAAAAGCAGATCTGCTCTGGGTATCCTCCTGGCCGTACGGCACGAAGCGATCCCCAAGGGAGGCAAAATGCACAAGCGGCTCTTCACCCCCGGACCGACGCAGGTACGACCTGAGATCCTCAAGGAGCTGGCGACACCCCAGATCCACCATCGTGCGCCGGAGTTCTCGGAGCTGTACGCCGAGATTCAGAGGAAGCTTCAGACGGTGCTGTTCACGGAGAACGCGGTACTGCTTTACACCTCCTCCTCGACGGGGGCGATGGAGTCGGCCGTCACCAACCTCGTGGCCAAGCGCTGCCTGAATCTGGTGAATGGAGCGTTCTCCAAGCGTTGGCACGAGATCACCGCAGGAAATGGTGTCCCGTGTGATGCATTCGAGCAGCCCTGGAACATTGCGATCAAACCGGAGATGGTCGACCAGCAGTTGGCCACCGGTACGTACGATGCGGTAACGCTTGTCTACAACGAAACCTCCACCGGGCTGATGAACCCGCTCAAGGCGATTGCGGACGTTGTGGCTCAGTATCCCGATGTGCTGTTGCTGGTCGACGCGGTCAGCGGGATGGCGGGGGCCCCCATTGAGACGGACAACTGGAAGATCGACTATGTCCTTGCCGGCGTACAGAAGGCGTTTGCTCTCCCCGCAGGGCTGGCGGTGGCTGCAGTCAGCGAGCGCGCGTTCGAGCGAGCGACCACTGTGCCGCCACGTTCGTACTACTTCAGCCTACCGTTGATGCGCAAGTCGCATCTGAAGAACCAGACACCGTCTACACCATCGATTCCGCACATGTACGCTCTGAACGCACAGCTTGACGACATGCTGGAGGAGGGGATGCACGAGCGGTTTGAGCGACACCGGAAGATGGCCGAGCGTGTTCAGGCCTGGGCAAAGAAACACTTCGATATCTACCCGGAGGACGGCTACTGGTCTCAGACACTGACGACTCTTGTCAACACCCAAGACGTGGACGTTCCCGCGCTGATCAAGACGCTGGCCTCTGAGTACAATCTGCGCATTTCCAACGGGTATGGCCAGATCAAGAACAAGACGTTCCGCATCGCGCACATGGGAGATACGCAGATCGATGAGATCATGGGGCTGCTCGCGGCGATTGAGGCCGTGCTCGGTCTCTAAGAGGAGGAGAGGATGAGATTTTCTGTGCTCGTGTCCGATCCGTTGGACCCGGAGGCCGTGGCCGCTATGCGGGCGGCAGGGCTTACCGTTGACGAGAAGTCCGAGTTGACTGCTGAGGACCTGGTGGATCAGATCGGCGGATACGACGCTTTGGTGATCCGAAGTGCGACCAAGGTTCGCGCGGAGACGTTGGATGCGGCGACGAGGCTGAAAGTCATCGTTCGCGCGGGCGTGGGACTGGATAACGTGGATCTTGCGCACGCAGAGACAGTCGGCGTGAAGGTCCGGAACACCCCGGCCGCGAGTTCGAACTCTGTGGCGGAGCTTGCCTTGGGACACATCCTTTCGCTCGCTCGCCACATCAGTCGTGGCACAGTGTCGATCAAGGCGGGACGTTGGGAGAAGAAAGGGCTCAAGGGGATCGAGATCTCCGGAAAGACCTTGGGAATCCTCGGGATCGGACGCATCGGGCAATCGTTGGCTCGCAAGGCCCATGTCCTCGGGATGCATGTGATCTGTAGCGATGCGTTCCTGAAGGAGAGTCCTCTGCCGGAGATTGCGCCGATGGTGTGCAAAGAGGATCTGCTGGCACAGTCGGACTTTCTGTCGTTGCACATGCCGTTTGATTCGCAGGTCGGTCCCGCCATCTCGACGGCAGAGTTCGCGCAGATGAAACGCGGCGTCTTTCTCGTGAACTGTGCTCGGGGGGGCGTGGTGGATGAAGAGGCCCTGGTTGCCGCCCTCGACACCGGCCATGTGGCGGGCGCTGCCTTGGATGTGTTCGAGACTGAGCCGCCCGATCCAGCCAGTCCCTTGTTCTCTCGAGACCGGGTGTCATTGACCCCGCACATCGGAGCCGCGACGGTGGAGGCCCAGCAACGTGTCGGCCGCGAGGCCGCGGAGATCGTGATTGCCTTTGCGCAGAGTAGCACCTAGGAGGAGGGATCCAGTTGGCCCGTATCATCCCGTTTCGAGGCTATCGTTATAGCTCTGACGTTGTGAACGATCCGTCGGACGTCGTGTCTCCTCCCTACGATCGCGTGGGGCCGGACGTGCAAGAGGCGTGCTACAAGCGAAGTCCCCATAACATCGTCCGAATTACGAAGGGACGAGAGGAAGACGGCGATGGGGAGACAGAGGATGTCTACCGTCGTGCAGCAAAGCATCTCAACGATTGGATCGATGCGGGGGTGCTGATCCGAGATGAAGAGCCGGCATTGTACGTGTACCATCAGACGTACACGTTCGAGTCCGCGCACCTGACACGCAAGGGGATCATCGCCCTCGGCGCTTTGGAGCCGGACAAGGTTCATGCACACGAGAAGACGCTTCGTGGTCCCAAGGAGGACCGGCTTCGTCTCATGCGTGCAACCGAGGCGAATTTCGGGCACATCTTCATGCTGTACAACGATCCATCAAGGATGGTGGAGCGTGCACTTTCGGAGGCCGTATCGTCGAGCCCTGCTCTGATCGAGGCATACGATGCGGACGGAAACCGACACGAGGTCTGGAAGGTCACGGACCCGCAGACCATCGAGGCCGTACAGTCGTCAGTGGCCGACAAGGACCTCTACATTGCGGACGGTCACCATCGCTACGAGACGGCGGTGAGCTACATGCATGAGTGTCGTGCGGCAGGCTGGACGCCGGCCGCCCCGGAGTCATTCGATGTGCGCATGATGACGCTGTTCAACGTCGCCGAACCGGGGATCTCCATCCGGCCGATTCATCGAATGGTCCACGGTATCGATGCCTTCGATGAGGCGACGTTCCTGGACGCGGCGTCGGAGCACTTCCACGTGGAGCCGCAGGACTCCTTGGACTCGATGGTCTCTGCCACCAAGGCGGGACAACCTCAGCGGCACGTTGTGGGCTGCATGATGGCGGGCCATGCCGTGACTCTGACCCTCAAGGACGAGGCGATCATGGATCGGCTGGGTCTCTCTGACCGATCGCCCGAGTATCGGCGACTGGATGTGACCATCCTGCAGGAGGCGATCCTGCACCGGCTGCTCGGCATTGATGAGAGAGCTCTGGAGGAACAGCGGAACATCACCTATACCGTCGACGTAGACCGCGGTGTGAGCGATGTCCAGCAGGGTAGAGAGCAGCTGTTCTTCTACCTCAACGCGACGCTGCCGGAGCAGGTGCTGCGGGTCGCCGACCATGGGGAAAAGATGCCGCAGAAGTCCACGGACTTCTATCCAAAGCTGCTAACAGGGCTCGTGCTCAGCAGAATGGAGATTGACAAGCCGTAGTCCCGCGCGCTTCCGAGCTCTTCCGTTGTCCTCGCAAGCGTAGTGAGCGAGGACAACGGACGGTCAGTTTGGGTGCGCGTGTCTCCCGCGAAGTTGACAAAGTCACGGACGGATCTGTTCGCATTTCCCTGCCCTCGGAACTTGTGCTGGGTATCCTACAAAGCGCGAGATTCTGAGGAGGTTATCATGCGACGCGCATGCGTACAGATGATCATCAACGTAGCCATCCTGCTGTGGGTCGTGGTCGGCGGAGGGGCTGCGGGGGAAGGAGCCGGGATCGCGGGGAACGTTCGGTTCCAGATCGCCTATATTCCTGTTCCTCCGGCGTCTTACGACATCGCGTCTGATCTCGGACTGGCTTTCGCGGCGGGCGGGTTCACGTTTGCGTCCGCCACAGGGTTTGATGTCTATGGGTTTCAATCGCAGGAGCTGCGTCTGGCGCTTGACCTCGGTGTGGTGACGATCTCCGAGGATCTCCGGTTCGAGCCCCACTTCTCCTGGAACGAGATTCGAGTCGGCGTCTCCATGACGGGGATCTTCATCGGCGTCGACCTGATCCTGGCGGATCTCGTAGCGCTGCCGCCGCCTGCGCTGAGTATGGGGGGTGTTCTCGGGCTGTCCGGGCAGATCGGTCCCGACGTGACGTTGACCAGTCTGACAGGGTTCGGCGTAGAGGACCTTGTGCACCGACTGGAGGGCGTTGAGGCACCCCATCGGGATCGAATGCTGACTCCGTTCCATCGGCTCCGTGACGTGTGTCAGGACACTGCTCGATGGGACGTGACCGTGGTGCCGGGCTTCCTCTTCGAGGAGCAGCTCGTCCGACTTGAAGCGGGCAGCGTGGGGCTCATCGCGAGCAACACGACGTGGCTTGACGACACAGGTCTCGACCGGATGGTGTGGGAGGTCGGGTATCGCTTTGACGATCCCTCCGTGGCGTTCTTGGCGGTTGTGGATCTTCGCGGATGGCTGACAATCTCCGCGCTTGATTTTGTCCTCGATCTGGGTCTGGAGGGGGTGCGCCTTACCTCACACACCGCATTTGTTGAGGTGCCGCCGCCGTCAATCGCTCCCATCGTCTACGAAGGCCAGCAGTTCGCCGTGTCCTTCTCTCTGTGCCGTGTCCTGGTCACGTCGATTACGGTGTTCGACGAAGCATTCTTCCTCTCTGAGCAGCATGTGAAGATGGTGGTCCGGGCAGAACCGTTCATGGTGATGGGGTTGACGTCATTCGATGCTACCGGCTTCTCCAGTCAGTGTCTCCATGTCAGCACCCGCCTCCTGGGAGTGGCCCTGCACGGGCGGGTCGAGTTCAGCTTCACGGGGGTTCTTGGTGCAGCGTTGGGGTTCTCGCTCGGTTTCTGAAAGCCGAGGCGCATCCACACAAGGGCGCTGACACGGCGCCCTTTCTGCTCGGGGGGCATTTGGGCAATTTCGCGTTCGCACTGATGCTGACAACGCTGGCGGGGTTGTCCACCACCGTGGGTAGCCTTCTGGGAATCGCCGTTCGTACGCCGGGCCCTCGGTTCATGACGCTGACGCTCGGGTTCTCGGCGGGGGTGATGATCCACGTTTCGTTTGTCGAGTTGCTACAGGAGGGCATCGAGGCCGCGGGGTTCTTGCCGGCGCATGCTGCCTTCTTCCTCGGCATGATGCTGATGTTCGCCGTGGATGCGCTCATTCCGCACGACTACCTGGGCCAGCAGGAGCACAGCGGCCTCGGCATGCAAAGCTCTCAGCTGATGAAGGCCGGTGTGTTCGTTGCGATCGGGATTGCCATCCACAACTTCCCGGAAGGGATGGCGACGTTTGTCGGGGCACTTCAGGACCGAACCCTGGGGGTTGCCATTGCCGTGGCCATTGCCATTCACAACATCCCGGAGGGTCTGGCGGTAGCCGCGCCGATCTACGCGGCCACCGGCAGTCGCCCGACGGCCTTCTTCTACTCGTTCCTTTCGGGCCTTGCCGAGCCGGTCGGAGCAGGCGTGGCGGCGTTAATCCTCCTGCCCATCCTCACCGATGCGGTCTTGGGGTATGTGTTGGCGGGTGTGGCTGGGGTGATGGTGTTCATCGCCCTCGACGAACTGATCCCCGTGGCGCGCTCATTCCGGCATGAGCACCTGGCGATCGTGGGGGTGATCGTCGGGATGGTCGTGATGGCGGTGAGTTTGTGGATGCTGTAGCGTTCGTATCCGTTCCCTGCGATCAGGGGTCACAAGGTGGTCGCACGGAAGACGCAGATCTCCTGTCGATGGAAGAGGATCTCGATCGTTTCGAAGCCGGCCCGATGTAGCAGATGGACCTCGGAATCCGGGCTGAGGGGAAGATCGACATGGCTCAGATGCGGGCCAGACCACGGCGTGCAACATGCAGATCTGAGGCGTTTGTCCTCCTCGAGTGGATCCACTACGTAATCGCCATTGACGAATACACCATGGCTTCGCAGTGCGTCCCGAATCCGGCGGTACAGACCGTGTTTGATGGCAGGGATCCAGTGATGAAGTGCCATGACCGAGACCACGGCATCGTATGCCCGCTGTCCGAGATCCAGATCGAGAAACGATCCCTGGATCAAAGTGAGCTGCCTCTCTGCCAGGGAGGGCTTGGCTGTCAGCCTCGCCAGCATGCCCGAGGAGAGATCGATCCCGGTGATCCGCGCACGGGGAAAGCGATCGAAGATCCGCTCTGCTTGGATTCCGGTTCCGATTCCCAGATCGAGGATCTCCGGGCAGGTCGAGGTGTTCGGTAACGCGTCCGCAACGGTTTTGTAGAGCGTGTCAAACGCCGCCAGGCTGGACCGCATGTGGTCCTCGTACCCGCGGGCCCGTGTGTCGAAGAAGCTCGCCATCTCCTCGGGCATGGACTCTGAACGGTCACGTGGCATGGTCTCCTCCATGGACGACGCACGCTCCCGGGCCTGTACTCTGTAGGGCTCTCCTTCGACAAGAACCAGGCCACCAGACGAGGAGGCCGCCGATGATCAGAGCGAAGGGGCACAGAATCGAAGGGAGAGCTTCCTGGGCCGGCCGGAAGAACCGGGCGCCGAGTGTGGAGGGAATGGCAAAGCTGAGCGTTCCCACGAGGAAAATGCCCAGCTGGTACGCCGAGACGGGATGATCGGCTCGGCTGGCGCCCCATGCAGACAGAAGGATTATCCCCAGCTGGCCGATCCAGTCGTCGTACCACCCGTGAATCAGAAACCGCGGGCCATGGGTAGCATGCTTGGTGAACACGATGTTGCGCACGGAACCCGTCACGAAGCGTAAAGCCCGTGAGATCCGGAGCACCAAACCGGAAGCGACTCCCAGCAAGGCGTACGAGGCGACCTCCCCTGCACGCGAACGAGGCGAGGAGAGCTGCGCGAGCAGCAGCAGACTGATCGGAGGAAGCCATGGGATGATCAGGAATGCCAGTCGAGGAAGAAGCGGGTGGACGGGGGGTTCGATGCAGACGAAGACCTTGATAGCTTGATAGGCTGCGAGCAACAGGAGAAGCACGCAGCTCACGGTCCGGAGAGTGGTGCGACGTCCCAGACACCGAAATGCCCAGACCGCAGCGCCGATCCCAAGTGTAGCGGCCGCGAGCGGAAGCGCTGGTGAGTAAGTCATCGTTCGCTCGTCTCTCTTGTCAGATTGTGAGTGGGGCTGGGCCGGAACGGCGACCTCTCATCGGATGGATCGACCGTGGGTCCGTACACGGGGGCGATCGATCCCGCCCTGCCTGGAGCACGACGCTTCGCTCGTTCACACGAGGGTCTCCTCGGAGTGGGGGTCGAAGACGTGAAGGGTGGAGAGGTTGAC
>CAZQHD010000009.1:0-30212 GCA_964593295.1 uncultured Thermotogae bacterium | reverse complement strand
GCACGACATGATCGTTCTCGAGTTTCACCCGAAACGTCGAACTCGGAAGAGATTCGATCACTTCTCCCCGAATCCGCAGTACGTCCTTCTTCCCTCCACGTCCTTGCTCGTTCGTTGCCACTACGCTCCTTTGTCACCTCCTTGCGTTACGACGACAGCTCCACTCTCCGTCAGTACGACAGTATGCTCAAAATGCACGGATAACCCGCCCGATCCCGTGATCACCGTCCACTGGTCCGCCTGAACCCTCGTGGGCAAGGGATCGCACTTGATCATCGGCTCAATGGCCAGCGCCATTCCAAGCTGAAGACGAATCCCCTTTCCAGGGGGTCCGTAGTTTGGGATCTGCGGATCCTCGTGCAGGTCTTTGCCAATACCATGCCCAACATACTCCTTGACCACGTGAAAGCCTGAAGACTCTACACAGCTTCCGATGGCGTGCGAAATGTCGGACACTCGGTTGCCTATCTTAACTCTTTGGATGCCTTCCCACAAGCTTCGCCTACACACATCGATCAACCGATGGGCCTCCTGGCTTACCTGCCCCACAGGAAGCGTCATCGCCATGTCCACGTGCATTCCGTTTCGAAGCATCCCCACATCGATCGAGAACACATCCCCATCAGCCAGCACCTTCTCCTCTGAGGGAATGCCATGAACGACTTCCTCGTTGACCGACGCGTTGATGGACGCAGGGTACCCCGAGTACCCTTTGAACGATGGGATCCCCCCGCACTCGCGGATCATCGATTCCGCCATCTGATCGAAGAACAATGTGCTGCGTCCCGGTTTCACGAAGGAACACATGTGGGCCATGACCCCGGCAAGCATGCGGCCGTTCTCCTGCAGCACGGAGATCTCAGCAGGGGTTTTCAAGACGATCATGGGTTCAGAACGTGGCGAATTCTCTCGAATACCCGCTCCGCACCGAGCCCACCATCGATCGAGCACAGCAACCCGAGGTCATCGTAGTATTCGACCAGGGGTGCAGTCGATCGCTCATAGACGTCATAGCGGTTCTCGATGACGGACTGCTTGTCATCGTCCCGCTGATACAACTGCCCACCACAATCTGCGCAGGCCGTCTCCCCAGGAGACAAGTTGAACGTCAGGTTGAAAATCTTGCCGCAAGAACGGCAGACCCGTCGGCCCGTAAGCCGTCGCACAACTTCCTCGCGCGGCAACGTGATGTTCAACACCACATCCACGGACGTGATCGAACGGAGCGCTTCGGCCTGCGCGATCGTTCTCGGGAAGCCGTCCAGCAGAAACCCCTGATCCACTCGTGTGATCCGGCTTCGGATCATATCGATGATGAGTTCATCGGGAACCAGCTCTCCCTGATCCATGAACTCCTTGGCCGTCTTCCCAAGCGCGGTGCCTCTGGAGACCTCATCCCGCAGAATATCGCCCGTAGAAAGGTGTACCAAGCCCATCTCATCCACGATCCGCTGAGCCTGTGTTCCCTTTCCCGCGCCCGGGGGACCAAGGAGAACCACGCGCCGCAATGCCGCCATTAGCCTCTCCTTCCTAGCAGCCCGCCGGACTTTGTCAGAGAGTCGTAGTGGCGCATCACGAGATGCGTCTCGATCTGCATGATCGTATCAATCCCTACCCCCACCACGATCAACAGAGAGGTTCCTCCGATTAAGAACATGGTCTGAGAGCCGCTGACCGCCGACAGGATGTACGGAAGAATCGCCACCGCCGACAGAAAGAGCGCCCCGACCAACAGCATCCTCCCGAGGATGTTCGTGATGTACTCCGCCGTCGGTCTTCCGGGCCGCACGCCCGGGATGAACCCTCCGGCCTCGCGGATATTCTTTGCGATGTCATTCGGGTCGAAGACGATGGAGCTGTAGAAGTACGTGAAGAAGAAGATCAGCAACACGTAGCTGATCATGTACAGAAGTCCACCTTGACGAAAGTACGCCAACCCCGTCTGCCAGTTCAACGCCTGGAAGATGGTGATCGGAAAGGTCAGCAAGGCCATCGCGAAGATCACGGGGATCACGCCGGACTGGTTGACGCGAAGCGGAAGATGAGACGTGTGCCCGCCATAGATGCGTCGCCCCATCGTCCGCTTGGCGTACTGAATCGAGATCTTCCGTTGCCCCTGCTGCACCATCGTCATCCCTGCAATCACGACAACCAACAGAACGATGAAAGCGAGCCCCCAATAGGCGGCGATGTTCCCGGTAGAAATGTCGGTCCAGAGTACGCGTAGGTTCGAAGGGAATCGCGACAGGATGTTGATCATGATGATGAGGCTGATGCCGTTCCCGATCCCATTCTCGGTGATCCGCTCCCCAAGCCACATCAAGAAGATCGTACCCGTCGTCAATGTGACAATGGTCGTGGCGTAGAACCATACCGTTGCGTCTACTGGAAACGCACCTCGAATGATGGAGGAGAAGGCGATCGCCTGCACAATCGCCAAACCCACCGTCGTGTAACGTGTATATGCGGTGATCTTACGCCGACCTTCACGCCCCTGCTGTTGTAGCTCCTTCAGCTTCGGGATCACCGACGTCAGCAGGCTGAAGATAATCGATGCGTTGATGTACGGTGTCACCCCGAGCGCAAACAACGAGAACCGCTCCAGCGCGCCGCCTGTGAACAGATTGAGGAAGTCGAGAAGTCCACCTTCTTCGAAGGCACCGATCGCGCTCAGGTTCACCCCGGGGACAGAGATGTGCGTCCCCAGACGCACGACGATGATCGCTCCCAAGGTGAACAGGATCCGTTTTCGCAGTTCCGGAACCTTGAAGAGACTTGCAAACTTCTCCCACATCCCTAAATCACCTCAGCCTTTCCTCCGGCATCGACGATCTTCCGCTCAGCTTCTGCAGTAAACCGATGTGCCTGCACCACCAGCGACTTGGAAAGATCTCCCCGTCCAAGGATCTTGACCCGCTCTTCGCGCGTCGCAATGAGCCCCTCCACACGAAGCCGATCGGGCGAGACCGTCTCCCCCGAAGCGAATCGACGCTCCAGGGTATCCACGTTGATGCAGGCGTAGGTTACACGGTTGACGTTTCGGAACCCGCGCTTCGGAAACCTCATCCAGATCGGCGTCTGACCGCCTTCGTATCCCAGCCGGGTCCCACCGCCCGAACGGGAGTTCTGCCCCTTGGTCCCCCGCCCCGACTCGTGGCCACCCAGTCCGGATCCATAACCGCGTCCCACTCGCTTCTTCCGATGCTTCGCCCCTTTGCTGGGACGCAGATCCTCAAGCCGCATGCTGAACCTCCTGCGTGGCGGCGGCCCCTACACCGCGCAGCTCCTCAATTTCTTTCCGGCTACGAAGGTGAGCCAACCCTTCCAGCGCTGCTCTTGACAGCGTCAGAGGATTCGTTGTCCCAATGGACTTGGTCAAGACATCCTTGATCCCAGCCAGTCGGCAGATGGCCCCCACGGTGGTCCCCGCGATCACACCGGTTCCCGGGTACGCCGGTTTCAGCAGAACGCTGCCGGCCTTGAACCTCCCGAGCACCTCATGGGGAATGGTGTCGCCCTCCATGTGAACTTGAACCAGACTCTTCTTCGCATCGCGAATTGCTTGCTGGATCGCTCTCGGGATCTCGGTCGTACTCCCGATACCAACCCCCACACGACCCTTGCCGTCCCCGATCACCATCGTGACACGAAACCGGAGATTGCGTCCGCCCTTGGTGACCTTGCTCACCCGGCGGATGTCGATGATCTCATTCTCAAACTCGTCTTGAATCCGCTGATTCCGGCGCATCAGAACTGCAATCCCCCTTTGCGACATGCATCGGCAAACGCCTTCACAACTCCGTGATACCCATGACCGCCACGATCGAACACGACGGCCGACACCCCACTCTCTCTTGCGCGCTCAGCCATCGCAGCGCCAACGATCGTGGCAGAAGCAACGTTCGAACCGCGACATGTCTCGCGGAGGGCAGGCTCCAACGATGAGGCGAAGACCAACGTCTTTCCGCCCTCATCGTCTACGATCTGTGCGTAGAGATGTCGCAGGGTTCTACACACGCACAAGCGTGGACGGATGCTCGTCCCGGAAACCCTCTTCCGAATGCGCTTGTGTCGTTTCACGCGCTCCGCGGCACGGTTGAACTTTGCCATGAACCTCACTCTCCCTATGCAGAACCCGGGCCACCCAGCTTGCCCGCCTTCAAGGTAATCTGTTCGTCTTGGTAACGAATTCCTTTGCCGTCGTAGGAGTTCGGCTTGCGCAGCTTTCGGATCCGGGCAGAGACATGCCCAACGCGCTGCTTGTCGGCGCCCCGGACGATGATCTCATTCGGGTTCGGTACCTCAATCTCCACGTCCTCCGGGATCTCATACTCCATGGGGTTGGAGTATCCTAGATCCAGGACGAGCGTGCTTCCTTGGAGCCGCGCCCGATATCCCGAGCCCTTCACGATGAGCGTCCTCTGCCACCGCTCCGACACTCCGTGAACCATGTTTGACAAAAGGCTGCGGTACAACCCATGGAACGCTCGATGCTCCTTGCCTTCCTTCCGTCGCGTCACCGTGGCTTCTTTCTCGTCCACGGCAATCTGCACCATGTCCGAGCGAAACGCTTGGCACAGCTTGCCGTGCTTGCCCTCCACCGTGAATGCGTCGGGGCCCACTGTCACCTTGACGCCCTCGGGTATGATCACCGGTACTTTTCCTACTTTGGACATCTTCGCGTCTCCCTACCACACTTCGCAGAGCACTTCGCCGCCAATGCCGCGCGTCTGTGCATCGCCCCCGGAGAGAACCCCTTGTGAGGTGGACAAAATTGCGACACCCATTCCTCCAAGCGGCCTCGGAATTTCATCTCTGCCCACATAGACCCTTCGGCTCGGCTTGCTCACCAGCTGAATGGAGCTGATGGCACGAACGGCATCGGCTCTCTCCCCCTTGTATTTCAAGCGGATCGTCAACTCCGGCTGGGGATCCTTGGCCTCAACGTCATATCCTTCGATATACCCTTCCGCTTCAAGGATCCGAGCCACGGCCTCCTTCATCTTGGAGTGCGGCATGGTCACTGCTGCGTGAAATGCCGCGCTTCCATTTCGGATTCGGGTCAGCATGTCTCCAATCGGATACGGGATCATCTCACCAACTCGCCTTTCGTACGCCTGGAATCTCTCCATGATGTGCAAGCTTACGGAAGCACAGCCGACAGATCCCGTAGTCTCGAATGTAAGCGTGCGATCGCCCACAGAGGGAACATCGATGGTATCCCCGGGAACGGAACTTCGGCGTGCGCTTGCTCTTCACAATCCACGATGTTCGCGCCATATCGCCCCCTTAGTCATTGAACGGGAATCCCATTGCCTTGAGCAAGGCGTAGCCTTCCCTGTCCGTTCTTGCAGTCGTTACGATCGTGATGTCCATGCCCTGCGACTTCACGATCTCGTTGTAGTTGACCTCCGGGAACGAGAGTTGCTCCCGAAGACCGAGCGTATAGTTTCCTCGGCCATCGAACGCCGCGGATGACAACCCGCGGAAGTCTCGAATCCCGGGAAGCACTGCGTTGAACAGCCGGTTCAAGAACTCGTATGCTCGTTCGCGCCGCAGCGTCACCTTGCATCCGATCGGATCTCCTTGGACCAGCTTGAAGTCTGAGATCGATTTCTTTGCCTTGGTGACAATCGGCTTTTGTCCGGCAATCTTGGTCAGGTTCTTCACCGCGCCTTCCAACACCTTGGGGTTGTCCTTGTCTCCTACCCCCATGTTCACGGTCACCTTCACAATGTGCGGAATCTCCATCACATTCGAAAGTCCGAGCTCCTCTTTGAGCTTCGGAGCAATCTCGGTCTCATACTGTTTGCGCAACATGATTACTCGAAGTTCTCCCCGCACTGTTTACAGCGCCGCAATTTAGCTCCCTCTACATCAGCGAATCCAACCCGTGTCGGTTCATCGCACTCCGGGCAGAGAGGTAGCAGGTTCGACAGGTTGATGGTCCCTTCACGCTGGACAATCCCTGGTTCGCGGAGTGACTGCGTGGCACGCTGATGCTTCTTGATCATGTGCACGTTCTCCACGATGGCACGGCCCCGCTCAGGATAGACAGCAAGGACACGACCTACCTTTCCACGGTCGTTTCCCGCGATCACCCGGACCCGGTCTCCCTTTCGTATCTTTCTCATGGCCTCTCTCCCTATAGAACTTCCGGCGCAAGCGAGATGATCCGCATCATCTTCTTGTCCCGGAGCTCACGCGCCACCGGACCGAATACCCGTGTCCCGATGGGTTCTCCCTGAGCATTGATGAGCACGATCGCGTTATCATCGAACCGAACGAATGTGCCGTCCTTTCGACGATAGGGCCGTCGCGAGCGCACAATCACGCCCCGCACGATCTCCCCCTTCTCGATATCGCTCGTCGGAAGGCGCCGTCGCACTGAGGCCACGACGATGTCGCCGATGACGCCCTGTCGCCGGTTTGACGGACCCAGGACATTGATGCAACGAACAAGCTTCGCGCCGGAGTTATCGGCCACCTTGAGCATCGTCTGCATCTGAATCATGCTAGACCTCCGCCTTCTTGAGGACTTCCACCAGACGCCATCGCTTCATCCGGCTCAACGGACGACACTCCTCGATCCTGACGGTATCTCCCACGCCAGCCGTCTCCTGCGGGTCGTGCGCATGAAATTTGGTGTGTCGGCGAATGTGCTTTCGGTACCGCTCGTGGAGCATTCTCTCCTCCACGCGCACAATGATGGTCTGCGCCATCTTGTCGCTGACTACCTCTCCGATTTTGATCTTCTTCATGCGTCGGTCGCCCCCAGCGTGCGCTGCGCGATGATCGTCATCACGCGCGCGATGTCCTTTCGCGTCTTCTGAAGCTCCGCGATATTGGTCAGCTCTCCTGATGCACGTTGAAACCGGAGTGTAAACAGCTTGCGCTTGAGCTCGGCTTGCTTCTGCGCAAGCTCATCGCGTGTCAGATCGCGAAACTCTGAAGCCTTCATTCCTCTCCTCCCAGAACGATCCGCTTCTTCAATCGAGTGTGAATCGGAAGCTTGTGACTCACCAGCTCGTGGACCCGTTTGGCTTGTCGCTCTTGTAGACCGGAGATCTCAAATAGGATCGTCCCGGGTCGAACCACGGCAACCCAGTGGTCTACTGGGCCTTTTCCTTTCCCCATTCTCGCTTCTGCGGGATGCTTGGTCACCGGCTTGTCCGGGAAGATCCGGATCCATATCCTTGCACCTCGCTGCGTTGTTCGCGCGATCGTCGTTCGACAAGCCTCGATCTGGGCCCCTGTAATCCATGCAGCCTCCATGGACTGGATCCCATACTCGCCGAACGTGATGTACTGACCTCGCGTTGCCGCACCACGTCGCTTGCCACGATGGGTCTTACGGTGCTTCGTGCGCTTCGGGAAGAGCAGTGCCATAGCTAATTCACCCCTTCCCGGAGGCCCTTATGGGGATGCTCCCCGCGGAAGACCCACACCTTGACGCCGATGTTCCCGTACTTCGTCCTTGCCTCGACAAGCCCGTAATCGATATCGGCACGCAGCGTCTGAAGCGGAATCCGACCCTCTTTCATCGTAATCGACCGGGCAATGTCCGTGCCTCCGAGCCGCCCGCTGACCTTGAACTTCACTCCTTCTGCCCCCGCACCCATCACACGTCGCATCGCTTCCTTGATCGCTCGTGCCGGCGCTGTTCGGTTCTCAATCTGCTGCGCCACATCCTGCGCCACAAGCCGCGCCTCAAGGTCGGGCCGCTCGACCTCCTGGATCGAGACCTTGACCATCCTTCCGGTGAGATCCTCAAGTGACTGCTGAAGGATCTCGATCTCCGAGCCCCCCCGACCGATGATGATGCCCGGCCGGGCCGACCGGATGACGATGGACACCCGATCTTCTTTCGACCGTTCGATGTTGATCTCCGAGACCGAGGCGCGACGATACCGTTCCATGACCAAATCGCGGATCCGCTTGTCCTCAGCAATGTACTCCGGGGCCATCGTGGGGTTATACCAGTTGGAAACCCATTTCCGGTTGACCCCAATTCGAAAACCCAGCGGATGGATCTTCTGGCCCATTACTCACTCTCCCTATCGCCGACAACGATTGTGATATGACTCGTTGGACGGCGGATGATGTCTGCACGGCCATACGCACGGGGTCGGAGCCGCCGAAGCGACCTGCCCATATCTGCCGTTGCTTGGACCACGTAGAGCTCATCGACGTCAACGTCGTAGACATCCTCTGCGTTGGCAATCGCAGATTCCAGCGTCTTCAGAATCGGACGCGCCGCCTTCTTCTTCGAAAGGCGGACGATGCGCAATGCATCATTCACGTTCATCCCGCGAATGGCATCGACCACCAACCGCGCCTTCCTCGCAGACAGCCGTACGTGTCTTGCAACAGCTCGTGCTTCCATGTTCCTCTCTCCTACGTCAGGCCCGGAGCCCTCTTCTTCTTCATGCCACCATGCCCACGAAACGTGCGCGTGGGAGCGAACTCGCCCAACTTGTGCCCGACCATGTTCTCCACAATGGACACAGGCACATGCAGTTTCCCGTTGTGCACTTTGATCGTCATCCCCACCATCTCCGGGATGATCATCGACGATCGTGACCAGGTCACGATCTCACTAATCTCCCCTCGTCTGGCGCGCTGCACCTTTCGAAGCAGGCTCTCTTTGACATACGGCCCCTTGTTCGTCGATCTCGGCATCCTGTCTCCTTACCTTCGGCCCTTGCCCGCCCGTCGCACGATCAGCGCCGTACTCGTCTTCCGGGCCTTGCGCGTCCGTCCACCCTTTGCCAGCACCCCCGTCGGAGAAACCTGGGGTCTTCCCACGCGTGCGCGCCCCTCGCCACCGCCGTGCGGATGGTCCACCGGGTTCATCGCCACACCACGAACATGCGGCTTTCGTCCGAGATGCCTGACGCGTCCAGCCTTTCCATGCTTGACGTTCTTGTGGTCGGGGTTGGACACCTCGCCCACCGTGGCACGGCACGCCGTGTTGAAAATTCTGACCTCTCCCGAGGGAAGTCGAATGTGCGCACGCTTGCCCTCTTTGCCGATCAGCTTCGCCGATGTGCCTGCTGAACGCGCAATCTTCCCCCCGCTGCCCGGGGAGAACTCCAGGTTATGGATCACGGCCCCCAGTGGAATCCTCAAGAGCGGCATCGCGTTTCCCACACGAATCTCCGCCGTCTCTCCCGATTCAACCGTCGATCCGATCTCAAGCTCCACGGGTGCAAGGATGTAGCGTTTCTCTCCATCCGCGTAGTGCAGCAAGGTGATCCAGGCGGATCGATTGGGGTCATACTCGCGGGTCACCACACGGGCAGGAATCCCGTCCTTTCCTCTCGTGAAGTCGATGACACGATATCTGCGTTTGTGTCCACCGCCCCGGAAGCGCACGGTAATCCGCCCCTGATGGTTGCGGCCTCCCGACTTGGTGATCGGCCTGAGCAGACTCTTTTCGGGCGCAACCTTGGACAGCCCTGTGAAATCAGGGAGCTCCGCATGGCGACGTCCTGGAGACGTAGGGTTATACCGTTTCAGCGTCATCGAGCTAGCCTCCCATCATCTCAATGCGACTGCCCGGCGCCAACCGGACGATCGCCTTACGCCATCTCGGGGTACGACCATGCAGCTGGCTGAGTCGTTCCCGGCGGGGTTTCCCCTTCCGATTGGCCGTCCAAACCTTCTCCACCTTGACGTCAAAGAGCTGTTCCACGGCCTTTCGGATTTGCACCTTGTTCGCGCCAAGGGCCACGCGAAAGGCGTACTTCCTCTCTTCGATTCCCTGCCACGTTTCTTCGGTGAGAATCGGGGCCAGAAGGACGTCTTCGTGATGATCAAACCTCGCCATACTAGAACCTCTCCATGAGCTCTTGAACCGCCTTCTCCGTCAACAGGACGTTGTCATGCCGGAGGATGTCGTAGACGTTGATGCCGCCACAGGCGATGCACTTGGCGCCGGGAAGGTTGGTGAATGACTTCTTCACCGCGCGATGGTACTCATCCCCCGCCACAACGATCAGTGTCTTCCCGGAGAGATCCATACGGTCAAGAAGCGCCACCGCGGTCTTCGTTCTCGGCACATCAAACGGCAATCGATCAACAACCGCCAGATTGCCCGAGCCTGTTCGGTCCGACAATGCCGCGGCCAGCGCACCGCGCTTCATCTTCTTGGTCAGTTTCGAGTCGTACGATCGCGGCTTGGGGCCGAAGATGGTCCCGCCGCCGACCCAGAGCGGAGATCTGCGGGAACCCGCACGCGCTCGCCCCGTTCCCTTCTGTCTCCATGGCTTTCTGCCTCCACCGCTGACCTCACCACGCGTCTTGGTGGAGTGCGTTCCCTGCCGCCGGTTTCCCAATTGCATCCGTACCGTCCGGTACAGCAGGTCCTCGTGGACTGGGGCACCAAACACACGGTCATCAAGCGTCGTGGTCTGCGGCTCCTCAGAGCCTGAGAATGTATAATGTCTCGCTTCAGCCATCTCTCTTCCCCAATTCCAGAACGGTCCCTCGTGCACCCGGCGTGGCCCCCTTCACGATCAGAAGGTTCCGCTCGGGATCGACCCGAAGCACCCGAAGCCCGCGAACCGTCACGCGCCGAGCCCCCATCTGACCGGGCAGCTTCTTGCCCTTGATCACGCGTCCGGGCTCCACGCAGTTGCCTACAGACCCAGGTCGTCGATGGAAGTGAGACCCATGCGTCTTGGGCCCTCCCGCGAAGTTCCATCGCTTCACCACGCCCTGGAATCCCCTTCCCTTTGAAACGCCACTGATGTCGACCTTCTCGCCCTCGTTGAAGAGGTCGAGCGTGACGGCATCCCCCACGGCGTACTCTTCCGGATGGTCCACTCGCACCTCGAACAGACGGCGACACGGCTCGACGCCGGCCTTGCGAAAGTGACCGGCCACCGGCCGTGTGACCCGCTGCTCTCGCACTTCATCGTATCCAAGCTGAAGCGCATTGTATCCGTCGGACTCCACTGTCTTGATCTGCACGATCCTGCACGGCGGCGCTTGGATAACGGTTGCACCAACCGCACGATCGTCGACAAACAGCTGCGTCATCCCGATCTTCCGCCCAAGTAGTCTGCGCGCCATCATCTGCCAGCCTCCATGTCTACAGCTTGATCTCGATATCGATTCCCGTGGGAAGCTCGATGTCCATCAACGAGTTGATGGTTTCCGAGGTCGGCTCTTTGATGTCCAAGAGCCTTGTATGAATCCGACGCTCGAAGTGCTCCATGGACCTCTTGTCGATGTGCGGAGACCGCAGGACTGTATAGATCCGTCGTTGGGTCGGAAGAGGAATGGGGCCAGAGATCCTGGCGCGCGTCTCCTTGGCCGACTCGACGATCTTTCGGATCGACGAATCCACAAGCTCATGGTCGTATCCGCGCAGCTTGATACGTATCTTCTCTCTCGCCATAGTCTAGTACCCTCGACTTCGTATAATCTTTTCCTTCATCCCTTCCGGGACGAGGTCATAACGCTCAACGCGCAGTGAGTACGTCGCCCTCCCCTGACTCAAAGAACGCAGCCGTGTGGCATATCCGAATGTCTCCGCCAGCGGAACCGCGACACGAAGAATCTGCACCGTCTCTCGCTGTTGAAGCTCCCGGATATCCCCTCGCCTGCGAGCCAGGTCCTCCATCACCTCACCCAGGTAATCCGGCGGTGTCAGAACTTCCCCTTCCATCATCGGCTCTAGAAGTTCGAACACACCCTCACTGTACGCTCGATGCACCGCACCAGACGTTGCCGCTCGAAACGCCAACTCGGACGAATCAACAGGGTGATATGACCCACCGATTATGGTGGCTCCAACATCAACGAGAGGATACCCGGCGAGAGGACCGTTTGTCAACGTACCGCGTAGCGCGCTCTCGATCCCAGATCGGTACTCCTTCGGGATCTGATCCTCAGGCACGGAGAAGGAGAACGAGAACCCTTCTCCGCGCGCGCGAGGCTCCAGAAGGATCCGCACATGAGCATATTGGCCCTTCCCTCCGGTCTGTCGCTCGAAACGCTCCTCTACCTCCAGCGATCTCGACAAGGTCTCGCGATAGGCCACCTGAGGCTGACCAACATGCACCTGCATGTTGTACTCGTCCCGCAGACGGCGTACCAGCACCTCGAGATGCAACTCCCCCATCCCGGCCAAGATCGTCTGGTTCGTCGCATCATCCGTTCGAACATGGAACGTCGGGTCTTCGATCGCTAGAGACGAGAGCGCGGCATGGAGCTCCTCGAACTCCGCCTCCGTCCGAGGCTCCACCGCGATGAACACCACAGGCTCAGGGAAGTCGATCCTCTCAAGCAGGATCGGGTGGTTCTTGTCGGTCAGAGAGTCACCGGTGGCGATTTCCCCGGATCCGACGATCGCCACGATGTCACCAGCACGCGCTTGCTCAAGTGCTGTCCGCTGGTTGGCATGCATTCGAAAGATTTTCGAGATCCGCATGCCCTTGCCCGTCGATGCGTCGAAGAGGTGCCCCCCAGCGTCGATCGTACCGGAGTACACTCGGATGAAGACCAGCCGACCGGCGTATCGATCCGAAACGACCTTGAACGCCAATGCAGAGAATGGCTCGTCGGGATCTGGATGACGGATCTCATTCGAGCCGACACCGGAGATTGGAGGGACATCGGACGGAGAGGGGAGATAGCGGATGATTGAATCCAGAAGGAGCTGAATCCCCTGGTTCTTGAACGCAGATCCTCCAACGACGGGGATGATCCCTCGCGTGATGCATCCCTTGCGAAGGACGTCATGGAAGAGATCTGCTGGAATCTCCTGTTCCATCACGAAGCGCTCCATGATGCGATCGTCCAGCTCCGCCATGCGCTCTACAGCTCGGTCGCGGAGCTGCGTCGCATGATCGCGCGCCTCCGCCGGGATCTCTCGAACCTCGAACGATACCCCTTGCGTCTCCTGATTCCACACGATGTACCGCTGTTCGACGAGGTCGATCAGCCCCAGCAGCCGACGATCTTCGTCTCGAACAGGCATCACAAGAGGGACGGCTTGGACGCCAAGCCGCTCCTCAATCATCTGCAGCGTCTCAGTGAAGCTCGACTCCACCCGGTCGAGCTTGTTGACGAACGCAATCCGTGGGACCCGATACCGGTCAGCTTGGCGCCATACTGTCTCGGACTGTGACTCGACCATCTCCACGCCCGAGAACACGACGACTCCGCCGTCCAACACACGCAGGGATCGCTCCACTTCCGCCGTGAAGTCCACATGTCCCGGCGTGTCGATAATGTTGATGCGGTGATTCCGCCACTGGCATGTGGTGGCGGCCGATGTGATGGTGATCCCGCGTTCCCGCTCCTGGGTCATCCAGTCCATCTCGGTGTCTCCCTCGTGGACTTCGCCCATCCGATGGATCAGCCCCGAGTAGAAGAGGATACGTTCCGTGGTGGTTGTCTTGCCGGCGTCGATGTGAGCCATGATGCCGATGTTGCGCACCTGCTGCAGGCTCAACCGTTCATCCATCAGGCACCCTCTCTTCAGGCAAGACGAGACAAACACCTTCCCTGCGATGCAGGGAAGGACGGACAATCAAAACTGGTTCGCCGGACTACCAGCGATAGTGAGCAAACGCCTTGTTGGCCTCAGCCATGCGGTGGGCATCCAGCCGTTTGTTGTACGCTTTGCCCTCTTTGCGGGATCCGTCGAGGATCTCGCCGGCCAGACGTTCCGCCATGGTGTGCTCTCCACGTGCACGGGACGCTTCCACCATCCACCGCAAGGCGAGCGCGATCTGCCGATCCTGGGGAACCTCGTAGGGGACCTGGTAGTTGGCGCCACCGACGCGTCGCGTTCTTACCTCAAGCCGTGGAGAGCAGTTGCTCAACGCCTCGCTGAAGACCTCCAACGCGGGCTTCCCCCCCCGCTCCTCCACAATCCCCAAGGCCTCGTACACAATCCTCTGTGCGGTGGCCTTCTTGCCATCAAGCATGATGTAGTTGATCAGCTTCGAGAGCAGCTGACTGCCAAACCTCATATCAGGACCCACCGTACGACCGGGCAGTTTCATAGCGCGCTCCCGTTATCCTTTCTTGGCGCCGTACTTCGAGCGCCCCTGTTGACGACCACCAACACCGTCAGAGTCCAAAGTCCCTCGGACGATGTGGTATCGGACACCAGGAAGATCCTTCACTCGACCGCCGCGCACGAGAACCATGGAGTGCTCCTGCAGGTTGTGTCCCTCTCCCCCGATGTAGGCCGTCACTTCTCTTCCGTTGCTCAGGCGCACACGTGCCACCTTGCGCAATGCTGAGTTCGGCTTCTTGGGCGTCCGCGTATAGACACGCGTACACACCCCTCGTCGCTGAGGACAGCGGTCAAGCTGCGGCGCTTTGCGCTTCTTGCGCTTGGGCGTCCTTCCCATACGGATCAGTTGGTTAATCGTCGGCATAGTCTCTCCTCAAGAATTGGACCGCATTATAGATGGCGCGCTACACGCCTTCAACCTGTTCGTCGTGCTCCGAACCCGGCGCCTCTTCCGCTCCGTCCACCGCGGCGGGGATCACCTCCGAGGTTTCCTCGTCCAAGAACGGGATCTTGAACCCAGTGCCGGACGGAATCCTCTTTCCCACGATGATGCTCGGCTTGAGCCCGCTGAGATCATCCACCTCTCCGCGCAGGGCGGCCTCAGAGAGAACCTTGGTCGTGCGTTGGAACGACGCTGCGGAGAGCCAGCCTTTGGTCTGGAGGGCAGCGCGGGAGATCCTCAAGAGCTCGCGCTCTCCGTCCGGATATCGTTTCTCAGTGAGAGGCACTTCCTCTGTCTCTTCTCCGTGCACGACAAGCGCCCGCTCCACACCAGCGCGGGAAGCTTGCTCCATCATCTCCTGCGTGATCGGATCTCCTTGCATTCCGAGTAGCTGCCCGCCGGCCTCGATATCCTCTGCCAAGGGAGATCCAAGCACATCCTGACGCAGCCGCTCTGCCACCTGATTCCACTCGGTGAGCTCTCGGACTTCCTTGCGGAACTCCTCGAGTGTGATCAGATCCCCCAGCAAGAACCGCGCATCACCGCGGTCGACGATCCGCACATTGTTCATGATCTGTCGGATGATCACCTCGAGGTGCTTGTCATTGATGTCTACCCCTTGCTGTTTGTAGACCTTGTGAATCTCATTGAGCAAGTATTGCCTCGCCTTGTGTACGCCCGCACTCTCCAGCAGCGTGTGCGGAGCAACCACTCCAGTGGTGAGCAGATCTCCTTCTTCTATCTTGTCTCCCACGCGCACGGTGACTGCCTTGTCAATCGTCACGGTACTCTTGGGCTGCAGATGCACCGTGGCGATCTCTTTCTGCTGGCTGATCGACTCCACCAGAACCTGGCCCTTGTGCGCAATCTCCAACGCCAAGATCGTCTCCCCAGCTTTTACAGACGATCCATGCGACTTGAGAACCCTCAAATCCGGGGTCAGAGGAATCCGGCGGCTGTTTCCGTCCGGGTTATACACCAAGACACGATCTGAGAGAACCAGGACGGTCCCCTCCACTTCCGCGGCGACGAACACCGGCTTGGACCGAGACGTGAGTTGATCGCCGCGCTTGACCTTGCTGCCCGCCTCCACCATGAGGCGTGCACCGTACGGGACCTCCGCGCTCCATTCTTCGCCGTGCTCTCCCATCATCGAGAGGATTCGTCGATCATCCTCCGTGACCTCGACCGTGCCGACAAACTCGGCCACCAGCCCCTCCACGTTGAAGCGCTCGCTGAGTGCTTCCCCTTCTGCGACACGATCTCCCGTCTCCAACTTCGACACAACCCCATGCGGAAGGAGATAACTGCGATCACCCGCAGCTGCGTCCGTAACGAAGACCTCTTTCGACCCGTCCTCTAGGTCGAGAATCAGAAGCTCTCCCGCGTGGGGACTGGAGGCTTCAATCAGATCCGCGACGTGGATCTCATCGCCACTCTCCGCTCGAAGCACCGACACAGGGAGCCTTACGGTGCGGATCTCCCCTGTGACCTCCACTTGGTCCTCTCCTGTAGCGGTGGGCGTGATCCCGGTGATGTATCCATCCAGAGGAGAGATCGCTGCTTCTCCCCCCTTCATGCTCTTTCGTGCTTCGAACAGCTCCTCCGCCCGCGGCAACCCCTGTGTGATGTCCTCTCCCGCGACGCCGCCGGTGTGGAATGTCCGCATCGTAAGCTGGGTTCCGGGCTCGCCCACTGACTGCGCTGCAATCACGCCCACGGCCGTCCCAAGAGAGACCGGCTGGTGGTTGCTCATGTCCAGTCCGTAACAGAGCTGACAGATCCCGTTCGCCGTTTCGCAGGTCATCGGGGACCGAATCACAATCCGAGGGCGGACACGAATCGAGGAGACCCCACAGCTCTCCAGCATCTGAAGATGGTGCGGGGTGATGAGCTCGTCCGTCTTGACCATCACGCGTTGCGTGTCCGGGTTCCTCACCTCGCCCACACTCCGTGTACCGATGATCCTCTCTTGCCCCACGGCCTCCTTGAGCGACAGCTCGCACTCCAGCGCGCCCAGGTACTCCGCGACATCGCTCGAAATCCACTGGTTGGCATCCAACAGAATCTCGCCCGATGCAGGATCCACGACAGGATCCGCCGTGACGCGACCGTAGATTCTCTGACTGATCGGCTCCATCACATCGGACCGGCTGAACCATAGAGGATCGATGTCGATACCCTGTGAGGTTCCACAGTCCAGCTCGGAGATGATCGTATCGGACGACGCGTCCACAAGACGTCGGGTCAGGTATCCGGAGTCCGCCGTCTTGAGCGCCGTGTCCGCGGCGCCCTTCCGTCCTCCGTGAGACGAGATGAAATACTCCGTCATGTCTAGCCCCTCGCGGAAGTTCGAGATGACCGGTCGCTCGATGATCTCACCGGACGGGCCAGCCATTGGCCCGCGCATCCCGCAGAGCTGCTTCACCTGATCCGGTCCGCCACGTGCGCCGGAGGTTACGATTCCATAGACCGGATTAAACTGATGGTTCTTCAGATTCTCCATGGTCGCGTCCTCGACCTCGTCCACCGTCCTGCGCCAGACGCGAATGACAGCTTGGCGTCGTTCGTCCTCGGTGGCCAACCCCATCTTATACATCGTCTCGATCCGTGTCACCGCAACCTGAGACTGACGAACGATACCCTCCTTCTCTTCCGGAATGAGACAATCCTTGAGAGAGATCGTGAGCCCGGACTGCGTTGCATACTTGAACCCAATGTCCTTGAGATCGTCCAGGACCTGCGCCGTTCTTTCCCACCCGTACTCGTGATAGCACGTGCGGACGACCCGTCGGATGGCTCGCCTTGTCATCACCTGGTCGTAATCTCGAACGTCCTCCGGAAACGCAAGGTTCAGTTCCGCCCGTCCAAGCGTGGTCTTGACCCGACGCCCTCCGATTCTCAGCACAATGGGACTATGAAGGTCAAGCACCCCTTCCTCGTGCGCCCTCCGCGCCTCCTCGATATCCCGATAGGCCTTCCCCGCACCCTTTCCTTCCGCCACTTCCAGGGTGAGATAGTAGTAGGCGTACACCGGATCCTGTGTCGGAAGCGTGATCGGTTCACCGTCCGAGGGTGAGAGGATGTTCCGCGGCGCCGCCATCAACTCCCGTGCCTCTCGAATCGACTCCTCGGAAAGCGGAAGATGCACCGCCATCTGGTCGCCATCGAAGTCCGCGTTGTACGGAGGACAGATCAGCGGGTGAATGTGGATCGCCTCGCCATCCACAAGCACTGGTTCGAACGACTGCATGGAGAGTCGGTGTAGCGTCGGCGCGCGGTTGAGCAGGACAGGATGCTTCTTAATCAGCTTGTCCAGAATGTCCCATACCTCGGGCATCTCACCGAGCAACGCCCGATTCTTGATCTCATCGAAGTCTGAGAAGGTTGTCGTTTCCAGGTAGTGCAGGATGAAGGGCTTGAACAGCTCCAGCGCCATCTTCTTCGGAAGCCCACACTGATGCAGCTTCAGCGTGGGATCCACCACGATCACAGCACGTCCGGAGTAGTCCACTCGACGCCCGAGAAGATTCCTGCGCAGGCGTCCGTGTTTTCCGTGAATCCGTTCCGACAGAGATTTCAACGGGCGGTTGTCTCGCCCGCGGATCGGGCTCTCCTTCTTCTCGTTGTGAATCAGTGCGTCGACCGCTTCCTGCAGCATTCGGCGCTCGTTTCGCAGGATAACTTCAGGGGCGCCCATGTCCATCAGCTTCTTCAACCGATTGTTCCGGTTGATGATCCTTCGATAGAGGTCATTGAGGTCTGTGGTCGCAAACTTCCCTCCATCCAGCTGGATCATGGGGCGGAGGTCAGGAGGAAGGATCGGGATCACTTCCAGGATCATGTCCTGCGCGTTATTTCCGGATAGCCGGACCTGATCGACGACCTCCAGCCGTCGGACGATGCGTCGCCGATTCCCCACCGCGGTTTCCCGGTTCAGTTCTTCGGTCAACGTACGATGCAATTCGTCCATGTTCAGGACTTCAAGGAGACCCTTGAGCCCTGCGGCCCCGGTATCTGCGACGAATCCATCCGGGTAGACCCTCTCGTACGCTCGTTTCTCAAGGTTCGACAGGTGAGTCCCAAGCTCCAGCGGGAACTCGGGATTCTTGATTCGAGTCACCAAGAAGATCAGGCTGTCTAGGATTTCCCGATCGAGGACTTCCCCCTCGATTGACGGTCCGTAGCGGTCCTGAAGCATCTCAAAGGACGTCTTGGAACACAGTTCTCCCACCGGGCGCTCCGCAAGAATGGTTCCCTCGTCGACATCATCTCCCTCGTCCACGAGCAGATCAACGTCTCCGACCATGGGATACTCTGTGGAACCGATCACAAGCGAGAGGAACTTCTCTCCGCTTGTGAGTTGGCGTTCCTCCATCGTAACACGTCCCGCCTCTTCCGCGGCCACCCTCGGAGCATCCTCCACGTAGTATGCCGGTTCCACCTCGAACGCGAAGACACGAGAGAGGACATCGACCTCCGAAGCATAGAGGCTCTCGCCCGGGCGGACCTCCTTGCAGTCAGATGCCGTGACCAGGAACAACCCCTCTTCCATCGGCTCCGTCTCGTAGTACGCAATTCTCTGGAGTTCACGCTTCTTCATCCCCAGCAGGCGACTTAGCAAGCTGGAGACCCCCTTGAGAAACCAGAAATGGACCACGGGGCTTGCAAGCTGAATGTGCCCCATGTTGACACGGCGCACCGCTGAGTCGGTCACAAGAACATGGCACTTCTCGCAGGTGATCCCTTCGTACTTCTTCCCCTTGTACTTTCCACAGGAACACTCGTAGTCGTTTGCCGGCCCAAAGATCTCCTCGGCGTACAATCCTCCACGCTCCGCCTTGTGCGTTCGGTAGTTGATCGTCTCGGACTCCGTGATCTCGCCGTGGGACCAGTTCAGAATCACGGACGGGGGAGCCAGCTGCAGTTTGATGCGCTTGATATCGTCACCGGAAATCACTTCTCACCTCACTCTAGGTTGCCACTCGCAACGAGTCTGGGAACATAAGGCTTGGGAACGATGCCATCCGCCTCTCCCTGTGCCGCTCTCCGTACCCTCGCGCCGTCTGGTGCTCCGCTGATTGGATCCTTCTCCCTGACCCATCTCCAGAGGCCGTCGCTCAGGGTGCCGCCCGCGAGCAGAACTCATCCGACCTTCCCCGCTGTCGCATGTTGCATCGCGGGGCACTCATGGCTATGATGGTCGAGGCGTCTTGATTCCTGTTCCTCTTGGCAGGACAAAACAAAAACCCGATCCCCGGCCAGTGATTGGGGATACTCGTCTTGCCGCTGTCTCAATGTTTCCCGCACGCCGCGTCCATTCGACACCCGTGACGACCAACGCATGAGTATATCTGAGCCCGGCGGCTTTTCAAGCGATCATTCCTTCCTGCATCGGGACAGCAAGCGGAACCCGTTCCAGTCCGCACGTCTCGTAGGCGACCTCCACCGAGACGAACGGCTGCACGTTGATCAGTTGCCGCTCTTCCTCGCACTCCAACCGACAGTAGATCGGGACCAGCCCCTCGCCGTTCGACCGAGCATGGGTTGCCGTCAGACGGGCAGCCAGCTCCACAATCTCTTCCCGTTCCGACAGGCTCTTCCCTTGCCAGTCCGTACGAAGCAGCATCATCGGGCCGTGAGGTGTCGCGGGGTACAGTCGAAGGTCCTGCGGAAGGAAATAGCTCTGAAGATCTCGCTTCTCCTGCTCTTCAAACGCCAACACGATCTGAAGGTCGGGATGTCCCGTCATGTACATCGGGAAGTCAAGCAAGCACAGAGCATTCAGCGTCACTGGATGCCCCGCGAACAGCGACGCCACCCGATCCCCGAAACCGGGCGTTGTCAGTCTGCACCGAGACTCTGAGCCCATAGAATCAGACTCGCGCATCCCCAGCACCCGGGCAAGCGTTCCCAGCATCGTGGATTCGAGTCCGCACCGCAGTCCGCCGCGTAGATCCTGCGCGGCAAGAGACCATGCCCCTACTTCTTCAGGCACAGCGAGAGGATCCTCCATCAGAAGCGGCACGAGTACGCGACCCTCAAGGCCGTAAGCTCGCGCGATGGTGAGTGTGTCCTGCCCCGTCAGGCCGTGCCGGTTCCCCGTATCCCCGAGCACAAGGTACTCCGCACCCACCCGATCCATGTACCGCCCCGCCTTCGACAGAAGCATCCTACGACACCGTCGGCAACTCTCCGGCAGCGAGAACTCGCCCTCCTCGGACACGGCAATCACGTCTTGATACTCTTTCTTCACAGACTGCGTCCGGAAGGTTGCATGGGGCCATTCGCTCTTGATCAGCGAACGGAGCTCATCCTGTTCTCGAGAGAATGGAGACCGAAAGTGCAACAGATGAAGAGAAGACACCTCCGGGTGCTGTTCCACCATCCTAGTTGCTATACGGCTGGCCAAACTCCCCGACAGTAATGACAGTACCCTGACCAAACCTGACCCCGCCCCCGTTATCGTCTCGGCTCAATCAGCCCGAGATTCCCGTCTTTTCTTCGATAGATGATCGCGATCTGATCAGTTTCCGAGTCGACGAACACAAGGAACTCTCGGTCAACCGCGTCCAACTGAAGGGCTGCTTCATCAACAGCCATCGGCTTCTGAAAATACGCTTCCGTACGGATGATCTTTCTCTCCGGCTGCGCCTCATCATCATCGGACGTTGCGACCGGTCGCTCCTTGACCTGATTCAGCTGATCGTTGTACTTCACGAGCTGACGCTTCAGCCGATCAACCGCCTTGTCGATCGAGGCATACATGTCTGACGACTCCTCGTGCGCGTTGATCCGCTTTCGGTTGACCAGGTGCGCGTGAAAGTCGGCGATCCGTCGCTCTTTCTCCACAGAGAGAACTACATCCACGCTGACGATTCGATCGAAGAAACGATTCAGCGCCTCGGTCTTCTCGATGACATACTCCCGAAGCGCTGAGCTTGTGTCCGTGTGACGGCCGGAGATCTTGATCTTCATCCGAGCCTCCTTACAGCAAACCATAGCAGAAATGCCGACACCGGTCAATCACAATGGGCGAATCGCTACTGCTTAAGGGGATTCAGGCAATCCGTGCCAGCCGCTGCCGGAGCATCTGTGCCACAAAGTGGAGGCCCTGATCACCGATATCCGGTTGAAATACTCTGAACTCGCGGTTCACAAACGACCGAACAGAGCTTCGATACAACGTCCCAGCCGCTCGGCGTTCTCGCTCAATCAATCCCGACCGCAACAGGTCGATCGGCGGCTCCTCTTCGATGAGCCCTGGAGGGAATCTTGTCCAGGCCGCGATCTGATGAGCGGAGTAGGCGCCGGGCGCATGCTCCACCAAGAACGCCAATACCCGCCGATGAAGAATCTGTTCGCGCGCGCATCGGTTTACCCAGCGATCAATATGCTCGGATACCGCCGGCGGAAGAAGGTCGTTCGGCTTCTCTCGCCCCTGCATCGAGTCTCCGTCGGCTTCGACCGAAGGCTCCTGCTCCTGTTCACCGTCGATCTCCGACACTGCGATGTCGAGGGCAGGACGTCGCCTTGCCACCACAACGGGAAGCGCTTGATCAGGGGATGCCTGTCCGTGGATCGCCTCGCCGGACTCCCACGCGCCCATGACCAGCGGGGGGACCTCCAATTTGATGTAGCCGAGCGTTCTGGCCACATCCTCCAGCTCGCCGATCCGAGCCTCCTTTTTCTCCAACACACGCTCCAGCTGCTCGATGCGGTGCTCCATCTTCTGGGCCGGTGACATCGGCCCCTTCGCTCCGCGCGCTCGTTCGATCGTCTCGATGATCGATGCACTGACGCTCTTGAGCTCGGGGGTCTGAACGGCTCCTAGAGTGGGCGTGAATCCCGCGTGGAAGGTCGTTCGCTCTCGCACGTAGATGGGGAGGACCTGATCACCGCTCAGGTAGATGCAGTCGCCGGTGTCAAGTCCGTTGATGATCTCTTTTACCTCCCCTTTTCGCCAAGGGAGTAGCTCGCTGTACACTCGCATGTCCACCTCGTGAACCACGCGATGCAGGAACAGCATCCCGGCCTGGCTGAGCACGTCCTTGTCCACTTTGGCGCTACGCTGCGAGACCACGATGCCGCCCAGTCCCCGCTTCCTTCCGCGGAGGGCGATGCGCGCGATCATCTCCTTGAGTTCGGTTTTCACCCCTTGAGGGATAAACTCATGCGCCTCTTCGATCCCGATCATATACGGCTTACGCATCGCACCTGCCAAATTCCACAGGCTGGATAGATAGGCCTTGAGCAGCTCAGTCCGCTCGTCGGAAAGAAACCCGCTCAGATCGAGAACCACCGGCACGTTCTGCTCCATGCTGACCTGTGCGATCTCGGCGGCGCAGTTCGCGTCAATCTCGATCTCGACGGCATCCCCCGTCCCAACGACGAGCACCTCGTACTTCTCTTTCAAGCCGAAGTACTCTCCCTCCAGATCGACGATGGAGAGGGGGTAGTTGTTCTGAAGCAGCTCCTCGAAGATCACCCCCGCGGTGTTTGATTTCCCGGAGCCCCGTATACCCAGAATGGCAATGCACTGCCCAATCAAGTCCTCCAGGCTGAGTTGAAGATCTCGACTAATGTGAAGCGGTGTCGCCATTCTGATCTTCCCCCCGTTTGCAAGTCCCGTGCAGCCGATGCGCCTGCCCGCAGAGGAAACCTACGCCATCGATCGCCAAACGGACAGGGCGATTGTCCCTCGATGCTTTCCCGAACGTCCCCTCAGTCTTCCGGATCCGGCTCAGAAATCATCCCATGTGCCGTCTCCAGCGCCTGCGAACGATTGGTGATCTGTCCGGAGAGAATCCGATCATGAAGATGCGTCAGAATCTCTCCCACCTTCGGCCCAGGCGGAAGCCCAAGGCGCAGGAGATCATGTCCATCCACCATCTCTCGAGCCCTCTGGAGGCCGCACACCCTCTCGACATGATCCATCACGCGAACGGTCTCCTGAAGCACAGGCGCCCACCCGGACGAGCGGTGTGCGCTGGCCTCGCAGTCCGAGATCATGACCCGCAGTACGTCATAGAAACGTTCGTACCTTTCGGACGGAACCAGCGAAGGTTGCTCGCATTCGCTGAGAAACCGAATCTGCTTTCCTCGGTTCATCTTGGGGAAGTCGGCGATCCTCATGTGTTGCTTAACCAGAAACTGCAGGTGTTGAGACCTCGCCTTGCTCAAGCGAAGCCGCCGCGCAATCTGAAGCGCCATGGAGGCACCGATGGCACAGTGGCCTCCCATGTTCCGCCACTCATTGCGCTCCAACGCCGTCGGCTTCCCGATATCATGAAGCGCCACTGCGAGCTTGACGATCGGCGTGCGCACAAAACCATCCGCCACCGCCAGTGCGGCCGTGGTATGAACGAAGACGTCACCTTCGGGATGGTACTCCTCCGGTTGGGGAACCCCTGCGCACGCCGACAACTCTGGAAGAATGTGCAAGAGCAATCCCAGTTCCTCGAGAAGACCAACCCCTCGAGCAGCCCGCGGCGTTCCCAGGATTCCCAGAAGCTCCTCTCCGACGCGCTCGGCGGACACCCTACGGATCTCGCCCGAACACGCCCTCACTGCCTGCGCCGTCGCCTCGTCCACCGTCCCGTTGATGTGACAAGCGAAGCGCACCACCCTCATCGTACGCAGGACATCCTCCCGGAACCTCTGCTCCGGATCGCCGATGGCACGGATTCGGCGCGCACGTAGGTCCTCGATGCCCCCCACCAGATCGATCACCTCTCCGTCCAGGGCGCACGCCAAACCGTTCACCGTCAGATCCCGTCGGCGAACGTCCTCCGCGAGCTGCCGGACGAGGTGGACCCTCCCCGGCCAGCGTCCATCGTACTCCGACTCCACGCGAAACGTAGCTACTTCGTATCGTTGTCCGTCCGGCGCAACGAGAAGCAGCACACCGAACTCCTCCCCAACGCCGAGCACTGTGCAGTCCGAAAACAGCTCCCGGATCTCCTGCGGCAGAGCCGCGGTGGCGATGTCGATGTCTTCAGGAGGAAACGGAACACGAGGGTCGTCTTGGTGCAGCAGGCCGTCGCGAACGACTCCTCCGACGAGCACCGCTTCATACCCGGCCTTCTGAAGACGGAGAAGGATCTCACGTACAAACGGATGTCGCGCATAGATGGCGCTGGAGGCGATGGTGGCTCGTTCGACCATGGTGGGATCAACTATACCCAGCAGGAGATTGCGTGAACAAGACCGTGACGGTCCCGCTCAGCTCAGCCCGCTCACCTCTCCGTCTTCCCCCAGATCCACATCCATGAAGGCGGGACGAACCGGCAGGCCGGGCATGGTGCGCACGGCTCCGCAGAGCGGATAGATGAAACCCGCCCCCACGCTTGCTCTCACCTCTCGAACAGGCAGCAAATACCCGCTCGGAACACCCTTCCAATTCGGGTCGTGCGAGATCGACAGGGGAGTCTTGGCCATGCAGATCGGGAGACTCCCATACCCCAACGACTCGAAGCGGGCGAGCTGGTCCTGCGCAAGACCCGAGAACTCCACGCCGTCCGCGCCGTACACCTGCCTGGCGATCGCCTCGATCTTGCGAACAAGTGGCCACTCCAACGGGTACAGGAACTGAGGCTCCGACGATGTCTCGCACGCATCCATCACCACATCTGCCAGCATCTCTGCGCCGCTTCCACCGTGAGCCCAATGGGTTGCCTGCACTGCGGCATGAGCCCCTGAAGCCCGCGCATGCGAGAGGATGATCTCCACCTCCGCGTCCGTATCAGTCGGAAATCGATTGACTGCGACCACCACGGGAACCCCGAACAACCGCGCGATCTCGATATGCCGCATCACGTTCGCGCACCCAGCCCTGACCCAGTCCAACTGCTCCTGACAGTAAGCTTCCGGAATGGGTCTGCCCGCAGAGAACGTCGGGCCGCCTCCGTGCAGTTTGATCGATCGGACCGTCGCCACCAGAACCACCGCATCGGGCATGAGGCCGCTGGCCCGACACTTGATGTGGAAGAACTTCTCCATGCCGATGTCAGCTCCGAACCCCGACTCCGTCACGACGACATCTGCAAGCTTCAACGCAATCCTGTCCGCGATGATCGACGAGTTCCCGTGCGCGATGTTGGCAAACGGCCCTGCATGCACGAACACGCCCTGCCCTTCCATCGTCTGCATCAGCGTCGGGTGGACAGTGTCCTTCATCAGCACCGCGGCAGCTCCCGCCACCCCGAGATCTTCTGCGGTTACCGGGGCGCCGTTCCTTGCGTATCCAATGACGATCCGTCCGATCCGAGACCGCAGATCCTTCAAGCCATCAGCCAACGCAAGGCAGGCCATCAGCTCGGACGCTGCGGTGATGTCGAACCCGGAGTCGCGCGGGATCCCGTCCGCCTTGCCCCCCAAGCCGACTCGCACATTTCGTAACGCTCGATCGTTCACGTCGAGCACCCGACGCCACATCACTTGCTCCGGATCGATATCCAATCGCTCCAAGCCACGAGCAGTGAGCTGATCAGCCGAGAGGCCTCGTTCGTGGAACACTCTCGCATCCAGTGCGGCAGCAGTCAAGTTATGGGCCGCGGTGATCGCGTGCATGTCGCCGGTCAGATGAAGATTGAACTCCTCCATAGGGATCACCTGCGCGTATCCCCCGCCCGCGGCTCCTCCCTTGATCCCGAAGGTAGGGCCTTGAGAGGGCTGTCGAATACACCCCATGACACGGTGCCCCCGCTTGGCCAGCCCTTGCACCAGACCCACCGTGGTCGTCGTCTTGCCCTCTCCCATCGGCGTGGGTGTGATCGCGGTCACATCGACATACTTGCCGTCCTTCTCGGCACGGCGCGGCTCCAGAGCCGAGGCCAGCACCTTGGCCTTCGTGGCGCCGTACAGCCACAGCTCGTCAGGCGTCAGACCGAGGGAGGTCGCGATTCGATCGATCGGCAGAGGTTTCACCGAGCGCGCAATGGTGAGATCATGGTTCATCGGTGTTCCTTTCGCGTAGGAGGTTCGCCAATCAACGTCGGACAGCCATCCATCGGCTATCGCCTGTCGGCATCGTCTTCACGAAGCAGCTGTTCGAGACGCAAAGACCGCTCCACGGTTCGGTCCACCACGAACCGAATCTCCGGCGTGTGTCGTAGCGTGAGCCGTTGCGCAAGCTCGCTTCGGTAGAACCCTTGATCCCGAATCAGAGCCCCGAGAAACTCATCCGCATCGGCCGGAGCACCCAAGGCAACGTAGACCTTGGCGTGTCGAGCATCTACGGATAGCCGGACATCCATCACGGTCGGAAACGCAGCACGAACGACAGGGTCACGGCTTTCGAACTCGACGATCTCGGCAAGAACACGCTGGATCTCTTCCTGGAGTCGAGCCAGTTTCCGACGGTCGGTCATAGAATCTCCACGTCAGCCTGTTCCACCTCACGCCCGTCTCCCCGCTCCAACCTCGCAAGAAGCCTCCGCAAGGCCGAGTCGGAGAATCTCGGATCATTGGAGACGTGTGCCACACGAACAGTCATCGCATGGATGTTGTCTTGGTCGTCCGCTTCGCAGGCGGCAAACGAAGGTCCATGACGATCGATCTCCGCAAGAAGGTGTTTCACGATGGACCGTTTCTGCTTAATGGATTCGACACCAAATAGGCGAAACCGCAGGGTAAGGAATCCGGCTTTCATGGGCGCCTCAGCGCGGCACCTCTTCCAGCACGAAGACCTCTAGGCGATCCCCAATCCGCACATCGTTGAAGTCGCGCAGCCGCAATCCGCACTCCCGTCCGGACTGCACCTCTCGAACGTCGTCGTCGAACCGACGCAGCGAGGCAATCTCCCCCTCGAACACCGTAGCGCCCTCTCGAAGCACACGGATTCGTCCTCTTCGCTCCACTCGGCCCTCGATCACATAGCAACCCGCGATCACCCCGGCAGGAGCCTTGAACAGGTTTCGCACCTCCGCCACGCCCAGCGAGACCTCTTGGTACAATGGGCCCAGCTGGCGTTTGAGTGCGCTCTCGATCTCATCGACCATATCGTAGATGATTTCGTAGAGGAAGACCGCGACGTTCTGACGTTCCGCCAGTTTCATCGCTTTCCCGTCCGCTGCAACACCGAACCCCACGACCAGGCATTCCTCGGAGACCGTGGACGCCAGGACCACATCCGACTCAGAGATCGCCCCTACGCCGGAAGACAGGACCTCCATCTCCACTCCGTCAACGGAAAGCGAGGAGATCTCCCTTCTTGCCGCCTCCAATCCCCCTGTCGTCGCGGCCTTGAGGATGACCTTGAGTTTGGCGGCTTCTTCCTCCGTCGAGAAGAGGTCATCGAGAGAGCGGCGGCGCGGCGGCGGCGCGGCCTTCTGATCCTGCCCGTGCTTCTGAGCCCGCTTCCTGGCATCTGACTGGCTCTTGACAATCTCGACGCTCGCTCCCACCTCCGGCGCGTCCGAGAAGCCAACGATCGCCACCGACTCACCCGGTCTCGCCTGATCGACCCGCTTGCCTCGTTCGTCCAGCAGGGCCTTGATTCTGCCTTGAGCACCGCCCGCCACCGCCCATTGCTTGGTACGCAACGTTCCGTCGCGGACGACCGCAGTCGCCACGGCCCCCTGCCCTACATCAACATGCGATTCGATGATGACCGCCTCGACCTCGTTCTCCGGGTCGGCCCGAAGGTCACTCATCTCCGCCACCAACAGGATCATCTCCAGAAGCTCATCGATGTTCTTCGACTCCAGCGCAGAGACCTCCACGCTGATCGTGTCCCCCCCCCATGCTTCCGGCATCAATCCGTGCTGGGCGAGATCGTTGATGACCCGTCCGATGTCGGCATTCGACTTGTCGATCTTGTTGATGGCAACGATGATCGGAATCCCAGCAGCCTTGATGTGGTCGATCGCTTCGACGGTTTGCGCCATGACTCCATCATCTGCAGCAACCACGAGAATCGCGATGTCCGTGACCTGTGCACCCCGAGCCCGCATGCCGGTGAACGCCTTGTGGCCGGGGGTGTCGATGAATGTGATCCGCCGGCCGTGGATCTGTGCTTGATAGGCAGCGATCCCCTGCGTGATACCGCCTGCTTCTTTCGAGACCAGATGGGACTTGCGAATGGCGTCCAACAGTGTCGTCTTCCCATGATCGATGTGCCCAAGGACAGAAACAATGGGAGGCCTATGCGTTCCTGCTTTCGGTGCCGATGACGAAGGTGCTCGTTTCGCCTCCGTCGCTTTCGCAACCGGGGCAGCAGGCGCCGGATCTTCTTTCGACAGAGACGGCGCAGCAGACGATCGTTCCTTCTCGTCACTTCGATAGAGGTGGAGAATCAGATCGTACTCTTCTTCTTCGACGGAGTTTGCCGCCTTGAGCCCAGGCATTCCCATCTCCTCCAGCTTCGCAATCAGATCCTTGCTGGTAACATCAAGCTCGCGAGCGATCTCATAGATCCGTTTCTTGGACAAGGGATTCCTCTCTTTGGCATACAACCTAGACCCTTGAGGTCGGTTGACTCGTATCGTCAGACTATACGGAATCCCTCAAAGGGCGTCAAACGCTGCGTTCCTTGCCGACGAACGCGGAGAACTCAGCGGAGATACAGCAGCCACACGACAACACCGATCAGCAGGATCGCCAAAGCGCCCCAGAGCGACACACTCCGAGACTGCCCCCGCATGCTGTGCGTCCCCAGCGGGCCACGGACACCGCTCTTCTTGCGATCGGTTCGCCCCGCCTGCATTCGTTGCGACTGCTTGTATGTCTTCACGTACAGCGACATTCTTCGCTGTCGGCGGTACACCACCGCCAGATTGTGCAGGGCGTTGGCAAACTGAGGATCGACCGCAAGTGCCTTCTCGTACGCCATCTCCGCCTTCTCCAAATCTCCCGCGTCCACCAGGACATTGCCCAATCGGTAGTACACCATCTCCTCGCGAACGCCGTGACGAAGCGCTTGCGCAAGCAGAGATGCCGCTTGATCATATGCTCCTTGCTTGCGGAGGGCCTCCGCGTCGGCCAACGCTCGTTCCACGAGCACCGGGGCTTCGTCATTCGCTGTGTGTTCGCCGATACTCATGGATCCACTGGCTCACTTTCTGGATGTCCTTCCAAGTCAGGTATTTGGGGCTCCCTTTCTCGCGTGACGGATTCCGCAGCAGATAGCTGGGATGGAACATCGGGAAGATCTGCACTTCCCCCCTCCAGGAGAAGAAGCTCCCGTGAGACTTTGTGATCCCCGGGATCTCCGGCATCAGCCACTGCGTCGAGGTGTTCCCCAGCGTAACGATCAGATTGGGTTTGAGCAACGCAATCTGTGATTCCAGAAAGGGGCAGCAAGTCTCCATCTCCGCGCGCGACGGAACCCGGTTCCCGGGCGGGCGACACTTGACCACGTTGGTGATGTACACATCCTCTCGTCGGATCTCCACAGAGGAGAGCACATCGTCGAGCTTCTGTCCCGCCGGACCGACAAACGGCCGGCCGGTCTGGTCTTCAATATCGCCGGGCCCTTCCCCCACAAACATGACGGGCAGCAACGCGTTGCCCTCTCCGAAAACGACATGGGAACGGGTCTGTGAAAGGGGGCACAGGGTACACTCTTGAGCGCGCGCCTCCAGGGCAGCGAGCGACAGCTGGCTTCTGCCTGCGTGTGATTGCTGCATCTCGCTCCTTCGTCACGCCGCGCAACGCAATCCCCGTTGAACCAGAAGCGGGCAACGGGACTCGAACCCGCGACCCTCAGCTTGGGAAGCTGATGCTCTA
>CAZQHD010000008.1:17311-30452 GCA_964593295.1 uncultured Thermotogae bacterium | reverse complement strand
TCTCTCTCCCCCCCCCCAGAGGGGTCAGACCTTTGTTTTCGATTCGCTCGGCCACGGTCCACCCGCCGTCAGCTCCGCGCCCCCGTGATCTGAGCCGCTGCCGTTCGCGTTCCGCCCGCTAGCCCAGGGTGGGGGGAAGCACGATCTTGCCGAAGTTCTTCTCGTAGCGCTGGATGTTCTCCCCGATCGCCTGGTAGAGACGCTTCATGTGCCCCGGGTTGACAATCACGCGCGAGGTCAGCGTGGCCTGGTCTCCATTGGGGGACTGCGTCTGGGGGTCGATCATCAGGAAGTCGATGATGAACTCCTCTTTGCGGTGCGAGATCAGCGCCAGGTTTGCATAGTGGCCTCTTCGGGTTTCGTTGTCTGCCGCTATCTGCATCTTTCGTTCGGCCAACGGGTGTCACCTCCACGGGTCCTTGTGCCGGTTCACGAAGGCAAACCACACCACGCCTTGGCGAAGCGGTGCCCTGCCTGCACGCATGGTACCGGCCCCTTCCGAAGTGGACAAGCGCGCCGGGGGGATCCTCAGCGGAAGAAGGATCGACCTTTCTCGCCGCGAACGGCCCCCGTAAGAGCTCCTCTGGCTATATCTTGAGATAACGATGAAAGAATCGCTCGATGCCCTTGCGATGGTGGCCGGGGATCAGGATGTGGTGGTTTCCCAGGGGGTTCTCCAGCATCTCGTCGACCGATTCGTGCACGTGAAGTTGCAGCTGGGTGCGGCACAGATCGTTGCGAAACTCGGTGCTCTCCAGCTCTCCCTCACGGACGAACAGATGGTCCAGGCGCTCTCCGCCGAGCCGGAACAGCGTGTACTGGCCTTCGGGAAAGGTGCCGGAGATCCCTACACCGAGCCCGGACTCGAAGTGGCTGTAGACGCTGTAGTGCATGGCCATGGACAGCGGACACATACAGTGGGCGAGCCCCACACGTCGAGCGTCAGGATCCACCGAGGCGATGTTCCCCATGAAGGCCACGCGTTCGGAGAGAAGGGCCGCAATGTACAGGGAGAACAGGGTCTGAAGGTCACCTTCGCATCCGGCGGCAATGCCTTCGTCGTTCAGCCGCGAGAGGGCATAGCACCCGGTGGTGTGCATGTCGGTCACCAGATCGAAGCATCGCACGCTGCACGCAGACAGTCGGTGCTCGTCGACCAGCGACCGGAGCCCCCGATAGACGGCGATGGCTTCTCGCACCTCGTCCGGCTTCGGACCGAGAACTCCCTCTGCGCCACGCGTGAACGCGGTGACCTCTTTGCGAGGCACGTCGGCGACACGGATTCGGTTCATCAGCTCTTGAATGTCCACCGAGATCAGCTCGACCGCGAGCCGCCCCTTCAGAAACGCGGGGTCCACGTCCGAGGCGATCAGCCACTCCGACGGTTCACCTATCAGCCCCACCCGGCTAAACCGTAAGGCGTTCCATGTACGAGACAGCATCAGCTCGAGACGAAGCTCAGGAACGATGCGCTCGGCCCCCCCAAACAGGATCCTCCCCTCGCCTCCGTCGCGTCGAATTCTCGCCAAGATCTCCAGCGATGCGGGCAGCGAGTTCTGCCCGGGATGCGCCCACAGGATCAACGGAGAGGGAAGCTGAGCCGCAGCCTTGAGCACGTCACGCTCCACCCCGCCCGTGAGCACGAGGATCACGGCCAGGCCGTCCCCGGAGGGCTTCTTCACCTCGTCGACCGGGAAATCAGCGTCTGTACGAACCTCCTCCAACAAGCGCGATCGAAGCGCTTCCAGAGCCTTCGTATCGTGCAACGCCGACGCAAACGACAGAACCTCGATCCCTTTCATGGCTCCATCGTACCGATAGTCAGTTGAGACACGTGTCCTAACTCTGACATCGACAGATGACACCGATCACCTCTGCCGTGGGCATGTGAAGGGGGGAATCCGGGCCTGCGTACGGCCAGAAGAGACCGTGCGGCCTTGGGAGACGACCGCCTTTGTTGAAGCAATCGCCGTCGTTGCTCACAATGGGCCAACGGTCTCGGGGAGGACGCATGGACATTCTGATGACGGAGGTTCTCGGCAACTTGGTGTGGCATTGGGCGATGGCCGTAGGCATCGTGCTGGCGATCGCAGGGCTCCTTCGACTCACGTTGTGGCAGCTCGTCCGACGCCTTCACGCCGTCGCGGTCAAAACACCCACCCAACTGGACGACTTGATCGTGGAACTGCTCGACAAGACGAAGTCTCTGTTCATCGTCATCATCTCGATCTACTTCGGGTCCCTGGTTCTGGACCTACCGGATGCCGCCTACAGTGCGGTGCGTAGCGTACTCATCGTTGTGTTGCTCCTTCAGATCGGCTACTGGGGCAACGCGCTGGTGGGGTACTGGATCCGGCGCAGCGTCCAGAAGAAGTTGACCGAGGATGCCGCCACGGCCACGACCATGTCTGCGCTGGGGTTTGTGACCAAGATCGTCATCTGGTCGGTGGTGCTGCTCGCGGCCCTGGACACGTTCATGGACGTCACCGCCATCATCGCCGGAGTGGGAATCGGCGGTATCGCCATCGCGCTGGCGGTCCAGAACATTCTCTCCGACCTGTTCGCGTCCGTGTCGATCATCGTGGACAAGCCATTCGTGATCGGGGACTTCATCATCGTCGGGGATCAGCTGGGCACGGTAGAGCGTATCGGCCTGAAGACAACCCGGGTCCGCAGCCTGACCGGAGAGCAGATCATCTTCTCCAACAGCGACCTGCTCTCCAGCCGAGTGCGGAACTTCAAGCGGATGTTCGAGCGCAGGATCGTGTTCTCGGTCGGCGTCACCTACCAGACGTCCCATGAAGCCGTCCAGGAGATTCCGGGGCTCATCCGCGAGATCGTCGAAGAGACACCCGAGACGCGGTTCGACCGCAGTCACTTCAAGGCGTTCGGAGACTTCGCCCTGCTATTCGAGACAGTCTTCTACGTACTGAAGCCGGACTTCAACACCTACATGGACGCGCAGCAGACGATCAACCTCGGCATCATGCAGGCGTTCGCCGAGCGCGGCATCGAGTTCGCCTACCCGACGCAGACCTTGTACGTCCAACGCGAGACCCTAGAAGACGAATAGGGCCACCAACAGCGTGATCACCCAGGCCACCGCCGCGGGAACCGCCGCCTGCTTCAGGAAGTCATGCAAAGAGGTCTTGAAGTACTGCAGCGAGACGGAGATGCAGGGATGCACCGGGGTGAGGATGAAGCCGAGGAATACGGAGAAGTAGGTGATCGCGAACACGGTACCGGACATGGGACCGTATGTGGTCATGTAGATGGGGATGATGATCGACATCGGCGCCTGCATGCGCCCGGTGATCAGCCCCAGCAGCGTGGCGATCACCACGCACAACAACACTGGAGATAGGGACAACGCCTGGATCTGCTCGGGCACCCCCGAAGCACGGAACGTGTTCAGAAACGCGAACATGGCGAGAATGATCAGCATGTACTTCCACGGGGCTGCCTTGCGCGCGATCCGTCCCAGATGCGTGAGGCCCATCCTGCCGATCCCGATCGCCAACACCAGGCTCAACACGACCCCGGCCGCTGTTCCGATCTCGGTGTAGGGAAGCTCCACTGAACGCTTGAGCAGGAAGTCCAGCACCGGCGCCGCCAGGATGATGCCCAGGGGGATGAGCAGGCCTCGGAGAGCGAACGGTCCGCTGTTGGGCAGCCGCCCGCTGACACGTCGGAGAAGGAAGATGTATCCCAGAAGAACCATCAGCAGAAAGGTCGGCATCAGGTAGGGGATCACCGAGTAGACATCCAACTGCGCCACTTTGGCCGAGGCGATGAACTCCGCCCCCAAAGGGTAGATCAGCAACATCACATGCCGAAACCAGATGTTGGCCGCCGCCTTGATGTCGGGCGGTGCGCCCCCGGCACCACGCTCAACCAGCGGGGCCGACAGCAGCGCACCGCCCGGCATGGGAAGCATCCCGAGCAATGCCGGGCTCAACGCCAGGAACGGTCGGATTCCCATGCGCAGGTTGTCCACCAGCCGGTCCATCTCCCCGGATGCCTGCATAACGCCCCCGATCAGGGGAATCGCTCCCACCACCAGCGACAGCAGGAGCACCGACGGGCTGGCTACAGTGGTCCAGAGGGCGTGACCGAATGAGCTCCACGTGTGGGTGAACAGGGCAAGTACCCCTGCCGCCACGGCCATCCCCAGCGCCAGATCCCGCCGCGACACCAGAATCAGCAGCGCCACCGATAGCAGAAAGCCCATCCAGATCATATTCTGTTTCCTCCCTTGCCCGACTGCGGACGTTTCAGCGGGAGGAAGGATACCCGATGATAACAACCGACCCCAGCAGGGTATACTCCTGCGGAGGTCTCATGAACAAAGACGAAGTCTCTCTCATGGCTGATCGCCTGCCCTGCGCGGTGGCATTCCGTGTCGGTGCACACCGGGGCGAGGACCCCCGCGCGATCGTAGAGAAGCTTGCACAGTCCGGTGTCCGCGTCGGTTTCTGTCAGTTGGGGTTGTTCGGGTATGAGTCGTTCGGCGAGAAACGCCTCACTGGGATCTGTCGGTGCGTCCCACCGGGTGTACAGACGGCCCTCGACCTCGCGGCGAAGACGGGAACGCTTTCCTGCCAAGAGGCGTGGTGCCTGGCAGATCGTCTGGGCATCCCACGACTGCTGGTCGGCGCAGCTGCCACCCTCGCAGAGGTACGGATCACGGACTGTCCGCTGGGTTGCTTCTCCTGACGGGTGGAGCCGGGAGGCTCATCCCCCAGCTAGGTCTTGACCAAGGGAATGGCGGCACGCGCCAGCGCATCTGCCCGTTCGTTCTCGGCGTTCCCGGCGTGTCCTTCCACCCAGTGAAACGAAACATGATGCTTCGCCGCCAGCTCATCCAGTGTGCGCCATAGGTCTTCGTTCTTCACCGGCAACAGACGCTTGCCCGAGCGACGCTTCCAGCCTTGCGCCTTCCACCGCTGAATCCACTCGGTGATCCCCTGTTTGACGTACTTGGAGTCCGTGTACAGGTCCACGTCGCACGGCGACTTCAGCTCGCGGAGGGCGGCGATGGCGGCCAGAAGTTCCATCCGATTGTTGGTGGTGTTGAGCTCTCCGCCGGAGATCTCCTTGCGCAGCGCTCCACTGATCAACACGGCGCCCCAGCCCCCAGGTCCGGGGTTTCCACTGCAGGCACCATCGGTGTACACGGTTACGGAGGTCACGGTGTGGATAGGTATAGCGCATCGGCTCGTGTCTGTCCACGGGATCCGCGTTGCTGATCCAGGCCACGAGCACTACCATGGGGTCATCCAACGATCGAGGTGTGTCGATGCCCGAGCCGCAGCTTCGCCTGTTCATGGGCGATTCGTACTTGTGCGACCGCGCCCTGGCGGCACGCGACCGGGCATTGCGGGAGCAACACCCGCAGATGGAACGGATCGCCCTGTTCGCCGACGAGATGGACGTCGCGGCGCTGGAGGTCGAGCTGCGCGCCCGTCCTTTGTTCTCAAACGACCGACACTTCGTCTTGCGCCGCGTAGAGGCCGTTCGCGCCGGGGCTGCCCTAGCGAGCGCCTTGCAGAAAGCGATCCCTGATGGAACCTTCGTTTCGCTGTTGGCGGAGTCGCTTCGGGCAACACATCCGGTGGCGAAACTCCTGGGCAAGACCCCGGACGCACGGGTCAGCCTGCCTACACCCAAGGGACAGGCGCTGCAGCGGGTGGCTCGCGAGATGATCGAGGCGTCCGGGCTGGCCCTATCGACCAACGTCTCACGCATCCTGACCGCCGCCTGCGGCAACGATCTGTGGTCCCTTCACCAGGAGTTGGAGAAGCTGCGCACGTTGGGCCTCGGCGAAGCGGTATCCGAGTCGGAGGCGCGTCGGATGTGTTTCAACCACGCAGAGGCAACGGTCTTCCCGCTCTACGATCGATTGGGCGAGGGACAGCTCGCCGCGGCTTTGCAGGAACTGGAAGGACTCCGTGAGGATGCCGGCCGGATCGTCTCCGGAGTGGTTCGGCATTTCGCCCGCCTGGTCATGGTTCGACTGCTGATCGACCACCGTCTCCCACCGTCGGAGATTGCCTCCATGATGGGGATGCAAGCGTGGCTCTGCCGACGACTGATCGAACAGGCAAGGGGAAGGTCGCTCGATGCGCTGGCGCGGACAATGCACGCCGGCGTGATCTGCGATCAGCGCATCAAGCAGGGACAGATCGCCCCCGCCGATGCGCTGATGCAGTTGATTCTGACCGCAGCGGCAGCTACAGCTGAGTCGTAACCCTTGCGGGAATGTACGACGAGAACCCCGCCTTCTCCAACAGAAGCCGGCTCGCTACCAACGCACAGAACAGGCTTCCCACGACCCCGATGCCCAGCGTCACCGCAAACCCTCGGATCGGTCCGGTTCCCAGCAGCAGCAGGACGAATGAGGTGATCAGCGTGGTGATGTTCGCGTCCATCAACGTGGAGAGGGACTTCTCAAACCCCGAGCGAACCGCCGCCAACGGCGACTTGCCGGCCCGACGCTCTTCCTTGACCCGCTCGAAGATGATCACGTTGGCGTCCACCGTCATGCCGATCGTCAGGATGATGCCGGCGATTCCCGGCAGCGTCAGCACAGCACCGAACAGGTTCAGCGCGGCAAAGACGATGAGCATATTGAAGATCAGCGCGATGTTCGCCACCAAACCCATCACCCGATAGAAGATGACCATGTAGATCAGGATGAGAAAGAAGCCGATGACGATGGTCATCATCCCGCGGCGGATCGAGTCGGCCCCGAGGGTCGGTCCCACGGTGGTCTCCTCGGCGATGCGGATGCTCACCGGAAGAGCTCCGGCGCGCAGCGCGATCGCGAGAATACTCGCCTCCTCCTGGGTAAACCGTCCGGTGATCGTCGTGGAATCCACGATGCTCCGCCATCCTTGGGCGGCTGCGGTCTTGATCGACTCCGAGATGGCCGGTGCGCTGTAGACGACCCCGTCCAACACGATCGCCAGCAGATCGTCGACCTCCATCCGGGTCAGCACGGTGGCGAACCGCTGCGCCCCTTCCTGGTTGAACTCCAGCCCGATGAAGAAGCGACCTGCGGCCTGCAGATCCGTTCTCGTGCCCACGCGGGCATTGGCCAGTGCCGCCCCGGTGAGAACTGACTCGCGCTCCACAATGTACGGGACGCCGTTTCGATCGCGCAACAGCTCCTGAAGCGTGGAGGTGGGTCGCAACTCGTCAAGAGGACCCTGTCCTACTTCAATGACCCGTCGAAACTCAAGCATGGCTGTCTGCCCGATCAGCTGGCGTGCGTCCTCGGGATCGGTGGTGCCCGGCAGGTTCACCAGGATGCTGTCACCGCCGAAGATGCGGATCTCCGGGTTGACCACGCCGTACTGATCGACTCGGTTGTCGAGGATCGACTTGACCTGGTCCAAGGCATCTCGTCTCTCGCTGTCGTTCAGCTGGGCGTACGTTCGACCGGTTCCCACGATCTCCTGATCCGGATCGGGCTCCAGCACCATGCGCACGCCGCCTTGCAGATCGAGCCCGAGCTGCACCACATCGCCCAGCGGCCAGAAGGGGTAGACGAAGATCAGTCCGGCAACGAAGACGGCCAGAACGACGCCGATACGAATCCAGTCATTTCGTGTGAGATGATGATGCTGTGCCATGCAATCTCCCTTACTTTTCCCTCTTCTGCACGATACTGGTCTTCGCGACCTTCAGCTTGGCCCCGTCCTCAAGCGTGAGGACCGCCGCAGTATCCCCGAGAGAGTCGATCTCCCCGTAGATACCGCCCGCGGTGACCACCAAGTCTCCTCGCTTCAGCCCACCGATCAGCTCATTCATCTTCGTCTGCCGCTTCCGCTGGGGTCGGATGAGCATGAAGTAGAAGATGGCCCCGAATACGGCGAAGAGCATGAGCATCGAGATCCAACTGCTCCCCATCGCGGGAGGTGCTTCGGTCGGTTCGCCGCTGACCTCCTGGGCCACGGACACCAGTCCGATCCCAAACAGAAGAACACACAGAAAGAGAACTGCCCACTTGTTCATTACATCACTCCTTGGCAACACTCCAGTGTCGGACAGCACCCACCCACAGGAAAAGCGCTCCGAGCAAGCCGAAGGCTGCAGCAATCACGATTTCCCCGGTTCCCTGGATGCCCCGATGCAAGATCACGGCCCTCTCCAACAGGAAGAGGAGATCGCCCCACAGTATACCGTAGAGGATCATTGAGATCGACATGCGTTGCTTGCCCGAGAGCGCCGCGCACCGCCCCACGATGTCGTAGGCCACCGTGGCCGCGGGGACCAGCGTCCACAGCCACGCAAGCATCCCGGGGGAGTCCAATAAGGCGAGCATGAGCAGAACCAGCAGGTGGCCGGGAAGCAGCGGCAGAAGCCTGGCCACCGGCTGAACGGCTGTGGGGTCTCGCCGCGAACGCAGGATCACGTACCCGGACACGAAGAGCCCTTCGACCACGGTCACCCCGATCATCGCGGTCGGGAGGGTTCCGACTCTCGCTACGAGAGCGATCAGGATCCACAGAAACGGGAGGGTCCAGACCGGCGCAGCGGTCACACTCTCCTCCGAATCACGGCTCTTTGGGGTCTGTGCATCGATCTCACAATGCTACGCGGTGTCCCGCGAGAGCGTCTCCAGCTCGTCGATCATCTCGGAGATCACGTCGAACCCTCCCTGCCAGAATGCCTCGTCTCGGATGTTCACGCCCGCCTCATCCAGGATATCGATCGGCGCCATCGAGCCTCCGTGGGAGAGGATGCGAACGTACTTGGGCACGAACGCGGCAGGATCCTGCTGATACTCGCGGTACATGGACAGGACCAAAAGAAGGCCGAACGCATACGCATAGCAGTAGAAGGGCACGTGGTAGTTGTGCGGAATGCTCGTCCACTCCCATCGGAAGTCGTCGGACAACGCCACCGAGTCGCCGAACTGGTCCTGTAGGTTCTCCAGGTACGTGGACGCCAACCGTTCCACGGTGGCCCCTTCCCCTTCGATCATGCGGTGGGCCTCCCGCTCGAACAGAACAAAATAGGACTGACGTAGAATCGAGGCGTACGAGTCATCCACAAACTTGGCCAGCAGCGAACGCCGTGCCACGGAGTCCTCTTCCTCGGACAGCCACCGCTGGAGAAGAAGGATCTCCACAAAGTTGGACGCCGTTTCGGCCAGCGGTAGAGAGGATCGGAACGTCATCGGCGAGTGCCCTTCCGCCAGCATGGCGTGGATGGCGTGCCCCAACTCGTGTCCCAGCGTGGACACATCGTCGCGACGGCCGTTGTAGTTCACCAGGACCCATGGCGTCTTGTCCGGCACCACACCGTAGCAGAAGGCGCCTGTGTCTTTGCCGGCTCGGACCTCGGCATCCAGATGGTTCTCGGCGATCACCCGCTCGGCCAGCTCGGCCATCCGCGGCGAGAACGATCGCAGCGTATCCATCACCACGGCCACGCCCTCCGCGAAGGGAATACGCGGACTCTCCACCCCCACCGGCGCGTACACGTCGTAGCGTCTGAGCTTCTCCATGCCGACCCACTGAGCCTTCAGTTGGAAGTAACGGTGATAGATGCCGGCGTTCTTGCGGCACGAGGACAGCAGCGCATCCACCACCACGTCCGGAAGATCGTTGATCAGGTTGCGGGCGGAGATTGCGCTGGGCATGCCGCGCAGCCCGACGTGCTCCGCGTTCCAGTCGCCGACCACGTAGGAGTAGAGCTGTCCCAGCACATGCCCGTGGGTGGCATAGACCTTGTTCAACGCGCGGTAGGCGGCCTCGCGAACGGCCGGGTCCGGATCTCGCGCCATCACCGCCGCCTCGGTGCGGGTCACCGTCTTCGTCTCTCCTTCCAGCTCCACGTCATAGGTATAGGCGTTGGTCATCATGTCGTACAGGGTGAGATGGCCGTTCAGCCCGTGGACGTCCTTGACGTTGACGATCTTCTCCTCGGCCTCGGACAGCGTGTACGGGGAGAATCGCCGCAGTGACTCCAGATAGTACCGTAAGTCCCCGCTGTGCTCCACGAGACGATCCGCGCTCTCTTCATCCAGTGCTTTCCACCAGAGCTCGAAGAACAGCGTTCGGTTCCGTGCCGAGGCCAGCTCCTTGTCGACTCGCCCCCTCAACGCGAGCGCATCGGCATCGGAGGTCAGCTCAGACAGCCACAGGGTGGCGTACCCGCTAAGCTGTCGCATGAGATAGCCCACTCGCTCAGCCGCAGTCAGCATCTGCTGGAAGGTCTCCCGTTCGATGGCTTCCGAGAGGACCTCACGAAACCTCTCGACATCCTCCACGGCTTGATTCAGCTGGTTGAACACGTCCTCCATCGCCGGCCCGGTCGGCGCGGCAATCAGATCGGCCAGATCCCATCGTCCCTGTGCATAGGTCTTCTTTGACATACGATTCCTTTCTTCGCTACGCGTCGGTGGCCGACGATCCGTCCAACCCCAAAACCGAGGCGATCTCGCGCAAGGCTTCGATCACATCGCTGATCAGATCCCCCCGCTCCACACCGAGCATCTCCACACCTTTCTGGATCACGTCGCGGTCCGCGCCGGCAGCGAACGACTTGTCCTTCCACTTCTTATTCACCGACCTTGCGGTCAGATCGTGAAGGCTCCGGGACGGGCGCACCAGCGCACAGGCGATCACCAGCCCGGTCAGCTCATCGATGGCGAACAGGACCTTCTCCATCGTGTGTACAGGTTCCACTTCCGTGCAGAGCCCCCAACCATGGGACAACACAGCGTGGATGTACTCCTCCGGCCAGTCTCGTCCGCGGAGTATGGCTTCGGTCTGCGTGCAGTGCTGGTCAGGAAACTGCTCGTAGTCCAGATCGTGGACCAGCCCAATGACTCCCCATTTCTCCTCGTCTTCGGCATGCTTTCGAGCCATGAACCGCATGACCGCCTCCACGGCCAGAGCGTGGTGGATCAAACGCTCGCTCTGGTTGTACTCGGTCAGCAGGGCCAGGGCTTCGTCGCGTGTGGGAACAGACATCTGTCCTCCTTCTCGTTCATGTCGCCGTTGCGAACAACTCTACCGCTCCACGCGGAGCGTGTCCATGCGAGGAGGACGCGGGGAGGGAGGCGCAAAGGGCAAGGCTCAAAGTACAGGACGCGAGGTTCAAGGGGCGAACGACAAGGTTCCGTCTTCCCCTTTCCGTGCCGTTCTTCGTGGTTTTCGTGGTCTTCGTGTCCTTCGTGGTCGAGCTCTTCCTCGCAAAGGCTTGCAGAACACCTTCGTCCCTACGAGCTCTATGAGCCCAGCGACGCCAACGAACTCGTGACCACTCCGCGGTCTGCTTGAACCTTGAATCTCCTGCCCCACCTTTGCGTTCGTCGCTTCCTCCCCTAGCACGTCGGACGTGTGCCATCGCCGTTGCGCCCGGAAGAAGGCTGCTTGACTCCGAACTCCTAGCTCGCTACACTTCGTGTTAGCAGTCTTACTCGTCGACTGCTAATTGAGGTGACCATGATTCGATTTGACAAGATGACCGAGGGAGCGCAAGAGCTGTTCCGGGAGGCACAGGACCTGCTCACGCACTACAAACACAACCAGCTCGATGTGGAACACATCGCCATGGTGTTGGTGCGCAAAGAGGGGGTCGGCCGCCAGATCCTTCAGGGCATGGGAATCAACCTGGAGACGCTAAGCAAGGATCTGGACAACCTGCTCAGCGACAAGCCGTCGGTCATCGGTCAGGTCGCCGGTCAGATCTACATCACCCCGAGGCTGGACGCGGTCGTCCAAGCAGCACAGATGGAGGCCGATCGTCTCCATGATGAGTTCATCGGCACCGACCATCTGCTCTTGGCGTTGAGCCGCTCCACCGATCCGCAGATCCGACGGATCCTCGGCAGGCACCAGATCACCCCCGAGGCGATCTACAGCTCGCTGCGCGAGGTGCGTGGTGAACAGCGGCTGACCGATCGTGACTCCGAGGAGCGCTATCAGATCCTCAAGAAGTACTCCACCAACCTCACGGAGATGGCCAGGCGCCATGAACTCGATCCCGTGATCGGCCGAGAGGCGGAGATCCAGCGCATGGTGCAGATCCTCTCACGGCGCCGGAAGAACAACCCCGTACTCATCGGAGAACCGGGGGTCGGCAAGACTGCGGTGGTCGAGGGATTGGCCCAACGCATGGTGGCCCAGGACGTAGCGGACACACTGAAGGGCAAGGAGATCGTGTCGCTGGACATCGCCTCCATGGTGGCCGGATCGAAGTTCCGCGGAGAGTTCGAGGACCGCCTGAAGGCAGTGGTCAAGGAGATCGAGGCGCAAGCGGGCGAGACAATCCTGTTTGTGGACGAGCTTCACACCCTCGTCGGCGCCGGGGCGGCCGAGGGGGCCATCGATGCGTCGAACATGCTCAAGGAGCCGCTATCCCGCGGGAAGTTCCAGATCATCGGCGCCACCACGCTGGACGAATACCGAGAACACATCGAGAAGGACTCCGCGTTCGAGCGCAGGTTCCAGAAAGTCTACGTGGGTGAGCCCACCATCGATGAGACGGTGAGAATCCTGGAAGGACTGCGTGAGAAACTGCAGGAACATCATCAGATCAGCATCTCGGATGATGCGCTGGTCGCGGCCGCGCGGCTCTCGGAGCGCTACATCGCAGAGCGTTTTCTGCCCGACAAGGCACTCGACCTCGTGGACGAAGCGGCAAGCCGCTTGCGGGTGGATGCCTCGGGCGACATCGTGACCGCCGACGAGATCGCAGGCCTCGTGTCCCAGTGGACCGGGATCCCCGCCGAGCGCATGCTCGAAGAAGAGAGAACCAAGCTGATCGACATGGAAGAGGTACTGCAGTCCCGCGTCATCGACCAGGAAGAAGGAGTTCACGCCGTGGCTCAGGCAGTGCGCCACTCTCGGGCGGGGCTGTCGGATCCTCGTCGTCCGATCGGAACGTTCCTCTTTCTCGGGCCGACCGGCGTGGGGAAGACTGAGCTGGCCAAGGCATTGGCCTCCTTCTTGTTCGGATCCGACCACGCGCTGCTTCGAATCGACATGTCAGAGTACATGGAGCGGCATGCCGTGGCGCGGCTGATCGGATCTCCTCCGGGCTACGTCGGATACGAAGAGGGAGGACAGCTCACCGAGGCTGTACGCCGAAGGCCGTACCAGGTCATCCTGCTGGACGAGAT